>DATLUX010000409.1:0-29587 GCA_035577805.1 Verrucomicrobiia bacterium
GTTCTCGCGGCGCAAGAGCGTTACTACGGACGCAGCGCTGGTGTCGTCGGGGCACAGGAGCGTGATCCACTCACGGAGACTGGTTGGCCGTACGTGCAGCCACGAATTAAACGGAATGAAAGCGATACTGGCTCGCCGACAATTTCTCTCGCTGACCGCCAGCGCGGTCGCAGGTGTGCTTTTGGAAGGCGGCGCGGCTTCTACGGTCGCTACTGATCTGCGCGTGCAAGCCATCGCGTTCGACGCGTTTCCCATTTTCGATCCGCGCCCGGTGTTCGCGCTGGCTGAACAACTCTTCCCTGGTCGCGGCGGCGAATTGAGCAACGAGTGGCGCACGCGGCAATTTGAATACACCTGGCTGCGAGTCGCCGCCGGGCATTATGCGGATTTCTGGCATGTCACGCAGGACGCATTGGAATTTGCCTCGAACAAGCTCAGCCTTGAACTGAGTCCGGAAAAGCGGAAGAAACTCATGAGCGCGTATCTTGAGCTGAAGCCGTGGCCGGACGTGCCGGCGGCGCTCACGTCGCTGAAGCAATCCGGTTTTCGGCTGGCGTTTCTGTCGAACTTCACTCGCGCGATGCTTGATGCGAACATCGAGAGCGCCGGTCTTGCCGGCAGGTTCGAACAAATCATCAGCACGGATCAGGCGAAGACCTACAAACCGGATCCGCGCGCGTACAAATTGGGAGTAGATTCATTGAAGTTGAGACGCGAAGAAATCCTGTTCGTTGCGTTTGCCGGCTGGGATGCGGCAGGGGCAAAACTGTTCGGGTATCCGTCGTTTTGGGTTAATCGCCAGAAACTTCCCACGGAAAGACTCGATGCAACTCCCGACGGCGTTGGCGAGTCGTTGACGCAACTGCTTCAGTTCCTGAAAGTTTGATTCGGTTGTAAGGTTTTAAAGGCCTGCGCCTACACACCTTATATGAGTCTCATCAAAATTGCAGGAATTGGGGCGGCGGTCTTATTATTCGTCGGGATCATCGCTCTGGCGCGCCATATCGGACGCACGCAGCCGGCGGAAATATCAACCTTTGAGCCTGAAAACATGAAGGATTTCAAGAAACCTGAAGCGGGGGAGTTGAAGAAGAAATTGTCGTCCGAACAATTCGCGGTGACACAGCAATGCGGCACAGAGCCGGCCTTCCGCAACGCCTACTGGGACAATCATAAACCGGGCATTTACGTGGACGTCGTCTCCGGCGAGCCATTGTTCAGTTCGCTGGATAAATTCGATTCCGGCACAGGCTGGCCGAGCTTCACCCAACCGGTCAAAGGCACGGATATCGTGGAGAAAAAGGAAACGGAGTTCGGGATGGTGCGGACGGAGGTTCGATCAAAAATGGCCGACTCGCATCTTGGCCACGTCTTTGATGACGGTCCGGCCGACAAAGGGGGTTTGCGTTACTGCATCAATTCGGCGTCGCTGAAATTCATTCCCGTGGAAGAAATGGACCAGGCTGGCTATGGCCGATATCTCGAACCTTTCGAGAAGGCGGGTCTGATCAAGGCTCCGATACACGAGACGGCCATCCTTGCGGGCGGTTGCTTTTGGGGCATGGAGGAAATCATTCGCAAAATTCCCGGTGTCATCAAAACGACGGTGGGATATACCGGCGGCACCACTGCGAATCCGACCTACGAGGATGTCTGCACCGGCGGCACCGGCCACGCGGAGGCGATCCAGGCGGAGTTCGATTCCACGCGGCTGAGTTACGAGGCTCTGCTGGACTATTTCTTTCGGATGCACGATCCCACGACGCTAAACCGGCAGCACAACGACGTGGGCACGCAATATCGTTCGGCGATCTTCTACACCAGCGACGCCCAGAAGCAGACGGCGGAGAAAGTGAAAGCGCAGTGGGACAAATCCGGCAAGTTCAAGCGGCCGATTACAACCGAGGTTACGGCCGCCACGAGATTCTATTCGGCTGAAGACTACCACCAGAAGTATCTCGTGAAGAATCCGGGCGGCTATACCTGCCACATTTTGAGGAACTGAGTGCTAGGGACAGCGCGATACGATGACCGGACGGCGCAGCCGGTCAGGCATGATGCTGATGGTGCTTTACGCAACGAACACGCCGCAGCTCAGGCGTTACTTGGGGATCTCCACTGCACCCGAGATGTCGGAGAACGAAGTATGCTCGTATCCATTCTGATAAAACAGCCGGTCGGCAGCCTCGATAATCCGGTTTCGTGTAGCCTTTTGGTTCATGCTTTGCAAAGGCGACCGACTCGCTGGGACGATTGTGCTAATTTGTCAAGTGCGGCTCTCCAAATAATGGCTGCTGCTTGTAAGGATCTGGCGTGGCCCGCGACTGATTGAGCACACGCCGCTGCGGGCAGTCCGCGCGGCAAGAACAACAACAGCAAACCATTGCATCAAAACAAATGAAACAGACACTCCTCACATCATTCGCGGCGTTCGCGCTGCTGACCGCCACCAGCGTTTGGGCCGGCGACACGCACACCAGCACCAAGTTCGAGGGCGGCAAAGCCAACAAGGGCACCGTCACGCATACCGTCCAGAGCGGGAAAAATATCCTGACGCTCTCGGACGATTTTGTGACGCCAGAAACGCCTGCGCCTCATTGGCAGGTTGTGGATTCGCACGGTCACGCCTACCTGCTCCAGCGCCTGAAAATCAAAGGCGACAAGTTCAACAAGAGCATCACCGTGCCCGATTACGTCCACGACATCGCGAAGGTGCAGATTTGGTGCGCTTGGGCCGAGGCAAATCTCGGTGAAGCGTCGTTCGACAAGCCGGTGCAGTTGACCAGCAAGTAATCTACGAGTGAGACTCGGCGTCGCTCAACGGCGCCGGGCTCTCTGCTAACGACGGGACCGCGCGAATCGGGCCAACGCACCATGAAAACCCTCCTTTGGACTCTGTCTGCCCTTGGACTCGCAATTTTGACGGCGCCGGGTTTCGCGCAGCCGTCCAGGGCAGGCGCAACGTTCATAGACAGCAACAGAGTGGCTGCCGGCTTCGCCAAACTACGTGGTGAAGGTCACCTCCGCGAAATAGTGTAAGGGTTTTCATCGCATCTCGACAAATCAGCACCATGAACGACCACTACGACGCTATCATCATCGGCACCGGCGCGGGCGGCGGAACGCTCCTGAACAAACTGGCACCGAGCGGTAAGCGTATCCTCGTGCTGGAGCGTGGGCCGTTCCTGCCGCGCGAGAAGGAGAATTGGGACACCAAGATTGCCTTCAACACCACGCGCTACTTCGGTCCCGAGGTCTGGTATGACAAGAACGGCGGAGAGGTGCGCGCCGGCATGTGCTATCACGTCGGTGGGAACACCAAGCTTTACGGTGCCGCGCTGTTCCGATTGCGGGAGCGCGATTTCGAGAAGGTGCAGCACGTTGGAGGAATTTCGCCCGAATGGCCGCTCAAATATCGCGATTTCGAGCCTTACTACGCCGAAGCCGAGAAGCTTTATCAGGTCCACGGCAAGCGCGGTCTCGATCCCACCGAGCCGCCGCGCAGCGGGGAGTTCCCGTATCCCGCGATGAGTCACGAACCCCGCATCCAGGAGGTCGCTGACAATCTCGCGTCGCGCGGACTCAGACCGTGCTACACGCCGCTCGGCATCCGTATCAACGAAGCGCAGAAATATCTCAGCCAGTGCATCCGTTGCTCGACCTGCGACGGCTATCCGTGTCTCGTCCATGCGAAGTCGGACGCGGAGGTCGCCGGAGTGCGACCCGTGATGGGTTTGGAAAACGTCACGCTGCTCACCGAGACGAAAGTGGAGCGACTGCTCACAAGTCCGTCTGGGTGCGAAATCACTGGCGTCGAAGCGGTGGTCGATGGCGACCGAGTGACCTTCACCGCCGATGTCGTCGTGGTAGCGTGCGGTTCCATCAATTCAGCAGCGCTATTGCTCAAGTCGGCAACCGATCAACACCCGAACGGCCTCGCGAACAGCTCCGGCATGGTGGGGCGCAACTTGATGAAGCACATCCTTGGCTCGCTCATTGGTGTTTCGTCGTTCAAGGCGAACCCGACGAAGTTCCAGAAAACGCTCTCGCTCTTCGATTATTACTGGGGCGACGCAGACTTTCCGTATCCGATGGGCCAGGTGCAAATGCTGGGCAAGGTTGACCGCGAATCATTGGAAGGCAGCGAGTCCATTTACGCGCCGCTCGACATCGACTTTGTAGCCAAGCATTCGCTCGATTGGTGGCTCACCAGCGAAGACCTGCCCGACCCGAACAACCGCATCACGCTCAACCGCGCCGGCAACATCGTCGTGGACTACACGGAGAACAACACGCCCGCCTTCGATCGGCTCATGGCGAAATGGACGGAGACGCTCAAGAGCATCGGTTGCGGGTGCCACATTCTGCCGAACGGAAAGTATTTCAACGCCGGCACGGTGACAACCTTCACCATGAAGCTCGGCATCAACGGCCTTGGCCACCAGGTCGGCACCTGCCGCTTTGGCAGCGACCCGAAAACCTCGGTGCTCGACTTGAATTGCAAGGCCCACGACCTCGACAATCTCTACGTTGTGGACGGCGGTTTCATGGTGACAAGCGCCGCCGTGAATCCGACGCTCACCATCATCGCCAACGCCCTGCGCGTCGGGGACCATCTTCTCGAAAGGTTGGAAGCGAACAAGGCCGGCAACAAAGTTGGAGACAGCCATTCAGCGCGATCGAACGCCGAACTCGTGATGGCCAAGTGAGCGTATGCAAAATTCCGAGGACGTCATCATCATCACCGGAGCCACAGGAAATCTCGGTTCTGCCACAGCCCACGCTTTTCAGGTCGCTGGTCAACGGACGGTACTTGTGGACCGTTCGCAGGAGGGTCTGCGCGAAACGTTTCCCGGACTGGCCGACTCGTCTCAGCACTTTCTAACCAGCGGCGTGGATCTTTCAGAGCCAGTCTCACTTGGGAAACTTGTCGTCGACACCCTCGCCCGATTCGGCCGCATCGACGCGCTCGTTCACACTGTAGGCGCTTGGCGCGGCGGCAAACCCGTTCACGAGACAGACTTGGCCGATTGGGATTTTCTCTTCAACGTGAACCTTCGGACGACGCTGCTCTGCTGCCGCGCTGTCATTCCGCAAATGCTCAGGCAGGGTCGCGGCAAGATTATCAACGTCGCCAGCCGCGATGGTCTCGCTGGCACCGCGGGCTGCGCCGCCTACAGCGCGTCTAAGAGCGCTGTCATTCGTCTCACTGAGGCCCTTGCCGACGAAGTGAAGCTATCGGGTATCAACGTGAACTGCATCATGCCCGGCACGATCGACACGCCACAGAACCGCACGGCGAATCCCGGCTTTAGTGAACCAACAACATGACCATTCCGCCACGCTATGAGCACCAACACCAATCCTGCCCCAAACCTCACCCAACGCCCGCCGCGCAGCCCACGCGTGCGGCTTGGCGGATACGCCATCCTTCCGCGCATTCTCGACAAAGGCCGTGCCGAGCAGGCAGGAACCGCAGGTGAATACAAATACGACAACCCGATGGACCGGCACTGGTTCCGGTTCACTGGCGTCACGCCCGAAGCGTTGCCGTTACCGCGAGATTTATTCGACGCCTGAAGTGCTTGCCGCGCAGGCGCACTTCTACGGGCAACCGGAGCTCATCCCTCTTCCGAGAATCAGAGGCAATCTGAGCGGAGCTTCATGAAGAATAAATCTGTAATTCTCTGCGCTCCCAATCCTTTGTAAAATGCGGTGGCGAGAGCATTGGCGTGGTAAACCGCCCAGACAAGCTCTTGCGCACCTGCCTCATGGGCAATCCTTGCCGCCTCGGTCATAAGCGCGAGGCCGACTCCTCGCTTGCGGCTTTCGACATCCACGTAGAGATCAACGATGTTTAAGTTCCGCGCCGCACGATCCGAGTCGTAGCCGAAGTGGTAGAGCAGGTAGCCGATGACATTGTCGTCAACTTCTGCGACCAGGCCGGCGAATGCGGGCTTCGGGCCGAACCCATCTCGCAAATACGATTCGGCACTCAGTTTGAAGTCGGTGGTGTCGCCAAGGCTGCGAAGATAGCCGGCGAACTGACGCGCCAGGTTACCCACGACCCGCGCATCGGCGGCACTGGCTGGTCGGACAGTCAAAGCCATATCACTGGGATCGTCGTGTCTGGACGGCCCTCCGGGCCGTGTCATTCCAGGGGTTTAGTCGTAGAATTGCGCCAGACCTTACGTGGCCGACGAGGGGCGGCGAACGCTGGGAAGCAATCGGCGTCCTGAAAAACTCAATGTAAGGTTAAGTTCAGTCCGGCGACCAATTCGTGCATGATTCGCCGGTTCAATGAATTTCTCGCCAAGTTCGGAAGGTCACACGGCCCTCTTGACCCATGAACCACCCAATGGAATACCTCCATCACGCCACGTTCGGGATCAGCGTCCTGGGTGTGCTGGTGATTATCTTCGGCGTGCTGTGCGGGGTTGTGCGGTTCCTCCGCTCCGAAGTCTCCGCCGTGCGCGGGGCAGATGTAGAAGGCGAGCGGCGCAAGCTGCGGCAGGTGCTCGGCTACTACCTCTTGCTCGGTCTCGAATTCCTCATCGCGGCCGACATCATCGACACGCTGATGAAGCCTACCACGCAAGACCTCATCATTCTCGGCGCGATCGTGGCCATCCGAACCGTCATCAGCTACTCGCTCAATTCGGAGTTGGTGCACGAGACACCTCACGCCGAAAAGGCCGTAACGCCATGATTGCCGAAACATTGCTCATCGCTGCCGGGATCTACCTGCTGTGTGGACTTGGGTTCGCCATTCCGTTCGTGCTGCTGGGCGTCGCAAAGATTGACCCGCACGCCGCGCATGGGAGCTGGGGTTTCCGCGTGCTCATCATCCCGGGAACGATGTTCCTCTGGCCGTTGCTCGCGCTGCGCTGGTTGAAGGGTATCCACGAACCACCGGAAGAGAACAACCCGCATCGCTGCGCGGCACGGAGGGAGGCGCAAGCATGATTCGACCACTTCGACAACGGCATCGGGTGATCGTCTGTTCGCTTGGCGTGTTGCTGCCTGTTGCGTTCGCAGCCGGCCTCGTGGCGCGCAAACCTATTCCGGTGGCCGCGACCGTTCCAACGGGACTCGCCGGTCACACGAACGATTTCGGCAGAGTCGTTTGGACCAAGACGGACATTTGGCCCGGCCAACGTATTGTCACCAGCCTGTGTCGGAATGCCGCAGGTTACGTGGCAGTGGAACTGATGTTTCACGAACTCGCGAAGCCGGATGTCCTCGTCTATTGGGCGGCAGGGAAAGAGTCAGCAGTCGAGGGATTGCCGGACAACGCGCGACTGCTCGGTGCTCTGTCGAACCGCGCACCACTTCCCATGCCTGCAGATGTGCGCGGCGAAGCCGGCCGCTTCGTGCTCTACAGCCTGGCCGATCATGAAGTGGTCGCGGCGTCGAAATCCTTCGTCGTGGAAAAAGACTGAACTTCGGAGACAACGACATGGGCCTTGAATACAGCGCAGTGCAGTGGAATCGGCAAAAGCGGATTTATGATTTCGTGCTCGCCGGTGGCGTGGGAGCTTTTTTGATTCTGTTCGCTGTTATCAGCAAAGTCCTTTTCCCGTTCGTCACCGACGAAATCATGCTGATCCGGGCATTCGCGGCGGCAGCGTTCTTTCTACTCCACGTCATACTTTGCATCGGCCCACTGTGCCGGTTGGACAGAAGATTTCTGCCGCTGCTCTACAACCGCCGTCATGCTGGCGTGACGATGTGCCTGCTGGGCCTGATTCACGCTGCGCTGGTGATCATCACATACCATGCCGGTGGCGATACGAATCCCATTCTGAGCACCTTCAGAGGCAGCCCGATCACCGCGTCCATCGCGGGCGTGCCGTTTCAACCGTTTGGTTTCTTCGCGCTCGTGATTCTTCTCCTGATGGCCGCAACGAGCCACGACTTCTGGCTGGCGAACCTGAGCGCGCCGGTCTGGAAGTCGCTGCACATGCTCGTCTATGTCGCGTTTGGACTGCTTGTGCTGCACGTCACGTTTGGCGTTCTTCAGGCCGAGGTGAACCCTGTGTATGCCGTCGCCACCGGAGTCGGACTCGTGCTTGTGCTCGGACTCCACCTCGCGGCTGCGTTCAAGGAAGCGCCGACCGACCGTGGCCACGATGCGTCCGCCGCGGACACGGGCTTTGTCGATGCCTGCGCCATTGCCGACATCCCGCAGAGTCGTGCCCGAATCGTCTGTCTGTCCGGAGAACGCGTCGCCATCTTCAAATACGACGGCAAAGTTTCCGCCGTGTCGAACGTATGCCAGCACCAGAACGGCCCGCTTGGCGAAGGCAAAATCCTCGACGGCTGCATCACCTGTCCCTGGCACGGGTATCAATACGTTCCGGAAACGGGTGCTTCGCCACCACCGTTTGTTGAGAAAGTCCCGACGTTCAATGTGCGCGTGGTGAACGGTCGGGTGCTGGTTCATCCCAAGCCGAATCCTCCCGGCGTACGCGCCGAACCCGCGTTGATTGCTACGGCGGAATCGCAAGCGCTACAAACCGCATGACTGGCAACGACGAGTTCTACATTGGTTGGGAAGAGAAAGCACCGGCCGGCGTTGGCTCGCGGGTGCGGTGGGCGGTCGTTCTCCTGCTCGCGCTGGCCGTTGCACTCGGCGTGATACTCTCGCTGGCGCAGCGGACCATCGGCGTCAGCGTCTTCGAGTGGGGCAAAGTCAAAAGCTTCTCCGGCATCCTGAAAAGCCAGCCCTATCCGCACCTCCTCGTGCCGCGTCCCGGAGCGAGTGACGGCCAGGCGGCATTCTCCAGCTACTATCTTGTGAAGCCATTCAAGTTCGGCATCGACGCTGAAACCGCGAATCGCCTGGACGGAAGCTCTGTGAGTTTGAGAGGAACGCTCATCTACCGTGGCGGGCAAACGATGATCGAGGTCGTGGCCGAACCCATCAAGCAAGCAGCTGGTGGTGGGAAAAATCTTTCGACCGCTCAAATCGTGTCACCCGTGAGCCTCGGCGAGCAGACGCTCATTGGCGAAATCGTGGACAGCAAATGCTACCTCGGCGTAATGAATCCCGGCGCCCTCACGCCGCACCGCGCTTGCGCCATCCGTTGCATTAGCGGTGGCATCCCGCCGGTGCTGCTCGTGCGCCAGTCGAACGGCCCCGCGCTCTATCTCCTGTTAGTCTCTCGCGACGGTAAGCCTGTGAACAAACAAGTGCTGAACCTAGTCGCCGAGCCGGTCTCAATCACAGGCGAAGTTCAGCGCCAAGGCGATCTGCTCATCCTCCGCGCGGACCCAGCCGTGTACCGCCGCCTCAAGGGCTAGGCGAACCATTTTTGAGTCCGTTCGCAGTAAGGTTCCACCCGCCTTTCCGACCAATCCACGAATGCGAACACAGATTACGTTCATGAACGTGGTCGTTCGAAGATTTGCCGGGGCTGCGCGGCGACTTGATCCTCGCCCATCGGAATCCCGCCCTTCCTCCCCATCCATTCGAGGAGATGCCGTAGCAGCCCCGCCCGCCTTTCATAAGCATTCGCCCCTCGGTTGGCCACAGGAGGACTGCGCGAACGAGCCGACGGGCCTTTTCACATGCGGCGAGCGCCACACACCGTGGGCGCTTGGCGCGCGGGTTGCGCTGGTGCTGCTGTTGTTGGTCGCGTCTTCGCAGGCGGCGGTGCGCGAAGTCGGGGCGATTGGGCTAACGGTCGGGGATTTGGATCGAGAAATTGAATTCTACACCAGAGTTCTACCGTTTGAGAAAGTGTCGGCATCGAAGTCCACTGCTGGCGCAGCGGACGGGTTGCTCGGTCTGACCGGGACGCAGTTGCGGAGCGCAGACCTAAAGATCGGTGACGAGCGTATTACGCTGACCGAGCACCTGACGAACAAAGGTCGGCCTATCCCGTCCGACTCACGGAGCTTCGACCATTGGTTCCAGCACATCGCCATCGTTGTGAGTGACATGGACAGGGCGTATGAGCACTTGCGTCGCGTGAAGGTCAAGCACGTTTCGACCGCACCACAGACGCTGCCAGCGTGGAACAAAGATGCGGGCGGCATCAAAGCCTTTTACTTCCGTGACTCGGAGGATCATGTCCTTGAAATTATCTGGTTCCCGCCTGGGAAGGGCGATCCGAAGTGGCAGCAGACCACAACCAATCTATTCCTCGGAATCGACCATACGGCAATTGTCGTCAGCGATACTGACAAAAGCCTGGCATTTTACCACGACCTGCTCGGAATGCGTGTGGTGGGCCGAGCCGAGAATTACGGCGTCGAGCAGGAACACCTGAACCAGGTTTTCGGCGCACGCTTACGCATCACTGCTCTGCGCGCCGAGCGCGGTCCGGGCATTGAGTTCCTCGAATACATCACGCCGCCAGGCGGGCGGACGCTGCCCGACGACGCCAAGGCGAACGACCTCATTTTCTGGCAAACGTGGTTGCACGTTGACGATTTGCATCGACTGGAACAGCGCTTGCACAGCAACGGCGCGAGATTTGTGTCGGGCGGCAAAGACACCGCTCAGCGAATTGTGCGTGATCCCGATGGGCATGCGTTGCGCCTCGTGGTTGCTCCGGCAGCAAGCACGGCTGCGTCGCGCTAAGTGGATCACGCCATCGAGTCAATCCGCCGGCCGGAAAAACCTCGACAGGCCGATCCGATTCATTTTGGGAACAACAGGACGCCCCGAAGCGCAGTCCCCAGTCCGGCCCATGGGACGGTTTGTCGGCGTAGTAGCGGGCACCGATCTTTCATAATGTCCTCAAAATGCAGCGATGCGTTGGATGACCCAGAACATGGCCACTGAGCCGATGGCGTAGGGCGTCACGCGCCAGCTCCAGACGGGAACGCGAACCGGAAAAAGACGCGCGCCAGCCACGACAACGAGCACGGCTTCGATGAAGGCGAGTTGGCCGAGTTCGACGCCGAGGTTGAAGAAGAGCCGTCATCCACGAGCAGCAGATCATCCGGTTTCATTTCGGGAAAATGGTTTTCCAATCGTCCTTCATGCTCACGACGATCCAGCCTTTGGCCTTGGCGGCGTCGAGTCCCTTGTCCAACCGCCCGATGTGTGACTGGCGATCGTAGGCCCATTCGCGCGCGGCGTCGGTGTGATGCACGATCAGGCCGAAGCGCGCGCCTTTGCCGCTGGTGGTCCATTCGAGCATCTGGAAGTCGCCGTCGGAATTACCGAAGGCCGCGATGGGACGACGGCCAATGTGCCGTTGGATGCCGACGGGTTTGCCATCCTTGTCGTCGTTGAGAACAATCGAGGGCAACTTGACGATGACGGGCTGGCCATCGCGGAGTTCATACTTGAGTCCGCCACTCGAGCCGACAACCTGCTCGGGCGGGATGCCGTAAGTTTTTTCCGCCCACGGGCGCATGAACTCGATGCCGCCGCCGGAGACGATGAAGGTCTTGAAGCCGTTCGCGCGCAGATAGGCCAGCAGTTCGAGCATGGGCTGATAAACCATCTCGGTGAAGGGTCGCCCGGTCTTGGGATGCTTCGCGGTGGCAAGCCAGCCCGTAACGGCCTGCTCAAACTCCTCGGTGGTCAAACTTGCGTGAGTCGCCAAGACCAGTGGAACAAGACCAGCTTCGCCGCTGGCCAGCGCAGTTTTCACATCGCCTCTGAGCAACGAGGCAAACGGCTCCTTCGTTTTCCACTCCGGATGCTGCGGCGCGAGCGCCTTGATGCGATCCATGACGAAGAAGAGTTGAAAATACATCGGCTGCTCGGCCCAGAGCGTGCCATCGTTGTCGAACGTGGCGATGCGTTCCGCCACTGGAACGAAGTCCGGCGAACCGGATTTTGTGACCTTCTCGACGAAGGCCACGATGGACTGTTTGGCCTGACCTTCGTTCCACGAGGGCAGCAGGTCGGCGGCGTGGGAGATGGCTGTTGTGAAACTCGCCCTAATGAGGAGTGCCGCGAAGGCGGGTTTGAGCATGGTCTTCATGGATCTTGCTTTGCTGCCAACGAAGGATTGCTTCGCTGGTGGAGTCGCGGGCCGGCCACCCGGCCGGCCCGCGTGATTCACCAGTGGAGCGTTACTTGCTGCCCGTCGCGCCTTGCTTCAGTTGTTCCAGCACTTGGTCGATGCTGAAGGTTCCGGATTTCTGGCTTGGCGGGAATTCCTTGAACGTCTTGAGGAACTTGCCGACGATGCCCTGCGCCGGCACGCAGATATAGGCATGCTCAAACCACCAGTCGTAGTAGGTGTTCGAGGTGATGTCCGCCCGTTCGTAGGGATCCATCCGCAGGTTGAAGAGCTTCGGAAACCGCAGGTTGGTCCAGGGTTCGCCCCAGACCCGCAACGTCCCCGGAGCGCGCTGTTCGGAGAACACAAACTTCCAGTTGTCATAGCGCAAGCCGACCAAGTTGGCGTCGTCATTGAAGTAGTAGAACTCCACGCGCGGGCTCTTCGCTTCCTTGCCGGTCAGGTAGGGCAGGAAGTTGTAGCCGTCGAGATGCACCTTGAAGGTCGTGTCGCCGATTTTCAGGCCCTTGAGGAGCTGCTCCATGACATCGGGAACGCCGGCGGCCGCGAGGAGCGTGGGCGCCCAGTCGAGGTGCGAAATGATGTTGTTATCCACGGTTCCGGCCTTGATGTGGCCGGGCCACCTGACCATGGCGGGCACGCGATAGGCACCTTCCCAGTTCGAGTTCTTCTCGTTGCGGAACGGCGTCATCGCGGCGTCCGGCCAGGTGTTCATGTGCGGCCCGTTGTCAGTCGAATACATGACGATGGTGTTGTCTGCCATGCCAAGGTCGTCGATCGCCTTGAGGACCGTGCCGACGTTTTTGTCGTGGTCGATCATCGCGTCATGATACTGGCTTTGCCAGCGGCCAGACTGCCCGATGCTCTCGGGCTTGGGATGGGTGCGGAAGTGCATGTGGGTGAAGTTCACCCAGAGGAACACGGGCTTGCCGGAGTCCTTCTGACGCTTGAGGTAATCCGCGGAGCGATCCGCAATGTCGTCGTCAATCGTCTCCATCCGCTTCTTGGTCAGCGGCCCGGTGTCCTTGATGGTTTGCTTGCCGACCTTGCCGAAGCGCGGGTCCACCGTCGGGTCGTCCACGTCCGTGGCCTTGACGTCTAGCACGCCGCGCGGTCCGAACTCGGCGAGGAACTTCGGATCTTTCGGGTAATCCGGATTCTCCGGCTCCTCGGAGGCGTTCAGGTGATAGAGGGGGCCGTAGAATTCGTCGAAGCCGTGGACGGTGGGCAGGAATTCATTGCGGTCGCCGAGGTGGTTCTTGCCAAACTGGCCGGTGGCGTAGCCTTGGGCCTTGAGCAACTGGGCGATGGTCACGTCGCGGGCCTGGAGGCCTTGCGCGGCGCCGGGCATGCCGACCTTGGTGTTGCCCGTGCGCAGGCCAGCCTGGCCGGTGATGAACGAGGAGCGCCCCGCCGTGCAGCTTTGCTCGGCGTAATAGTCGGTGAAGATCACGCCTTCCCTGGCGACCCGGTCAATGTTGGGTGTTTTGAAGCCCATCAGCCCCATCGAATAGGCACTGATATCGGACTGGCCGACGTCGTCGCCCCAAATGATGACGATGTTGGGTTTCTTGTCCGCCGTGTGGGCCGGAGCGAGCGCTCCGAAGAGCACTCCACCAGCCGTCAGCAGTGACAAGCCGTAGTTGAGGACTTTTGCTTTCATGTTTTTGTTTTGGTGCTCTGTCCCTGGCGCGGTTGGTTCAAATCAGCGGCGGACAGAATTCGTTTTCGATTTGTGGATTGTTGGTTTGGTGGCGGTCATTTCGGGAACAGTAGCGTGACGGCGAAACGGAGGCCCCATTCCGGCCCGTCCTTCGGGGCTTCGGCGTAATACCTCGCCCCCAGCGTGAAGCTCACCGGCAGTTTTCCGATTTTCACGAGCTGGCTCACCATCACATTCACCGGCACCGTCCACTGCGAGTTTTCCAAGTCGTAGGCGGACTCCGTGTTCAACGTCAAGGTCGTATGCGTTTTTGTCTGGTAGGCAACGAACGGTTGCAGAAAGGTCGAACTCACGTCCGGCCGCCCGCCATTGCCCGCCACGGACCTTTGCGTGATGTCGCCCAGCCCGGTCTGGCTGCTGGTGCCAATCATGTCGTGCTGATGGATGACCGGCACGATGGGGCGTGTAATCAGGTTCCACTTCGCAGTGAGCGTGAAGGGCGCGACCGGCTGGAAGTTCATCGTGTAACGAAACCCGTCGCCCTTCGGTCCGCCGCCGAAATCGAAGTTGTTCTGAAACGGCACGCTGATCAACGCCGCGACCGGATTGCTGAGTTTCTTCGCCAGTTCCGCCGCGTCGTCGGCGGAGGGCGTGGCGGTCAGTGAGGGCACGGCCGGTTCGGCGGCACGGGCTGTTGTGAGGGTGAACGCTGCGGCGAGCGCGACGGTCATGAACTTTGGCTTCATAGTGTGCTCAAAATGCAGTGAGGCGTTGGATGACCCAAACATCGCTACAGCGCCGATGGGCGTAAGGCGTTACGCGCCAACTCCAGACGGGAGCGCGAACCGGAACACGACGCGCGCCAGCCACGACACCGAGCACGGCAGCGATGAAGGCGAGCTGGCCGAGTTCGACGCCAATGTTGAAGAAGAGCAGCGCCAGTGGGATGGCGTGCTGCGGCAGGCCGACGTCGCTGAGCGCGCCGGCGAAGCCGAGTCCGTGCAACAGCCCGAAAGTGAACGCCACGACCCACGGGGCGCGTTCGGTGAGGACCGGCTTGCCTTGGCGGCTGCGGATGATCTCGGCGGCGACAAAGACAATGCTCAGCGCGATGCAGGCTTCGACGGGCGGGCCGGGCACATGCACGAAACCGAGTGTGGCGGCGGCGAGCGTGAGACTGTGCGCCAGAGTGAATGCCGTGATGGTGCCGACTAGCCGTCGCCGGCCTTTGACCAGCAACACCAACGCGAGCACGAACAGCAAATGGTCAATACCGAGAAGAATATGTTCGCCCCCGAGTTTTAGATAAGTTGCGGCCACCTGAATGGCTTGCGGTGCGCTTTCCACGATGAACGACGGAGCGGATGGCGTGAGCCGTGCGATTTGCGCGGTGCCATCGAGACGTTCCAGACGCACGAGCACGTCGGTCATCGTGGACGCGAGACCAGCCACGTGAACCGTGCCGCCGGCCAGTCCCCCCACGCACTGGACGGTGCAGCGTTCGGTGAAGGCGTTGTTGACCATCGAAGCTCGCGGCTTGGTGATGTTTGTACAGCCCGTAGGAAATTTCACATAAAGCCCGAGTCGCAGATCCTCGCCCTGGCCCGGCACCTTCCACAGCACGTCGTAGGTTTCCGCCGCGGTCTGACGTAGTTCGAGATAAGCGGGGCGCACCTCATGAGCGAACACTCCAGACACGAAGGTGACGAACAGAACAAAGATGAGAAGCGCGTGTTTCATTTCGGATTGTTCGCAGCGAACTTGTTCTTCCCGTCCGGGCGCGGGCGCTCGATCGTCACGGCGTAACGCTTCAGCAATTCCTCGTAGAACTTCTCATTCGCTTCCAGCCGCCGGGTGTTGGCCCACTCCCGGCGCACCGCATCGCGCACCTCCCCCAGCGCGGGCGCCCGTCCCTCCGTGCGTTCGCTGATGTGGACCAAATGCATGCCATAGCCTGACTCAATCGGACCCAGCCACTGGCCGGGCGGGACGCCGTTCAGCTTCGCGGCGAACTCTTCCCCAAACTGCTTCGCGATCTCGCCGGCCGGCAAGGCTGTGAACTGGTGGTCCAGCAAAAACGAATCTCCCAGCGCCGACGCATCGTTCGTGTTGCCGGCCTGATTCAACCGCGCGAGCAGTTGTGTGGCGTCGCGCGCGAGGTTCTCGTCATGCTTTTGCGGATTGAGATAGACTTGGCGGAATGTGAACCGTTGCTCGACGCGAAACGAGTCGGAGTGGACGCGTAGGTAGTCGTTCAAGTCGGCATCAGTCGGCTCGACCTGGGCGGCAATGTCGAAACGGTAGGCATCTTCCTGCCCAATCCGGCACATCTCCCCGCATCCACCGAGATCGCGGTGTGCAGGTGGGTATCACCGAACAAAAGGCGGGTCGGATAATTTCGCCCGGCATAGGGTGAGAACTGCGGCTTGGCGATCTGCGCAACACCTTCCTTGGTGACGCCCTCGCCGTTGCCGGTCTCTGCTGCACGGACGGACGTGAGCCCAGCCCCAAGCTGACTACTGCGGCAAGGATGGCCTTTGTCTTCGTGTTTGTTGTTTTCATGGTTTTGTTTTCCAGTTTGGCTTCCTCAGGCTTTGCGCGGCACTTCATGAACGGGCGCGGGTTTCATGGCAATATCTTTTCGAAATCGCCCAGCGACCAGCTCTTGTCGAAATAACTCTCCGTCGGCTGGTACAGGCGGGAATAGGCGAACCAGTTCCGGTCTCCGACCTTCGGAATCCAGTTCGCCTCGAATCCCGCGGGAGCGTTGGGGCGGCAGTGAATGTCCACCGAGCCGTCGGCGTTCCTCTCCAAGTCCATCCGTGACGAGCGGTCCGCGATTTTCTGCTTGTTCAAGATCAGTCCGCGTGTGTGCACGTCATATCTCGTGCCCGACTCCGGCCCAACCAGATGCGAACCACTTCATTCCGTGGAAGCGACCGGAAGCATTGGAAGCCGGCCTGCAGGCGCTGACCATGCGCATCGCACACTCCGCAAAAACTCGTTGAAAGGTTTTCACGCACTCCACGACCCATTGACATGAAAACATTGCTACTGACATTGACGGCAGCGTTCACACTGGCGGGCGCTGCTTTTGCGGATCACGAGCCAGGACACAAAGTTCTCGTCCTGAAGAACAAGGATGGTGCAGCGATTCTCGGCTACGACACGGTCGCCTACTTCACCGACAACAAGGCGGTGAAGGGGAACCCGAAGATTCAGTCCGAATACGAGGGTGCGAGATACTACTTTGTCTCGACGGAGCACAAGGCGATGTTCGACGCGAACCCGGCGAAGTATGCGCCGGCTTACGGGGGCTACTGCGGTTACGCGGCGAGCATCGACCGGTTGTCGCCGATTAGCCCGGAGTGGTTTCAGATCATCGACGGGCGACTGGTTCTCCAACACAACAAGAAGGCCACTGACCTCTTCAACCAGGACAAGGCCGGCAACATCGTGAAGGCCGACAAAAACTGGCCCAGCCTCGTCATCCGCAACGGCACCGGTGGCAAGACGCTGGTGCAGACCGACAAACGCGGCGTGGCGCTCGAAGGTTACGATCCTGTTGCCTATTTCACCGGCGGCAAGCCGCAGATCGGCGACGCGACCATCGAAGCGACTTACAACGGCGCTCTCTATCACTTCGTATCGCAGGCTAACCGCGAGACCTTCGAGAAAGCGCCCTCGAAATACGCACCGGCCTATGGCGGCTACTGTGGTTACGCGGCGAGCATCGGCAAGGTTCGTCCGGCCAATCCCCTCTTGTGGTCCATCGTCGATGGCCAACTCATCGTGCAGCACACCAAGGGCGCTGTGGAACTTTGGGAGAAGGATGTTAGAGGCAACAAAGAGAAAGCGGACAGTTTCTGGCCGCGCCTCGTCGAAGTGAAGGCCGGCCAGAAGAATCCTGTGGACGGCCTTCTCGGCAGGTCCGTCCTGGCGGATGCGCGATCAGCGAAAAACTAGACCACGCCCGCACTCAACCATTGCTTTCCAAAAAAATACAAAAAAATCACAATGAACACTCAATTCACAAAAATCAGTTTCGCTCTCTTGTTGTCCGCCACCGCTGCATTCGCCAGCGATGATATAGCCACCAAACACACGCTCACGCTCGACGGCGCAAAGAAGGCTGCCGATGCGGCTATCGCCTACGCCAAGGCCAACGGCGCTCCCGGCAGCGCGATCGCCGTCGTGGACGAAGGCGGGCACCTGCTTTACTTCGTCCGACTCGACGGCACGTTTACCGCCAGCCCCAATATCTCCATCGGCAAGGCCAAGACCGCCGTGCTGTTCAAGAAACCGACCAAAGATTTCGAGGACATCATCAATAAAGGTCGCTTCGCCATGACTACGCTGCCCGCAGACTTCACACCGCTGCAGGGAGGCGTTCCCATCAAGCACGGGGAGCACATCATCGGGGCAATCGGTGTAAGTGGCGCGAAGAGCGCGGCGCAAGATGAAGAAGTGGCCTACGCCGGGGCGCACGCCGTAGGAGAGACGAAGACGGCACAGAAGTAACTTGCCGTCGCCACAGTAATCAACCTGGACACGTTCAGCAAAAGGAAAGACATCATGAACCGTAGAGAAATGTTGCTCACACTTGGAGCCACTGCCGTCACGTTGACTGCCGCGGCTGGAGATACTTGAAAAGGAGTGGCGCAACGCTTTTGAATCGGCACAATCTGTGGCCGCGACGCCTTAGTGATTTGAAACCAAGACTTCACCTCCTCATCCTCGGCGTTACCGCTCTGCTGTCACTGGCGTGGGTTGGTGTAGAGTCGTGGACGAGATTGCATCGAGCCGCGCTCTCCGCGCAGGTCTACGAGCCGCCGCCACCGGGAATGGTCCTGGTACCGGCGGGCGAGTTCTGGATGGGCAGCGACGACCCGAACGCGGAACCAGACGAGCGACCGATTCGAAAGGAGTTCGTTCAAGCGTTTTACATCGACCGGTTCGAGGTCACCAATCGCCGCTACAAGGAATTCAGGACGGACCACCGCTACCCGCCGGGCGAAGACGACTTGCCGGTTACTTTCGTGCTCAAGCGCGAAGCGGAGGAGTTCTGCCGCTGGGCGAGCCGGCGACTGCCGACAAGCGCCGAATGGGAGAAGGCCGCGCGAGGTAATGATGGCCGGGTTTATCCGTGGGGTAATGAATTCAGCGCAGACCGTGCGAACATCAATCGACGGGCTGGCATCGTCTTGACCAACGCGCGGGCTTGCACGTCGCCGCTCATCGGCGCGAAGGGGAAGCTGGCCGGCGGAAGCTTCCCGAAAGGCGTCAGCCCCTACGGATGCCAGGACTTGGCCGGCAATGTTTGGGAGTGGGTGAGCGACGTGTGGACGGACCCAACTCCGCTCAGCCTGAAGCCTGAGTCGGAACCTCGCGGCATCATTCGCGGCGGCGCTTACAGCTACAGCCCCCGGCAGGCCCGCGCTTCGTATCAAGGTTTCGAGGCGCTCGGAGCGACCTGCCACGACGTCGGCTTTCGCTGTGCGATGAGTGCCGTCCCGAAGAAAAAGTAGCCGAGCTGGCGGACCCGAGGCGGGTTTTTGAGGTTTGATTGACTCGGATGGAATGATATGAACAAGCGTTGTGGTCAGGCGGCGCCCATTGATGAAATCACCGGCGGCAAAGAATGACGGGCAATCAAGGCGTTCGGAAGAACTCCTCACCGCAATTATTCACGGAACCGTGGCGGTGACCGGAACTGAGTTCTTTCGATCGCTCGTCCGGCATCTCGCTCAAGGTTTGCACGTCCGCTGGGTTTTCGTGGCCGAGTGCTTGCCGAACCTACGTGCCCGCTCGTTGGCCTTTTGGCAGGACAGCGATTTCGGTTCGGATTTCGAGTATGCTCTACCGGGCACGCCCTGCATGGAAGTCGCGCAGGGCCGCACTTGCCATGTTCCTGACCGGCTCGCGGAGGTTTTTCCAGAAGACAAGGCTATGATCGACATGGGCACGGTGAGTTATCTCGGCGTGCCGCTCATTAACTCGGAGAAACGCATCATCGGTCATCTTGTCGTGTTCCACGACAAACCGATGCCGGCCGACCCGCTCGCGCTGTCGGTGATGGAAACCTTCGCGGCGCGGGCTGGTGCTGAACTGGAACGCAAGCAAGCAGACGAGGAGATGCGAAGCCTGCGCGATGAACTCGCCGCGCGCAAACTCGCGGAGTTGGAGAAGGAAAAGCAGCGCATTAGCGATCAACTTCAACAGGCCGGCGAAGCTCTGACCGCAAGTGAAGAACGATTCCAAGATCTGTTCGACGAGGCGCCCATTGCCTACGTGCATGAAGGCGTGGACACGCGCTTCATCCGAGCCAACCGCGCGGCCATGCGCATTCTTGGCATCAAACCGGAGGAAATCCCTGGGACGTACGGGAAAACCTTCATTCCCGACACGCCCGACGCGCAACGCCGATTGAAGGAAGCGCTCGAATCCATCGGCCGAGGCACCGACACCAGCGGCGTCGTACTCGAATTGCGCCGTAAGGACAACGGGAAACCGATTTGGATTCAGTGGTGGTCGCGGCCCGACCCAAGCGGCACTTACACGCGCACGATGTTCGTTGACATCACGGAGCGGGTGCTGATGGAGCAGGAGCAGGCGCGGCTCCTGGCGCAGAATACCTATCTTCAGGAGGAGATTCGCAGCGAACATAATTTCGGAGAAATCGTGGGCAGCAGCCCGGCTCTGCTCAGCGTGTTGCGGCAGGTGGACCAGGTTGCACCCGCCGATTCCACCGCGCTTATCATTGGCGAAACCGGCACGGGCAAGGAACTCGTCGCCCGCGCCATCCACGACCGCAGCGGGCGCAAGGCGCGGGCGCTCGTGAAGGTGAACTGCGGCGCCATCAGCGCTGGCCTGGTCGAGAGCGAATTGTTCGGCCATGTCAAAGGCGCGTTCACCGGCGCCCTGGCGAATCGCGACGGCCGTTTCAAAGTTGCTGACGGCGGCACGATCTTCCTCGACGAAGTGGGTGAACTGCCGCCGGACACACAGGTGAAGCTGCTGCGCGTGTTGCAGGAACAGGAGTTCGAACCGATCGGCAGCAGCAAGACCGTGAAGGTGGACGTGCGCATCATCGCCGCGACCAATCGCGACCTCAGCGCTGCCGTGGCTGAAGGCAAGTTTCGCCGCGATCTTTACTACCGCTTGAACGTATTCCCAATTGTCGTGCCACCGTTGCGCGAGCGCGCCGTCGACGTGCCATTGTTGGTGAGCTTCTTTTTGCAACGCTTCGCCAAGAAATTCGGAAAGTCGGCAAAGCGCGTCTCCACTGAAACAATGGAACGTCTCGTGAGCTACGCCTGGCCTGGCAACATCCGTGAACTGCAAAATGTCATTGAGCGCGCCATCCTGCTATCGCCGGGCGACACCTTGCAACTGGCTCCTGATTTCTGTCCCGCCCCCACGGTTGGTACGGAAGCCGACGTGATGAGACTCGATTCAAGTCACACCTCCGCTGCCGGAATAGAGCAAAGCTCCCTCACCCCGGTACCTACGAACAGAAGCACCGGCTCCCTCGAAGACGTCGAACGGCGCCACATCGAAGCGGTGCTAACCCAGACCAACTGGATGGTTGAAGGCGAGCGCGGCGCCGCGAAGATTCTAAACGTCAATCCCAGCACTCTCCGAAGCCGGATGAAAAACCTGGGCATCAAGCGCCCGGACCGAAACTCCCAGCAGCCGAAGTAAGGGAAGCACTACGATTTGCCTGTCGCCTTCAATTGCTCAGCCGCAAACGGCGGGCATTCCAGCAGGGCAACACCACGCGACCGAAGACTCGACAGCAGCGCAACGCCCTGCGGGTCCATAAACTCCACGTCGGCGAGATGAAGCTTCAACGTCCGGTTGTCCCTTAGCACTTCTTCGCACGAGTGCTGAAGTTCGGCCACCCACGGTCCCACGATGCGGCCTTCGACCCGTAGCGTAACGGTGTGATTGACCGGACCGATTTGAGAGATCTTGAGCATGAAAGGTCAATGATTGAGAGTATTCACGCTTCGCTCTGCTTTGATTCGCTATTCCACCACTCGGCGAGGTGGCTTCGCAGTTGTTTCCTCGCCCGGTGGAGCATGACCCAGAGATTACTCTCGGAGATGTTGAGCCGCTGACAAACTTCGTTGTTAGGGCGTTCCTCGACTTCGTAGAGCTGGAACACTTGCGCGACGCGGGGCGGCAGTTTGCCGAGAGCCGTCTCGAGATTCATCCGAAATTCCCCCAGTTCGAGCCGACGGTTCGGGGACTGACATTCAGCAGCCACATCATGCAACCACATCACCGCCTCTTCCCACGCTTCGTCGTCACCGCGAGCTACTGGGACGTCTGCACGGACAGAGCGTTCGCGGCAGGTGTGTCGTAGGTGGTCGCAAATCTTGTGGCGCAGGATACCAACGAGCCAGGTGCGTTCGGACGATTGGCCAGTAAAGCGATGGCGCCCTTTGAACGCGGCCAGGAAAGTCTCCTGCACCAGGTCTTCCGCCACACTGATGTCGCGCACCTGGCCGATGGCGAAATTGAAGAGATAGTCGCCGTGCGCCGCGACCCACCCGTCTGGTGTTATGGCGCCTGGCTGTGTATTCGCTGTCGTATTCGCGGTGGTCATCATAGGCGAGTGCACCTATTGCAAAGCCTGTGCCACGATGCGCTTCGGTCTAAAAAACCACGGAATACCAAGGAATTCGTGGATTTCTGTGTGGTGCCATCAAGGTCACGACCTCACCCACAACAATCGCGGCCGCGATATCTCACGGCGGGCCGCGAAGGGTCGCGGGCAAGGATGCGGCCTTCGAGCGCATTTGGTGCGCTTCAATATCGCGATCATTGGAATGGTCGATTGGGACGGCTGACCGCCTTTTCGCGAGGAATAGCTGCCGGGTGTGCCTGAAATTCGGGCTCCAGCCTATGCATCCTGTAAGGAACCCCGTCGCCTCGCGACCAAACGCCGTTGGAAACAAAGCCTATGAACCGAATCCGCGCTTCTTTGCAGGCTGCGCTCCGCGTCGCAGCCATCGCCATCGCCACCGTCTCCTCTCGAGCTGATCAGGCGCCTCGTGCAGTTCTCCCAGACGCGGTCGTGGATCTACGCACAACCGAGGGAGTCGCGCGCGTTAAGGCGCAATGGCGCTACAGCGACACGCGCATCAACGAGATCGACCATCGCAGTGTCGGCCCAGACCTCAAAGCCAGTGGGCCGAAGAACCGCACGTTCGATTTCATGCCGGACGCCCGTGCGACCGATTTCGATGACTCCAAGTGGGAGATTATTCCCCCCGATTCACTGGAGAAGCGTCGCGGCAATGGCCGGCTTTCGCTGAACTGGTATCGGCTCACCGTGGCCATTCCCGAAAAGGTCGGCGGTTTTGACACGAAGGGGTCGACTGCCGTGTTTGAAATCGTCGTGGACGATTATGCGGAAGTCTCGGTGAACGGCAAAGCACCATTCGTGCTTGGGCAGAATGGCGGCGCAGTCGCTGCCGGCTGGAACGCGCCGAATCGTGTTGTGCTCACCAGCGACGCCAAGCCCGGAGACACGTTTGCAATTGCCGTGCTTGGCATTAATGGCCCGCTTTCGACACACCCCGACACTTACATCTGGGTTCGCAGCGCTACGCTGGATTTCTATGCACGCGGCAAATTGAGCAAGGCGCGGGAAGTTAAACTCGAAGTGGATCGCAAGGACTCCGCGTTGGACGCAATCCTGCCCGCCAGTGCCAAGCTGGAGAAGCTCGCGGATGGGTTTGCGTTCACTGAAGGTCCGGTGTGGGTTCCGGATGGCGAGGGCTATCTCCTCTTCTCCGACCCGAACAACAACGTCATCTATCGCATGACACCGGAAGGCGACGTCAGCGTTTATCTCACCAAGTCCGGGTATACTGGCGAGAATATCGGTGAGTATCGCCAGCCAGGCTCGAACGGCCTCACGCTCGACGAACGGGGCCGGCTTACGATTTGTCAGCACGGCAATCGCCGCGTCGTCCGAATCGAGAAAAATGGCCTCACGACCGTAATCGCTGACCGCTTTGAGGGCAAGCGGCTCAACTCACCGAACGACCTCGTCTATCGCAGCGATGGCACACTGTTCTTCACCGACCCGCCGTTCGGCCTGCCGAAGTTCGCGGAGGACCCTCGCCGCGAGACACCGCACTTTGGCGTCTATTCCGTGCGCGACGGCAATGTGCAGCTCGTCTCCAAAGACTTCACCGGCCCAAACGGACTTGCCTTCTCGCCCGACGAGAAATTCCTCTACGTCGGAAACTGGGATGAAAAGATGAAAGTAGTGAACCGTTATCCTGTGAAAGGCGACGGCACGCTCGGCAAAGGCGAACTCTTCTACGACCTGACGAGCGCCCCCGGCGAAGATGCCATTGACGGTGTGAAAGTGGACCTTCAGGGCAATGTGTATGTGAGCGGCCCCGGGGGCCTGTGGATTCTCGACGTCACCGGCAAGCACCTCGCCACCCTGCGAGGGCCGGAGCATCCACACAACATGGCCTGGGGTGATACGGACGGTCGAACGCTCTACCTCGCCGCTCAGACAGGTATTTATCGGCTTCGCCTCAACCTCCCTGGGGCCGGAGCATTGCCTAAGAATACGGCGATGGCGAAGAAGTGAACGGCTTGACCCCTGCGCTCCAGAAGCAAAACTTCTTCGGGTTGTGCCCCCATTCGGCGTCCGCTTTCATGATCCATCGAGTTGCCATCACACTGGGGATAGCGCGTCTCTATTTCTGTCCAACCCCGGGCGTCCCCCGAAGAGTTCCCTTCGTTGACGTCAGCCATCCGCCGACGGCCTGAAGCGGCTGCAAGCTTTTTGCTGATGTGACCCACGCGGCAAAACCGAGGGTTGTCGCTCGGGGACTCGGCAGGGTTTCACACCCTACTTCAAGGCAGGAGAAGCGCGTCGAGACGAGCGCTTTTAGAACTTTGTCACGGCGTTACCGAAATTGGCCATTGACGAGCCCCCAGCCTTAAGACCAAATCTACAGTTACCAACCTCTAATGAGAGTCAAGAATGACAGGAGAGACACATACACCGCGACTGGATTTGTTGAGCGCACACGGAGCGCAGGCGCTCTGGTCTATGAGCCCGCAAGGAAGGCTACTTGTTTTCGTTCATGGGTTCAAAGGTTCTGCCGTCGACACTTGGGGAGGCTTTCCGGAGCAGCTGTGTTTGCACAACGAAGCGAAGGGTTACGATCTTGTTTGCTTCGGATACGATAGCGCTCGCCAGACAGCCGGCGAGAGCGCCAATCAGTTGCAGAAATTCTTGAACGAGCTGCTATTCAACACTGCTCGAGTCGTGAATCGTAGCATAGAGGAATACGATTCCAGATTACGACGGGAGAGCAAGTGGAATTACAAAGCAATGGTAATTGTTGGCCATTCCTTGGGAGCATGTATCAGCCGACGCGCCATGTTAAATCAACTGCGCAGCGGAACTGGACGGTGGCCAGAGCGAACAAAACTTGTTTGGTTTGCGCCAGCGCATTGTGGGGCAAGACTGTTTAGATTAGTGACTGCGGCGACGCTCGGCGTTTCACTTGAATTTATTGATGGTGTCGCAGCCTTTGCCTGGCCAGTGCTGAAGGATCTGCAAGAGGACAGCAAATTTCTCGAAGAGTTGCGTGAGCATACCGAAGAACTGCAGGACAACACCCCTAATCTATGTTCACCTCTAACTTTTTGGGCATGGAAGGACAAAGTCGTGATCAATGGATGCTTCGGTAAGGACAAGACTCCATTCGAAGAGATCAGAGGAGCGAGTCATGTTTCTATCTGCAAACCGACTGGGAATGACAAAACAGTGCGCTTGCTGCTGAAGGAGCTAGTCTATGCATGATCGCAATTTCAGATATCTCGAGAAACAGTGGTTTGTTGCGACTGCGGCGGAAACTGCTTTCAATAACTTCTCAAAATGGAGGAAGCTGAAGCTTAGCCGTGTATTACAGCATCACGGCGAATTGGGAGAGGAGCCAAGCGACTGGGAAACTCTGCGACGAGCTGACTTTGATTGCTTGCTCACATTTTACGGCATAGTCGAGATCGGGATCATGACAGGGTTTATAGAGGAGATGCCGCCGTCATTTCGTAAAGAGCATTTGCCTTTGCTGTGTGACGGAATCGTACGTCGCTACTACGAGTGGCATTATCCTCAGGATCTCCCGCGGAGGTTACGGGAGCGGCTACAGTCTGGCGTCGGCTACTACGTGCTCCCGAAAAGCGCTGAGTTGAATGTTGCATTTCATGAGTTTTTGAAGCTAACGAAGTTTGTTGAACATGACGGCGACCTTCACTCATTTCTTTGGGCGTTGGATCGTGGTTTCCGAACAAATAAAACTGTGAAGTGTGACTTTGCCCGAGTAAAAAGAGGTCTCTTGAACGCCAAGCGTCTGGCAAGCGCTCTGCAATTGGCCCCAGAAGAGCGCGGGGAATTAGATCGAGCGTTGAACGGGTTCTGCAAGTTCATTCAGTTTTGCGAGGCCGTGTCCGGACTGATTGAGTGTCTGGAAAAGACTCCTCAGCTAGCCGAGGCGGTGTGGCTCGCGTATGGGTACTGGTTTCGCCAACTCGATACCAACTTCGGTGCTGACCTTAAGGGTGCGATCCGATGCCTTACGAAATGGAAGGTTTCTTCGCAGGACACCCTCGCGTTTCGAAAGCGGATAGCCGAAATGCAGAAGGTCCTTCGGAAACTGGCTTTGCCGCCGTTAGCGGATTGGCAAAGATCTCAAACTTTTGGGCGCACTTCCATCTCCATTTCGGGAAGTGTTAGCCACAGAGTTGAAGCCTTAACGAGAGTGGTCATACCAAAAGAGTCCGACCACAGGCAAAGAGAGCTTATCAAGCGTTTTCGGGCGCAAAGACAGCATATCAAGCGTGTTAGATCGCGAAGAAAGCCTACCAGGCGTGTTAGATCGCGAAGAAGGGCGATGATGACACCCGCCTGAATTGCGACCCGCCAATGTCGTTGACTCGATTCAGATCCATGAGGCCGCTTGCGCTGGCTTCAATGCAGGTCGATAAAGGCAAGACGACGCTTTGAGTGGGAATAGACCAGCGGTTTCAGGTTCTCGAAAAAAACGCCGGGGTGCGAATGCTTCCAACGATAGCCATCGCGCCGATGGGTGACATCGTTGCTCGCGCCAGGCCTGCGACTACATAAGGCTTACCCACTTTTCTGACCCTGGCGGCGCTTGGCCGCCGCAGACCCCTCAATAAAAGATCCAACGGTGCGCGCCATCCTCCACACTAGCTGGGCAGCTTCCCTCCGGCGCCCTTCCGTCCAATCGGCTTCATTGCGTGTCGCCACTTCTCGTAGGAGTTTCTTAAGTCGATGCTCGTAAGTTGTTCCAGGACCAATTCTCTCCAGATGGGCAATCGCCGAATTTAGCGTGTGGTGGATTACATCAGAACTGGCACCGGTGATTAGCGCGCAGTAGCAAAGCATCAGGTCGTGACTGAAGAAATACAGGCTGCCGGCCTTCTCGGGGCTTGTATCAATGTTCATAAGCGAAGGCTCGGAAGCGTCTTGAGCCTGCGGCATCAAACCGGAGACATCATTATCAAAAAGCCGTTTCGCTTGCTGCACTTCAATTTGGGCGTCAACATCTCGGGTAACAATGTCCACGCCAAATCCTTTGAAGCCGGTCAGCCTTGAAATGAGCATGCTCAATGGCGGCCTGAACATGTAAGCGATTGCAAGCATGGCGACTGGCCAAGCCAATGCTCCGCATGCTTGAAGGAATTGAATCACAACGTCCATCGGTGCATTTGAGGGCAACACTCAGCCTCACGCAATCGTTTTCCCCTCCCAAATACGTCGATTCGTCCGCGGTGCAGCATATTGCGGCGGCCAAGAGAGCTTAGCTGTTTCCATCACAACGGACGCGAAAATGACGTTGCTGGTCTCCGGAAAATCAACGCTTGTCTGCGTAGCACCTCCGGCTACGCTAGCCGCCGTCAAATGAGCTTTAAGCGGTTACGTGCAGTGACGCCGTTCACTCAAAACCATGAGGCGGCCACGTAAACGGGATTTGAGCAGGTCGTTCGAGTTTTCCACATGCGGGACGTTAGCAGTTTGAAATATTCTGGTAAGAATCCATCGATTTTCCAGGGATTTTGCGCTGGAGCGGGTGAAGGGAATCGAACCCTGATTCATCGCTCTTCTCATCTTCCTATTTACCTGTGTGATAGCGCAATCGAAAAGTTGTGTTTGGCCGTATCCCCGCACCAAAGCGAACGAAAGCGAACCACAACTGGGTCAAAGTGTGCCAAAAATCAAATCGTGACTTCAGTGGTAGCTCGCTCTTCGCGAAATTTCTCATTCCGCGTCGAGACTCTCAACTCAGAATAGCCCTTTTTACCGCCTCCTGTCATCCGGTTTGTGAAACCGTGAAACTGCCCGCTTGCTGAACGCGCGTTCGGATCAGATTCTGTGTCACCGAGGGGCAGGCGTGACACCATCGCACGCAGGTCACATAATGCCGAACACATGAACGTGGGACTCGGACAGATTTCTTTTACTTGCGCACAGGTGCGAGTTCACTGCAAGGGGGCCGTACGGGCTACCCGTCGCCCCGTCTCCCTCTCGACGACGCCCGTTCCGCTTCTCAAACCGCGCGCTCGTCACGAGCGAGCATCTGCTTCGTGCCGCAGGGCGGCGAGCTTCCGTCTGCGGCTCGGCGGCGGGCGTTGCGCTCCGGCTGCGATTCGCTCAGACGCTTCTCTCCGCCCTCCGCTCCACTTTCCCCGCTCGCCGACCGCAGACCGAAGGGGGAGGGCGACATAGACACTCCCTCCATGTATCGGTAATCTGCGCCAGCAAAGTTTGGAAACTATGGCGAAAACCCGCGACACCTCACAGAAAGTCCTGCTGACATTCGTCGGCACGCACGACCCTTATCGCGGCGAAGTTGCGGGATCAGGTGACGGCCCCGTTCTTTCCCTCCTGCATGTTCAGGGTTTCGACGCAGTTCACATTTTTTACAACAACGATGATTATCTCCGGCGTGCCAGCGGTGTTCTGAAGGAGATCAACGCTCGATCGCCGAACACAACTGTGACCTATGAGGAGATTCGTGCCGCCGACCCCACCAACTACGATCTGCTCTACGAACTGATGCACAACCGGTGTTGCGACATCGCGCAACACTACGGCAAATCTGCTGATTTCACGGTCGCAACATCGTCAGGCACGCCGCAGATGCAGACCTGCTGGCTTCTGCTTGTCTTGGGAGGCGTATTCAACGCGCGGCTTGTTCAGCTTGCACCGCCCCACAAACTTCGCCCCGGAGAGTCTCCCGTTCGAGAGATCA
The DNA here is from genome assembly GCA_035577805.1 of Verrucomicrobiia bacterium. GTDB lineage: Bacteria > Verrucomicrobiota > Verrucomicrobiia > Limisphaerales > JADJPG01 > DATLUX01. Next base: position 28,983 of record DATLUX010000409.1, read on the forward strand.
AACCATCACTAGAAAGATTTCCCAAGATTGTTTCTCCCCCGAAGTTGCAGCGGGAACTATCTGCCGCGAAGCATCAGGTGGAAGTCCTCACCCGTGAACGCGAGGCGATCGCCCGCGAAGTTGCCCCCGGCCTCGTTGGTCAGCACGCTACTTTTCGGCAAGCAGTGAAGTTGGCAAAGCAATTCGCCGCCTACGATGTGCCAGTTTTGATCATGGGCGAGACAGGCACGGGCAAGGAGGAGTTCGCCAAGCTCGTTCATTTCAGCAGTCAGCGCGCGAAGCATCCGTTTTTTCCAGTCAACTGCGCTGGCATTTCGGAAACTCTCGCCGAAAGTGAACTCTTTGGCCATGTCGTCGGCGCGTTCACTGGTGCAACGAAGCCAAAACAGGGCATTTTTGAACTTGCAGGCAATGGCAGCGTTTTCCTCGACGAGATTGGTGAACTGCCCCTGACCATCCAAGCGAAGCTGCTCCGCGTGTTGGAGGACGGCTCGTTTATCCCGGTCGGTTCGGGAAAACATCAGAAGTCGGCGGCACGAATCATTGCGGCAACCAATCGCGATCTCAGCGCAATGGTTGCCGAGGGAAAGTTTCGCGAAGACTTG
>DATLUX010000410.1:0-12604 GCA_035577805.1 Verrucomicrobiia bacterium
CTTCAAATTTCAGAATGCGCTAATTTGCAACCTGAAATCTGAAATCTGAAATAAATTGGCACTTCCGGCAGGACTCTCACCCGCACCTCCGACGTTCGAAGCGTCGCGCTCTGGTAATTAAGCTACAGGAGCATGGTGAAAAGCGGAAAGCGGAAAGCGGAAAGCGAAAACCGCGAATAAGACCGCGTCCTCCCATCCCGTTCCGCATTCCGCATTCCGCATTCCGCATTCGAATGGTGGGCTGCCACGGATTCGCACCGTGTTCTCGCCGGGTAAGAGCCGGGACTTCACTGTCAAAGTTTGCAGCCCAACGCGACACGAAGGCGGAGTTGAACCGCCGCAGCCAGGTCTGTGAGGTCCTGGCCGGCACCGGTATTCGTGTCGCGAACAATCAAAAGAAGGGAAATGGTCAGGCATGAGGGTAGCGCGCCCTCTATTCCGGTTTGGAAGACCGGCGTGTATCTCTCAACACCTATGCCTGAAATTTAAAAGTCAAAATTCCAATGCAATGGCTAATGGAGTCCCGTGCAGGAATTGCACCCGCCTCTGCGGTTTTGCAGACCGCCGCCTCCGCTGCTCGGCCAACGGGACATAGTGAAGACGGGCGGGTAATGGCTCACCCGCCCGCCTGAGTTCTCGCACCACCTCCAGTTGCGGCGAAATCCTTGCGTTCAACCCCATTCGCGGAAAAAAGTAACGTCGCCGCACGCCGTCGTAACGGCCGGTGCGCAGGCAGCACTTCTTAAAACCTGAGCCCGGACCCGCATGGGCAGAGATCATTGCGCCCCAGTTTTTCGCTGAGTTCCTTGTCCCCATGCACCACCCGGGCGCCCTTCTTCACTTGGGTCTCGGATGGGAATCCCCTGCGTCGTTTGCTGGTCATTTCGAAGTTGGAACCGTCCCAATCATTAATGTGGTTTGCCATGTTTGCCATACGACCTCCGCGGTTGAGGGTGGTGGTTTGGAGTGGAGGTTGTCCCCGACCATGTTGCCTTGGCCCGAGCCCGGCGGCGCAACCTTCCGCCCGCACGAATGCACGAGTGCACAAATGCAGCTTGAAAAGTTGCGCGGCCAGGCCCGCTCCTCCCTGGTCCATCGCGACCACAGGTTGGTTCACCAGCCCATAACGCCGGAGCTCACGTCGAGCGAGCTGTTGTTTGATCACGCAGAGGAGAAGGCGACTCCCTTTTCTCGTCAGTTCACCCCGGTTCACGACTCTTTCAAGCGCATAGTCGTACGCCTGGAAAGCGCCCTCCTCCGATACGGCCCGATAATGACAGGCAAACCAGAGGCCGCGGAATTGGCGAAGCGCCATGGTGTCCGTAAGCCACCGTTCGGTTGAGTAATGTCGCCCGACCCGAGCCCGCACGGCAGCCCGCCGGGAACGCGGAGGAATCTTCAGCAATAACCCCGTTTCGGGATGAACATAGTATCGAGTCCACCCCCACCGGGTTTCAACCACAGGCCGGACACCCCCTCCGCGGAAGTGATCGACCACACTGACTTGTCCGCCGGCTATAAAAGTGTTCTGTTCCACCATCTCCAGCAGGTGTGTTTTGACATGCGCGCGGATCACGCTGTCCGGTTTGATGACGGCGCAGGCTTCCGAGTACACATCATTCCACGGACGGCCTACTTGCGTGTGCAGCCAGCGGCGGAGCGGTCCCAAAAGGTCCGTGAAGCCTTTTCGGCGTGAGTGAGCGCGGCGCATCCCTTCGTATTTAGGCTGCAGTTCGTCAGGTAAATTGGCGCGCCGACCGTGTTTATCACGGCCGGGACTCCAACGAGGTCGCTCGATCACGACCTTGTGCATATCGGTTCTCATAGCGATTTGGTTTGTGGTTCATGTCTCAATTGCGCACCACGAACGTTCAGCGGGTGGCGTCCGAACAGGCGCATAAATTGGGGTGGCCAAACGGATTTGCACCGTCACCAGCGCCGTCACAGGGCGCGATGCTGCTGTTACACCATGACCACCGTTGTTCAGTGCTCAGTGCTCAGTGCTCAGTTCGCAGTTCCCAGTTCGCAGTTTAACTGAACACTGAACACTGAGCACTAAGCTGGGGCCCCTGGTCGGACTTGCACCGACGAATACGAGTTTACGAAACTCGCCCTGTAGCTGCTGAGGCACAGGGGCATGATGAAAATTCGGAGGCAGCTGGGAATTTTCGGAAAATGGCGCTCTCACGTGGACTTGCACCACGAACCTCCGCCTTCGCAGAGCGGCGTGCAGAACTCATTACACCTTGAGAGCATGGCATCCGTGATCGGACTCGCACCGATTAGGCCCGGCTTGAAAGGCCGGCTGCTCGAGCTGCTTTGCATTCACGGACATTCCAGTGCGGAGTGCGGAGTGCGGAATGCGGAATGAGAATCGACTTACGGCTGCCGCACTCCGCATTCCGCACATTCCGCACTCCGCACTCCGCATTCCGCACTCCGCACTCCGCACTCCGCACTCCGCACTGGAATGGTCCCCGAGGTTGGTATCGCGCCAACGTCTCCTCCTCTTCAGGGAGGCGCTAATCTGCCTCAGCTACTCGGGGTGCAAAAAGCAAAGCGAAAAGCGAAAAGCGAAAAGCGGAAACGTGTAGCCCAAAAGCGTCAAAACGCGAAGGCTGGCCCGCCAAGCCGCCTGCCAAGCCGTAGCCCGCACAGCGCGCACAGCGGGACGAAGGCTGGTAGCTCGTCAGAGCGAAGACTGGCCTGCCAAGCCGTAGCCCGCAGGGCGAAGACTGGCCTGCCAAGTCGTAGCCCGCAGGGCGAAGACTGGTCGTCCCGCGCGGTAACGCTCCGCGGTCTTCCGGTTATCAGCCGGGGGCTCTGCTTTTGAGCTACAGGACGGAAAGGAAGTGCGCAGCCGCGGAACCTAGCCGGTCTTCGCGGATTCGCCGCAAGTGCTTGATTGGTGCCCCTGAGCCGCTACGACCCGGCTAGCCACGGCGAAGCGGATTCGAGCGGCAAGCGCCTGCCCACACCGCAGTTCGGGCACGAACGCAAAAGCGCCCCCGGCCACGCTGGGCTCGAATCCGCGAAGTCGGGCTAGGAAACCAGGAACGGGAGGCGCCCATCGCGAGCGCCTCCCGCGGTTTTGTGTGGTTAGTCCAGGAACGCCACGTGGGCCATCGTGCGGCTCTGGGTTTCGGTGCTCATCAGAACCCGATGCCAGAACGGCAGCACGATTGTGTCGTGGTCGCTGTGACGCACCGTGCCCCGGGCATAAACGCCCGGGTTGCGGCGCATCAGCTGCCAGCCCCAACCAGCAGCGCGACGATCCCGCTGCAGGATCGAGTGGTACACCTCCGGCGTAACGCCGTTCGGATACTGGCGACACACGTGGACCGTTTCACCGCCCGTGCGGTAAAGCTGTTCCACGAAGTGCGGCTTGCCGCCGCCGCGCCGGAGCGGTTCGTGGCGGAGGATGAGTCGATCATCCACCACCAGCCGCGGCTCCGGCACAAAGAACCATTCGCCTTGACGACGAAAGGCCCGGTTTTTCCTCGCGAAACGTTTCTGGGACGAGACGAGATGCTGGGCCAGCGCTTGGCGGACCTCCGCCGGCTGCAACGCGACCATGGCCTGGCGCACACTCGACGCGCCTCCCGGCACGGCCGCGACGAACCAGTCACGTTCATCGTGTCCGCACAGGAACCGATCGAGCTTGGGCGTGGCCAACGTCTGGCGCACGAGCAGGAGCAGATGCCGCTGCTTCGGCTCGCTTTGCATGACGGTGGCCTCGAGCGAATCGCGCAGATTTTCCGGAATCCGGAACTCGAAGAATGGGCCACGGCCATCTCGTTGGATGTCCATGGCAAAATTCTCCGGACGCATGCGTCGGTCCCAACTACTCCACTGCGACGGAATCTGGCGCACTTTCAGGCGCGCCCCGATCAGGGCGAACTGGGATTCGATAGCTTTCGTATTCATAATCTTTGCTTGCCAGACCAATCCGGCGCGGACGAAACACCCGCCGCGTGGTTGGTCGGAAGCGGATCATTCGATTTGGTTTGTAGTTCACGAACAATTGGCTTTGGTAACGGGTCACGAGTTTCATGGGATCTCCTTTGGTTCGGGGTTGATTCCAGTGCGGAGTGCGGAATGCGGAGTGCGGAATGCGGAGTGCGGAATGCGGAATCCAGAAACGTGGTCTCCTTATTGTACACTCCCCACTCTGCATTCCGCATTCCGCATTCCGCACTCAAATGGCTGCCAGGGTTGGACTCGCACCAACACCTCGCGGCTTAACAGGCCGCCGTGCTACTATTAACACCACCTGGCAATAAAATTTGGCGCTGCCGGCAGGATTCTCACCCGCATAAGTCCGCTTAGAAGACGGATGCCTCATAGATTCGGCCACGGCAGCTCGCTAAACCCGGAAAGACCGGAAGAGCCCGAAAAACTGAAATAAAAATGGTCGGAACGGCAGGATTTTCACCTGCGCCCTCCCGGTCCCAAGCCGGGCGCTCTCAAGACTGAGCTACGTTCCGAAAAACCAGAAAAAGTCCTCGCGTGGGGTTGTCAACGAGGATCACCACAGAGGACAGGTCGCGCTTCTATTCCGATCCAAAGCGCGGTCTGAAAATTGAGTTTGCCTGTTCGCTCGCCGAGCAGAACTTCAAGGATGCTTTCTTCTGACTTTACCGGGGAGTTTTGGCAAGGGAATTGGGGGCAAGGGAATTGAATCTCACCTCGGTCCCGTCCGAATGCAGAGGCCGGGAACATCCGTCATGCTCCCGGCCTCAGCCATTTCAACAAAGAACAAACACCTCCTGGCGATCGAGCGATCCCAGCCCGCGGATTCACGGCGGCTGTTTCGGTGTTTGCCCTTCGACTTCGCGCTCGCGCGCTCTGCTCAGGGCTAACCCCGAGCTTGTCGAGAGGGTTTAGAGGCACACCTCCTCCGAAGCCTTTAAGATGTAAATTCAAAATCCGGTGACGGCACTCCACCGCCCTGGGTGTCAATCGATGAGCAGAGCCCACCGGTGGAAAGCCGCGGGTTCCCCGCGCCTGCTTTCGCGTCGTGCCTCTCGTGTCGTCTAACATGGACATCATCAAGATGTCGCCCGGCTCGTGTTCACAGTCTATTCACCTTTCGTTCAAATTGATTCCACGCTCAACCATCCCCACATCGCTTAAAAAGGAAAAACCCTGCTTACTCAGCGGTAAGCAGGGTTTTGGAAGTCGTTATTCGTTTCGTTACCTGCCTACCAAGGATATCCCAGATTCGATTCGGGGTTTTGGCCACGATGCGACCTGGATAGTCCGAGGACAAACACACCGCCCGGACTCGGTTCATTACACCGGATCGCTCTCGCGACCGATGTCGTCGGCCAAGCCGTCGCTGATATGTTGATGCAGTATCCCATACGAACGGCGTTACCTGTAACACAGCACCCCACTTGCGGTCCACTTATATCTCGTGGGGATGCATTATTCAGCATCCGAATATCACGATGCGCGGATGAGGTGGCGCGTCCATGAACCACCCTCAACCCTGAGCGTGTCGCAGCTCTGTGCTGGTCACGATTTTTATCCCCGCTTGTTGCATCTCTTCGATCCCGCGCGGCACGTCCTCGGGCCGCAAGTTCACTCCGCGACTGGCATCTTCGATTAGGTACGTCTTGAACCCCATGCGCGCGGCATCCAGTGCGGTGAACTTCACACAGTAATCCGTGGCCAAACCGCACACGTAAACCTCCGCGACGTCCTGCGCCTTGAGCCATTCGCCCAACCCGGTCGAATGGCGGCGGCCGTTATCGAACAAACCGCTATAACTATCCTCGGCCGGGTCGGTGCCTTTCGGAAAAACTTTGGCGATCCGCTCGCGATGCAAACCGGGCGCGAGTTGAGCGCCCGGGGTGTTCTGCACGCAGTGCACCGGCCACAACGTTTGCGGCAAACCATTCAAATCGATCTGCTCGAAGATTTTCCGGCCCGGATGATTGGCCGCGAAACTTCCGTGATTCGGCGGGTGCCAATCCTGCGTGGCGACCACCAGTGGAAAGACCCGCTGCAATTGGTTGGCCACCGGGATCACTTCATCGCCGTTGGGCACCGCCAAAGCGCCGCCCGGCAGGAAATCGTTTTGGATATCAACCAGGATGAGGGCTTTCATGGGTCAGTTTCTTAATCTCAATCGATGACCAAGCCTGATCTTCACAGCACGACCGATTCGCGCGCGTTCAGCCACTCCGCCGGGATGCCTTCGCGCCCGGTCCCCGCCGCGACGATCGCGTTCATAAAACATGTTTGTCCGTTGAATTGGTTAGTTTAGACAATTTCGTTAGGTCACCAGCAGCCCCTGTCTCTCCGCCAGACCGATGACCGCCTGGGTGCCGGAGTTGAATTCCAAAAAGTCTTTTTCGATGCCATCGCTGAAAATTACTCCGCTTTCCGACATGCGCGATTCCAGGCGCAACGGTGCTTCCGACGTGACCCGGCCGAACACCAACGTGGCTCCCGTCGTCTTGGTCGGAAACGGTTCGCGCACCGTGAAAAACAGGTAAGAGGCATCCCAAGGGAATTCCGTCCGCACCTGTGGAAGTTTCCGGCGCTGGTCTTTCGACGGGCGAGCCCGGGCGACGCTCTCATGCAGAGCAGCCTGTCCTGGGGAAATGGATCCGGCGGATAAGGTGACGGCGGTCGCTCCGGTGAGCAGGCTTTTCAACCAGCCGGTCGAGCCCATCCCAGTGGAAATCACCACCCCACTGGAAGATTGCGTCTCACAATCCTGACCGCAGCGGATGATGTAGCGGGCTGAGGTGTGGCTCTTGGGGCCGACAAAGATGTCGTTCACCGCCAGGAGAGTTTGCCCGTTATTCAGGGTGGCTTTCGCCATGGTCACCGTCTTGATCGGTCGATGCCGGATCAAGACTTCTGGCATGACCCCATCCAGATCACAAACTCTAAACGGCAGCAGCTTGCCGTCCCAACGAGCCGGATCCGGGTTCACTCCCACGAGGGGTTGTCCGTTCAGGTACTTCAACGTGTTTGCTACCAACCCGTCCTGGCCGAGCGTGACCACGGTATCGTTGGGAGCAAACACGAAGTTGGGCAAGAACGCGCGGTCCACGATCTGGACGCGCCCCAATCGTCCGAGAGCCACCTGGGTATCGATCAGCGCCTGGTGATAGTTCTGGTCCTCGCGCAGGTAATCGGCGAAGTCCGCGCCCTGATGTTCGATATAAAAACGGGCCTGGCTGACGGTGTTGAAGCGCAAGACCAGCTCCGCCAGACGCGTGGGCCGGGTTACCAGAATGATTTTATGGTCGGTGTTCAAAGTGCGCTGGAGGTTGGGCCGCCCGACCAGCGAGCGTGTGCTCGCTGGGGCGGCGTTCCCTCATTCTCATTTCTTTAGCAGCTCACGGAGGAGATCCGGCGAGATGTTGAGTTGGCCAATCTTGTCGGCTTTGCCGGCCAATTCCTGAAAGGCGAACGCGATGAGTTGCTCTGGTTTCATGCTGGTGCTGGCCAGGGCCTGGAGGATCCGCGCATCCGCCGCGCTTAACGCCTTCATCGTGCTCGACACGCTGTAAGCGCGCGCATCCGCTTCCGCCTTGGCGTTCTCAGCGGCCAACGCCACCAATTCCTTGCGGCGATCTTCCAGGCCGATATTGGCCTCCAATGCTTCCTTCTTTACCAGGCTTTGCTTCTCCTGCACCGCGCGTTCAGCTTCCATCTGCGTTTCCCGGATCTGACGTTTCTTGTTTTCCACCGCGATCTCCGTGTTCAACTCGTTCTCTTTGATGGCTCGTTCTTGTTCCACCGCCGAGTTGCGTCGCGCATAGATGGCTTCGTCCGCCTCGCGGAAAAGTGTTTCGCGTGTCTCGGCTTCGAGGGCCCGCGCCGTTTCGGGTGTGGGTTTGATGGCAAGAATGGACAGACCAAGTATCTCCAAACCCAGCGACGTGATCTCCTCCGCCGCGGCCAACCGGGCCTTCACCGCTTTGACCAGTTCGTCCGAAGCCCGGATCGCCTCGCGCAAGGCCAGCTTTTGCAGTTCGGCCCGCGCCAGCACGTTGATGACGTGGATGACGCGCTCCGACAGTTTGTTCGGATCTTCGGAAGCGTAGGTCTGGCCGTTTGGCTTGAGCGTGTAATTGAGCAGGCCGGCCAGGCGTTTCGGTTCGTTGACCCGATAGGTGACCTGCCCTTGCATCGTGACGGCCTGAAAGTCACCCGTGATTTCCTCGAATATGAATGGCACATCCACACTGGCCACCGGCACCGCCACCAGCGAGGTGGTGGGCGCATAATAAAAAAAGGACAGCCCTGAGCCCTCGCGGACAACATGCCCGGCGCGATATTGGAGAAGGTAAGTGGTCGGTTGAACCTTGATGAATTTAATGCCAAACATAAAAAACAGAGTTGAAGTGTGGAGGAGTGGAATGGTTAAGCCGGTGCAAACGGTGGGCGCCGGCGCGCTTCAGGTTTCGGGTTAAAGTTCAAAGTTAAATCCGCGTTTCTTTAGTTTCTCATAACGATCCGGGTCGAACCGGAACAACTGCGCCGGACGATGCCGGCCGATCATCTGGGTTTCCTTGAGGGGCACCAGCAACTCGAAGCTCAGTACCTTCTTGCGAAAGTTGCGCTTGTCCAATTCCGCGCCCAGGATCACCTCGTAAAGATGCTGGAGCTGCGACAGGGTAAATTTCGCCGGCAGCAGTTCGAACCCGATCGGTTGATAACGCACCTTCCCTTGCAGCCGGGCCAGCGCCGTCCTCAGGATGTTCCTGTGATCAAAAGCCAGCCGGGGGACGTCCGAAATCGGAAACCACCGGGCTTCGGCTGCATCCGTGGCCGCCTTGGCCCGGTGGTCGGAAAGTTTTACCAACGCGTAGTAGGCCACGCTCACCACCCGCTCGCGCGGATCCCGATCCACCGCGCCGAACGTATACAGCTGCTCCAGAAACACGTTCCGCAGACCGGCCTCCTCCGCCAACTCGCGCCGCGCCGCTTCGTCCAGAGTTTCTTCCACGCGCACGAACCCCCCCGGCAACGCCCAACGCCCTTGAAAAGGCTCGAGCCCGCGTTGGATTAACAGCAACTTCAACTCGCCTTCATCCAAGCCGAACACGACGCAGTCGACGGTCAGGGCCGCTCGAGGATATTGATAGGTGTGGGGCATGGTTAACGCGTGTGCGGGTTTTCCGTCAAGACCGGGTAAAAGATGGGGTGCTCGGGCAAGCGCGGTGGAAAGTCGCGGTAACCGCTGGGGGCGATGAGCTGCAGTTCACTGGGGCCGACCGGGCGAAAGAGGATGACGACTTGGTTCTCGGACGGTTGCTGGCTGTTCATTATCACGGATTATAGATAGTGTTATTAAAACACTATGTCAAGGGGAATTCTACCAGAAGAGGGGAACGATTTGATCACGAGCCGTCCTCCAATGCGACGGTCTGCGACCGCCGTTCGTTCTGCCCATGAACCGACCCTCAGGTAGCAGCCGACGTCAGGAGGCTCACTCTACCCCAACGCGTTCTCCGGAAAAAAGATCAGAGCCCTTCGACAGGCTCAGGGTGTACCTCGTTACTCGCCTGCGCCCTATGGGCTACGGCGGGTAAGCCTCGGCTGCTGCGTGAGATTGGGTTGGGTTCAAGGCCCCAATGTGCGTCCGAAATTCGGAGGTCGAAGCTTTCCATGTGCAGGGGTCGGCGGTCATAGACCGCCGCTACAGCCTTTGTATCTTCTCCTCAGCATGCGCGCAGCGTTTGTGCTAAACACCTACCCCCGTTGAGGGGAGAGGGAGTCGGGCGCGCAGGATCAGGCGGGTCTTGAGTTCGTGCAGGCTCAACTCCAGGCCGGCGGGGTATTCATGTGGGTTCTCGAACCGTTTGATGCCCGGATGCAACATCCCCAATTGCTGCTGGGTCCGCGTGCGGATCGTCTCGATGTCGGGCAATTCATCCACCGCTTCCCCGCGCCGCAGCACGGGCACCAACAGATCTTCGTTCGAGGCGCCCGGACTGAAGTGTTTTCGGCGCGTGCCATCGACGGGATCGACAATCACAAACTCCGTCGGCAACGCGCCGGCTTCGTCATAGATGGCGTCGCCGATGAACTCGGTGGCGGACCGGAAGCGCCGGACCTGCAGGTGGCCAGGTGTGGTTATCTTGGCGGTTTGTTCGGAGAGCTTAAGCTTGGGAACCCAGGTGCCGTCGGACTGTCGCAGCGCGGTCAGCTTATAGACGCCGCCCAGGGCAGGTTGATCGTAAGCGGTGACCAACCGTGTGCCGACGCCCCAGACATTGATGGCCGCTCCCTGTTGTTTGAGGCTGGCGATGAGATGTTCATCGAGATCGTTGCTGGCCACGATGACGGCATCTTCGAATCCGGCGGCATCCAGGATCTTGCGTGCCTCGATGCTCAGGTAAGCCAGGTCGCCGGAATCCAATCGGATCCCGGCCAATTCGTGGCCTTGTTCGCGCAGGCGTTGTCCCGCGGCCACGGCGTGGCGGACACCTTGCAGCGTGTCGTAGGTATCGACGAGAAAGATGCAATTGTTCGGCATGGCCTTGGCGTAAGCAGCGAAGGCGGCGGGTTCGTCTTCAAATGACATGACCCAGCTGTGGGCATGAGTGCCCTTGACCGCTGCGCCAAAGAGTTTCCCGGCCAACACGTTCGAAGTGCCCGCACATCCGCCGATGCAAGCCGCGCGGCTGGCGGTGATGGCGCCATCGACGCCTTGGGCGCGGCGCAGTCCGAATTCGATCACCGGATCGCCTTGGGCCGCGAGGCACACGCGCGCCGCTTTGGTCGCGATGAGCGACTGGAAATTCAGCAGGTTGAGCAACGCGGTCTCGACCAATTGTCCTTGGAGGATTGGTCCCTGCACCCGCAGCAAGGGTTCCTGAGGAAACACCACGGTCCCTTCCGGCACGGCTTTCACATCACAGGAAAAGCGCAGGTCCCGGAGATGCTCCAGGAACGGAGCATCGAAGAGAGGTTTGCCATCACGCCCCTTCAAACTGGCCAGATACCGGAGGTCATCCTCTTCGAACCGGAATCCGCGCAGATACGCCACGGCATCCGCCAACCCGGCGGCCAGAGTGAATCCGCCGGCAAACGGATTTTTCCGAAAGAACAGGTGGAAGACTGCTTCTTGATCCGCGCGGCCGGATTTCCAATAACCATAGGCCATGGTCAGCTGATAAAGGTCCGTCAACAGCGCCGAGGCGGACGCTGGTTTCGCGGCCATGGGTTGGGTTGCGATGTTCATTTCATTGGCGCGGAAGGAAACACGCGGATGATGCCCGGGCTCCGTCCCTCCGCGCAACCCTGCAGATTTTTATAGCCTGACCCGGATCTGGACAGTCTGGTCCAAAGGAAAGTTCTTCGTTCGACCACCTGGCGTCTCAATCCGGGTCATAAGCCATTCGTCTCGCGCTGCGAAAATCGTCGCCCATCTGACGGCAACTCCATCGGAGCGAATCACCGGGCCGTTCGCTGTCACGGGACGAGGCAGCCGTGTCCAGAGTGTCCGCTTCGTAGGCGTCAGCGCCCGGGCAAGAGTTGCCGTGCGTTGACAAAAGCGCCGTCCTCCGGGAGGAGCAGCGCTCCGGACGGCCGTCCCAAGGTGGTGGCAAGAAAACTGCCTCTAAGGAATGAGAAGCGCGTCGCGTGCACGTTTGCCTGAGCTGAGTTGAGTTGACGAGTGAGGGCTGCGGCTGGGCAGAGTGATGCGCGGATAACGGGACGCGATCAACTCGTGAGGTGACCCAAACTCCGACCCGACGCTGCTTCGTTGTTCACAACCAGGCCCCCAACGGCAGGTAACTTGTATGTCCGCCCATTCTCTATCGTGTTGTGCGCTATGGCGCAGGGTCACGTTCATTTTGCTTTTCTTCATTGCCCTTTTCCTCGGCCGCCTCGCGAACGGGCAAATGCTGGATCGTAATGGAAATGGCACCAGCGACATCTGGGAGGCGCTCTATAGCACGCCGGCGTGCGGGTTGCAGTTGTCCTCGTCGCTGGACATCGATTCGGATGGCGATGGCGTTCTGAATCGGCAGGAAGCAGTGGCGGGAACCGATCCGCGGGACGCGCGTTCGGTTCCGCGGATCCGCGGGCTGGAGCTGACGACCCACGGCGTGGTGGTCACGATCGCCGGAGCTTTGGGGAAAAGTTATCAACTACTGGGGAGCGAACTGGATGAGAGAGGGTGAATAGAGGGACAGGTACATGGTTGTGAGGGAAGCGAGGCAATTTGAAGTTGCGAAAGCGAAAGCAGCTCACCGAGAAAAGTTGCCGTCGCGGTTGCGCTTTGAATAGTTGAAAACTGCCCACTGGATCCTCGCACGCGAAGAAATCTTGCTCGCCAAGAACAATAGTGCCCCTGGCCCATTTCTAACCAAGAGCGAGCGAGCGTTTGTCGACGCGTGCTGGTGAGGAGAGTGTATTAAGGCCGCGGGGGGCCGCGTCCGGCGCTGGCTGCGTCAACCGGACTCAGCACGGCTGGTCGACTGATGGGATCGCGTTTCAAGTCCCGTAACACATAGAGGTCATTGGACTCCACTCCCCGCATCCGACGGGCTCCATCCTTGCGTTTGGGCCCAAAGCGATGGCGCACCTTCTCGAACACTTCGTTGACGTAACCGCGGGAGCC
>DATLUX010000411.1:0-3639 GCA_035577805.1 Verrucomicrobiia bacterium
TGACCGTTTATGGTTTCCTTGGATTCTGCGCCGAGTTGCGCGGATTGCACGGCGAGGACCGCAAGCAGGCCGTGCATCGAGCCGTCGAGATGTGCTTTCTCGAACCGGTCATCCATCAAAGTGTCGACACCCTCTCCAAAGGCTATCGCCATCGCACGTGTCTGGCCCAATCCATCCTGCACGACCCGGATGTGTTGATCCTCGACGAGCCGACCGATGGTCTGGACCCCAACCAAAAACACGAAGCCCGCCAGTTGATTCGGCGGATGGGCGAGAAGAAGGTGATCATTTTCTCGACGCACATCCTGGAGGAAGTCGAAGCGGTCTGCACCCGGGCCATCATCATCGATCGCGGCAAGATCGTGGCCAACGGCACTCCTGCGCAACTGAAGCAACGTTCGGAAGTCGCCGGGGCCGTGTCGCTGCGCGTCATTGGCGTGGCGGCGGACACGATCAAAGCGCGGCTCTCCTCGGTGCCTGGGGCGCGCAAGGCGGCCATCGTGAAGGAGGAGGCCGGGGCGGTGTGGGCCCGGGCTTATCCGGCCGAAGGCAGCACCAACGGCACGCTGGCCCGCAGCGTGGCCGAGGCGGGGGTGCAGGCGGGTTGGAAATTTGAAGAGTTGCATACCGAGGAAGGCCGCCTGGATGAGGTCTTCCGCAGCATAACCTGGTCGGAAACTGCCAAGAAAGAGGACGCCCAATGAGTGACGCCTTCCAAAATATCAAGACCATCGCCAAACGCGAGATAAGCGGTTATTTCGCTTCGCCGGTCGCCTACGTGTTTATCGTCATTTGGCTGCTGCTGAATGGCTTTTTCACCTTTAGTTTGGGCGGCTTTTTTGAGATCGGCCAGGCTTCGCTGGCCATGCCATTTTTCCGCTGGCATCCCTGGCTTTATCTCTTCCTGGTGCCGGCCGTCGGCATGCGTCTCTGGTCGGAGGAACGGCGTTTGCACACCATGGAACTGCTGTTGACCATGCCCATCACGGCGTGGCAGGCCATCATCGGGAAGTTTGTGGCGTCCTGGATCTTTCTTATCATCGCGTTGGCTTTGACGTTTCCGGTGGTGTTGACCGTGGCTTACCTGGGCGATCCGGACTCGGGGGAGGTCATCTCGGGGTATGTGGGCAGTGCGCTGCTGGCGGGAGGGTATCTGGCCGTGACCAGCATGACCTCCGCCATGACCCGCAATCAGGTGATCAGCTTCATCCTTTCGGTGGTCATTTGTTTCTTTCTTCTGCTTTCGGGCTTCGAGCCGGTGACGGACCTGTTGCCCAACAGCCTGGTCAACATTGTCACGAGTTTGAGTTCATTGACGCATTTTATTGCCTTCCAGAAAGGCGTGCTCGATTCCCGAGACATCATCTATTTCCTGTCGCTGATCGGTTTTGCACTGTTCATGAACGGAGTGATCATCCGCAATCTGCGCGCCGGCTGAAGCACCGCCTGACGAAAGAACCCAAGCTATGAAAGAAAAGAAACTTGAGACGTTGCTCTTCTCGACCGTCGGCGTGCTGGTCATGTTCGTGATTGTGGTCGCGGTCAATCTGATTGCGACCGCCTTCAAAAGCCGGCTCGACCTGACCAAGGAACACGCTTTCACGCTCTCGAAAGGCACCCGGGCCATTCTGACCAAACTCGATAGCCCGGTCGAACTGCGCCTTTATTATTCCCAAAGCCAGGAACGCGTGCCGTCCCAGTTCAAGACGTTCGCCAAACGAGTCGAGGATCTCCTGTCCGAATTCCGTCAGGCTGCGCACGGCAACATCGAAGTCAAAAAACTGGATCCTCAGCCGGATTCGGAAGCCGAGGATCTGGCCAACCTGGACGGCATTGAGGGGCAGATGACGGAGACGGGCGACAAGTTTTATCTGGGCCTGGCGGTGAGCCTGGACCCGCACAAGGTGGCGTTGCCGTTTTTGAATCCGGCCCGCGATCGGCTGCTGGAATATGACCTGGCGCGTGCCATCGCCCAGGTGCTCTCCACCAACAAAGCCGTCATGGGCATCATGACCGCCCTGCCGGTCTTCGGCCAGCCGATGAACCCGATGATGATGCGCATGGGCCAGCAGGGGCAGGACCCGTGGACGTTCGTCAGCGAGCTCAAGAAGGATTATGAAGTTCGCCAGGTCCAGCCCGATGTCGAGAAGATCGACGATGACATCAAGGTGCTCATGGTGATTCATCCCAAAGACCTGAAGGATACGACGCTTTATGCCATCGACCAGTTCATCATGCGCGGAGGCAAACTGATCGGCTGCCTCGATCCCATGTCGTTGTCGGATGTGAATCGACAGAATCCGATGATGCCCATGCCTGGCGGCGGATCGAACCTGGAAAAACTGCTCAAGGCGTGGGGACTGGCCTTCGACACCACCAAAGTGGCGGCCGACATGAGTTTCGCCCGCAAGCTGGTCACACGCGGCAATCAAGCTGAGATCATCCCGACGGTTCTTTTCGTGACCGAAGCCGGCATTGGGAAAGATGACGCAGTGGCCAGCCAGATCGACGAAGTGCTGCTGCCGTTCCCGGGTGTCTTCACCGGCACGCCGGTCAGCGGGCTGAAAGAGACGGTCCTGCTGCGCACCACCAAGAACTCGCAACTGGTTGAGCCGTTCATGGCCCAGATGTCGCCGGCGAAGATCGTGGATGACTTTAAAGCCTCGGACACCAGTTACGCGTTGGCCGTGCGCCTGGAGGGCAAGTTCAAGACGGCGTTCCCCGATGGCAAACCGGAATCCAAAAGCGAAGACAAGGACAAAGACAAAGACAAGGACGCCAAGAAAGACGAGAAAAAAGACGAGAACAAGGCCAAGGATACGTTGAAGGAAACCAAGACGGACAACGCGGTCATGCTGATCGGCGATACCGATTGGTTGTCGGACCAGTTCTCGGTGCAGGTGGGCAATTTCTTCGGGCAAAAATTCGTCCAGTTCCGCAACGGCAACCTGCCCTTGGTGCAAAACATCGTCGAGCAGTTTGCCGGCGATCAGAACCTGATCGGCGTGCGCAGCCGCGGCACGTTGAACCGGCCCTTCACGGTGGTGAAAGAGATGCAGGCCCAGGCCAATGCCAGGTTCCAGGCTGAGATCGCCAAGCTGCAGAAGGAAGCCGACGAAGCCAACCATAAGCTCAGCGAACTTCAGGGCAAAAAAGAGGCCGGCCAACGATTCGTCCTGTCCCACGAACAGCAGGAGGAGATCGAGAAGTTCAAACAAAAACGCGCGGACGCCAACAAGAAGCTCAAGCGCGTCCGCCGCGAGCTGGCGCAGGAGATCGACTCGTTGGAACTGCGAACGAAGATCCTCAACATCGCGGGCATGCCCCTGCTGGTGGCGGCCGCCGGGATTGGCCTGGCGGTGGTTCGCAAACAAAAGACCAAGGCACAATGAACCGCAAACAACTGACTCTCTTAATCGTGGTCGGCGCCGTCTTGAGCGGCCTCGGCTGGGTGGCATGGCAAAAGCAACAGGCGCCCTATAAGGAGTCCACGCAGAAAATGGGCGCCAAACTTCTGCCCAACTTCCCCCTCAACGACGTCGAACAAGTCGTCATCAAACAAACCAAAGGGGAATTGGTCCTGGCCAAAAAAGATGACCAATGGGTGGTCAAACAACGCGGAGATTACCCCGCCAACTT
>DATLUX010000412.1:0-5057 GCA_035577805.1 Verrucomicrobiia bacterium
TCCTGTCTCGTAGCAGCCGACGTAAGGAGGCTCACTCTATCGTGGCGCGTTCGTCGGGAAAGAGATCAGAGCCTCGTTACCTCGGCTGCTACGTTAGATTTAAGTTCAAGGCCCCAATTCGCGTGCACAAGCAGATGCCAGCTACCCATGAACCTGACCCTCACCCGGCCCCGCAGTCGCGTGGCCACCCTCTCCCATCCGATGGGAGAGGGGCTGGGTGGTTTCTTTTGCGTGTAGGTTCAAGGCCCCAGTGTGCGTCCAAAAGTTGGAGGTCCGTCCTACCCATGAACCTGACCTTCGGGAACTCGAAACTCTTGGCCTTCTCACCCCACCCCGGCCCTCTCCCCGTTGAGGGGAGAGGGAGCAGTTCATGGTCCCAATGCGCGTCCAAAAGTTGGAGGTCCGTCCTACCCATGAACCTGACCCTCACCCGACCTTGCGGCCACCCTCTCCCATCGGACCCTGGCTACGCCGGAGGCTTCGCCGAGGCGAGTGGGAGAGGTGCTGGGAGCCTGCCCCGAGCTTGCCGAGGGGGTCAGGGTTCTTTTGCGTCTAGGTTCATGGCCCCAAATGCGCATGCAAAAGCAGATGGAGGCCCTCTCCACGATCTGCTGGCCCTTGCGTGAGGTCGTGAGATGACGGAGAATGTCGCGATCATGTGTTGTGCAATCCCCCCCGCCCGGGCTGTGCTTTGTGCCTTCATCCTGCTGGGTGGCATCCATTTGGGCCAGTCGGCCGAAAGCTATCGCATCCACGACCGGGGATTGAACACCGCCTGGGTAGTGGCCTTGGATGAGGTGCAAACGCCGGGCAAATCCGAGCCCGAGAAGATCCCGCACGCTGGCAGCCTCCAGGGATTGATGCAGCGGATCGAAGCATTATCCAAACAACGCGGCACGCAGCTCGCGTTGGTCCTCTATCCAGTTGGGCACTCTGGCGAGGCGGCGACGCGCCGATTTCTTACCGATCAAGTGCTGGTGCAGGTGGCCACCGGAGTCGACCTTGGGGCGCTGGTCGTCGATGCGGGAATTGTCGCAGTCATGCCGGTGGAATCGTTACCGGACCATTATCTGCTCCGGGTGGCAGGGTCCAACGGAGCGCTCGAGGCCGCGGAAAAGCTGCGGACTTTTCCGCAGGTCCTCTCGGCCGAACCTCAACTTGCCTGGCAGCCCGCCCTTAAGCTGCTGCCCAACGACACCTATTTCTCTCGGCTATGGCATTTGCTGAATACCGGTCAGAATGGCGGGACTGCCGGCGTGGATCTGCACGTCACGAATGTCTGGAATCGTTATCGGGGCACTGGCGTCGTCATCGGCATCGTGGACAATGGATTGGCGCATACGCATCCGGACTTGGCCCCGAATTACAACGCCAGCTTGAGCCACGATTTCAATGACAACGACGCTGATCCGGCGCCCAATCCGGCCGTCGATTTTCACGGGACCGCTGTGAGCGGCTTGGCCGCGGCCCGAGGCGATAATGGCGTCGGGGTTTGCGGCGTGGCCTATGAGGCGGAGTTGGCCGGCCTTCGACTGGTCGCTGCTCCCATCACTGATGCGATTGAAGCGTCAGGCATCCTTTACAGCAACGCGTTCATTCAGATTAAGAATAACAGCTGGGGCGCCGCCGACTGTGCCAGCGGCGGGTCGCTCCTCGAACGTCCCGGTCCCATGGCCAGTTCCGCCTTTTCCCAAGGCACGCTGGTCGGCCGCGGCGGGCGCGGTACGATCTATGTGTGGGCGGCCGGCAACGGTGGCGACTGCTCGGAGGACGTCAATTACGATGGCTATGGCAACTCCGTTTATGTATTTCCGATTGGGGCGCTCACGGACCAGGGAACTCATCCTTCCTACAGCGAGCCCGGCGCTTGCCTGGTGGGTTGTGCGCCATCAGGCAGTCCGGGACGCCAGTTGCTGACCACCACGGACCTGCCCGGGAACGACGGCTACAACCGCACCGGTGTCAGCGGAGAAATTAGTGATCGCAGTTACACGCAGACGTTCGCTGGCACGTCCGCCTCCGCGCCCTTGGCCTCGGGCGTGATCGCCCTGGTTTTGCAGGCCAATCCGAATTTGAGCTGGCGCGATGTCAAAGAAATCCTGCTGCGTTCCTCCACCCACATCCAGCCTGCCGAACCGGGCTGGCAAACCAACGGCGCCGGCATCGCGCATCACCATCAGTTCGGGGCGGGCTTGCTAAACGCCAACGCGGCTGTGCAGATGGCCACCAACTGGGCCGGCCTCGCCTCGCTGCGCACGCTGTCTTTCAACGCCGCCGGCTTGCCGCGCACCTTGCCCGATAATAATCAAACCGGCCTGACCCTGAGCTGGAATGTCACTAATGGCGGGTTCCGGGCCGAACACGTCACCGTTACCCTCAGCACCACGCACTCGGCTTGGGGCGATATTGATGTGACCTTAACCTCCCCCGGAGGCATCCAAAGTCACCTCGCCTCGGTGCACACCGGTCATCCCGGCTATGATTACAATAATTGGACCTTCAATTCTGTCCGGCATTGGGGCGAACAGGTCGAAGGCACCTGGACGGTGCATATCGCCGATCTTGCGGCTCAGGATGTCGGCACGGTGGATGCCGTGCTGTTGAGGATCTACGGGACAGTCCCCGATGCGCGCCTCAGCGTGACCCAGGCAGGCAATTCAGCCAACCTCACCCTGACCGCTCGCGCCGTCGGTTGGAAATATGCCGTCGAGGGATCCCCGGATCTAAAGAGCTGGGCCCAACTCGTCACCTTGACCGTGCCCGCCAATGGCAAAGCCACCACCACAGATAACGCTGCGTCGGGCATGAGCCAAAGATTCTATCGCGCCCACCTTCTCCGCTGAGGGAAGGCGCCCCGGCGAAATGACGAATGACGAATGACGAATGACGAATGACGAATTGAGATCGTTTTCTTACTCTTACCCTTACTCGTGCTCTTACTCTTACTCGGGGGTGTATGTGCTAGCACCGGTCGTTTTCCCATTCGGCATTCGGCATTCGGCATTCGGCATTCGGCATTTCGCCGGGGCCACCCACTCCGCACTCCGCACTCATTCGCGAACCTGCATGGTATAGGTGTCGTAATCGGGCCTGCCACGCCGGCGCAGCAGACGCGTATTGATGAAGTTCCGCACTTGATCAAAGAACGCGCCCGAGCTGGTCCGGTGACACATGATAGTTGCCTGACACCGCCCAAACGTCGGCACCGGAACTGTCCAGGTGCCGGTCATATGGGATGGTAACAGCTTGATGTCGCCCGAAGTGTAGTAGGCAAAGGTGCCCGTCGTCCCGACGGCGAGGTTGTGGGGGCCGGTGTTGCTGACCAGGATAAGCGCCATGAGGACGTCCTGCCGGTTTCTTTCGAACCCCTGGAGAGTCAACGTCAACTCCGGCGGTTGGCGCACCAAGATGAGAAGCGTAATCAGAAGGCAGACCAACGCGAGCACCGCGGCGGCGATCCGACGCATTGGGGTGAAACGACTCATGGGGAGCTAATCGTCGCAGCTTGCCGAAGATGCGCAACGATTCTATAGAAGAACCGGAACGCAAACGGAGTCGGCCGTGTTCTAACATAGAGAACCCCAGGCTCTTGCTCTTAGCCCGAGGCTCGCCGAAAGGATGCAATCATTTCCTTGCTTGTGTTATTCACCGTTCGCGCCGATGAACACTTAGCAGGATCGCGGGCCTGCGGGCAGGATATTTGAAGTGTTATGACAACGAAGGCTCGAACCGGCCTCATTCCAGTCCGTGACGCATTGCCGCCACCACGCCAGCGTGTGTTCGTCGCCTGCGCCAAGTTTCGCTGCCGCGGCTACATCGATGAAAATGGCATCTGGCGCCACGACTCCGACGGCAAAGAGATCGAGAACGTTATCGGCTGGACGGAGTTCCCTACCGTCCCTTCGTCGTGTTTTGCGGCTGAGGGGTGATTCAGGCCGGCCGTGGCAAGTCTGCAATAGTGATTTCCCATCCCTCCGGCTCAAAGCGAATTTTCATCTGCACCGGAAGCAAACGTAAGATGCGGTACTTGATCCTGGAAACGCGCCAACATTTCACTTTAATGGACTCGGGCGGCGTGACGGTCGAAGCCGGCTCGAACAGTTCCATTGATAACTCCCGCGCTTCATGGGAATCAAGAAAGCCGGTCACGGTGGAAGATTGAGCGAACGAGGCCAGGCACCAAAAGTAGAGCGTGGATGAACTCTTGTTGGTGATCTGGAGCACGACGCGGTTGCCGTCTTGATAACGGATAAACGTCGCGCCAAAAGGGGGAACAGGCTCATGCGCTCGACTTACGGTCGTCCATTTCGCAGCCACATAGATCGCAGCCAGAACGACCAGCAGCATCGAGGCGAGGCTGAGCTTGCGCTTCAAGGTCACGGGGAGATGTCAGTGACGGCCTTACGATCGCCGTGGAAGCGCATGGGCAGTGGCAAATGGGCCAATGGGGTTTTGAGGCAACAAGTCTATCGCGCTTTCCCACTGTTCTGCGCTGCTCCGGATACCAATCCAGGTCAGCAGCCACGCGATCTTAAGCCGGATCCCCGACGGCTTGCGCTGGCACGCCACATTGATTCTTGCCAGGCTCACCGCGGATGCGGGCGGCGGAATTGGAGACGGAAATACTCTCACCGTCACTTCCAGGGATTCATGTGATTTCACGAGGCCGTTAACCTGCTGTGCGCCGGCCGCGAAAGAAGCGAAATACGTGACACAAATCAGATCGGAGTGGCTCTTGTTCTCGATTTGAATCACAACGTTGCTGCCCTCATAGCGTAGAAAGGACGCAGCGAACGGCGGGTTGGGTTCAAGCTGTCGAAACACCGTGACCCATCCGGCTAACAGCAGGACAAGCAACACGGCGATGAGACCCAATTTGCGTGTTCCTGGCGTCATACGCTGGGAGTTGGTGCGCGCGGCGGGGGTCGAACCCACAACCTACGGCTCCGGAGGCCGTCACTCTATCCAATTGAGCTACGCGCGCACACTGGCGTGGACCTGCGCACCTTAACGAACACCCGGCCGGCCCGCAACCAATTTGCGCGAGGGCCCGGGTG
>DATLUX010000413.1:0-8325 GCA_035577805.1 Verrucomicrobiia bacterium
GCTTTTGCACATGCATTGGGACCTTGAACCGGGACAATCGGCATTCGGCATTCGCCATTCGCCATTCGCCATTTGAATGAGCCGGTTAAGAAATGTCGAATGTCGAATTTCAAAGTTCGAATGGCGAAGGTTCATGGGTAGGACGGACCTCCAACTTTTGGACGCACATTGGGGCCTTGAACCTCCCTCTCCCCTCAACGGGGAGAGGGTCGGGGTGAGGGGTGAGAAGGCCAAGAGTTTCGACTTCCCGAAGCTCAGGTTCATGGACAGCTTCGACCTCCGAAATTTCGGACGCGCATTGGACCCATGAACCCAACCCAATCTAACGTAGCAGCCGAGGTCACGAGGCTCTGATCTTTTTCCCGACGAACGCGTTGGGATAGAGTGAGCCTCCTTACGTCGGCTGCTACCTGAGAGAGTCGGTTCATGGAGAGGACGGACCTCCAACTTGCGCGTTTTCGCTTTCCGCTTTCCCGCCTTCGCCTGCGGGCTACGCCGTGGCAGGCCGCTTTCCGCTTTCCGCTTTCCGCTTTCCGCTTTTCCCCCACGGTTGTTCATCGGCCCCCTCCGGATTCGAGAAGCCGGCGCGTCTCCCGCGCCACCACCAGTTCCTCATTGGTGGGAATGACCAGCACCTTCACTCGGGAGGCGGGTGCGCTGATCACACCTTCCGTGGCGCGCGTGGCGGCGTTCTTTTCGGAGTCCAGCTGGATGCCGAGTTGGTCGAGGTTCGCGCAGATGGCGGCCCGCAATTCGATGCGGTTTTCACCAATGCCGGCGGTGAAGACAATGGCGTCGGCGCCGTTGAGCGCGAGATAATAGCCACCCAGCCACCGGCGGGCCTCGGCAGTAAACACGTCCAGAGCCAGCTGCGCCCGCGCGTTGCCTCGCGCGGCCGCCTCCTGGATATCCCGGATGTCGTTGGAAACCGCGCTCAGCCCTTTCAAGCCGGATTCTTTTGTCAGTTCCCGGCCTACTTCATCCAGGGACAACCCCAGTGTGCGCATGATGTAGGGGACGGCTTCCGAATCCAAATCGCCGACCCGATTGTTGTGGGGCAGACCGGACTGTGGACTCATGCCCAGGCTATTTCCGATCGCGACCCCGTTGAGGATGCCGGTCAGGCTGGAAGTGCCACCCAAATGGCACGAGATGACGCGCAAAGGAGGATCATTGACGGGCGTGCGCCCGGCATCGATATAAAGACGACGCGCTCGTTCGGCCACATCTTTGCGCCCGAGTAATTCCGCGGACCGTTCCGCGATAAATTTATGGCTGGCTCCATGAAAACCCCAGCGGCGCACTCCGAGTTCATGCCAGGCGTCGGGCACCGCATAACGCATCATGGGTTCCGGGGCAAACTGGTAGAAAGCGGTCTCGAACAGGGCGACCAACGGCACGCTCGGCACCCGTTGAGCGAAAAGCCGAATGCCGGTGATGTAGGGAGGATTGTGGGCGGGCGCCAGACCGTTGTAGTCCTCCATCGCCCGCAAGACCCGTTCATCCAGGCGCACGCAGCCAGTGACACCTTTCGCGATCACGGTCTTGAAGCCGACGGCCGCGAGCTCCGCTTCGGTCTTGATCGAGCCGCTCGCTTTGAGCTCGGTCAGACAGCCTTCGATCGCCTTGGCGTAATCCGTGACCCGCTCGAAGCCGCCTTTATGCAAAAGCTGCTCGGCGTTGTTCGAGAATTCGAACAAACGCCACTTCAACGAAGTGGAGCCGAGGTTGGCGACCAGGATCTTCATGCGCGGGAGCCGGCCAGGCGGATTCGGAACGGGGCCTCAACGCCTGACGATGGGCAGCGTTCGGGGCGTCGCACGTCGCCTCATTGCAGCCAGCGACCGAGCCCGCTCAGCCCATCGTGCGGACGCGGGATCACCTGCACGGTTACGATTTGGCCGACTTGGGATGCGGCGGCCGCCCCGGCATCCGTGGCCGCCTTCACGCTGGCCACGTCGCCGCGGAAGAAAGCCGTCACATATCCGCTGCCGATTTTTTCCCAGCCGGTGAAGGTGACATTGGCCGCTTTGAGCGCCGCGTCTGTCGCCTCGAACAGGGCACAGAGCCCTTTGGTTTCGATCATGCCGATTGCTTGATTAGCCATGAGTCAGGATGAGTTAAGAGTGAAATTGCCGTGGAACACTTCGCGATAGCATCGTGCGCTTACTTCTTGGCCGCGGCGTTGGCGTCGCCCAGGAAGCCTTTGCTCAAATCTTCATGCGGCCGCGCAATCACGTGCGATGCCACCAACTCGCCGACCTTGCTGGCGGCTTTGCTGCCGGCGTCCACGGCCGCCTTCACGCTGGCAACGTCACCGCGGCAAATTACCGTGATGAGGCCGCCTCCAATGGCGATGGTTTTGGCGATGGACACATTGGCCGCTTTGGCCATCGCGTCGGTGGCCTCAATGCTGCCGGTGTAACCTCTGGTTTCGATCATGCCGATTGCTTCGTTCATAGATTCTTGGTGGGTATCAAACTTACTCAGAGTCAACTGTTCGTTGGTTCAAGTCACGGCTCCGTCCTTAACAATTCACAAGGCGTCTCAGGTTGCAGATTGCACGCGTTCCCTTCGTCCGTGTCGATGTGCACCTCCAGCTTGAAGCTCTTATCCACTCGCACCAACATGCGCTCCAGGATTAATCCGCAGGGGCCGCCGATCTTCAGGCGCATCGACTCGCCCGCCTTCACACCGTAAAAATCCGCATCGGCCGGCCCCATATGC
Organism: Verrucomicrobiia bacterium; assembly: GCA_035577805.1. GTDB lineage: Bacteria > Verrucomicrobiota > Verrucomicrobiia > Limisphaerales > JADJPG01 > DATLUX01. The sequence continues at coordinate 2,728 of DATLUX010000413.1, forward strand.
ACGTGGCGCATCGCGCGAATGACTCCTTCTGGCATCTCAAAAAAGCCGGCCGGGCCCATCAACATACAGCCCAACGTGCCTTTGATGTCGCCCGAAATCCGGTGCGGCAATTCGAATCCCAACGCGATCCCGTCCGTGTAAGCCAACTCCACCTGATTCAGCGTGCGGCACGGACCCAGGATGCGCAGGTTCGAAATCACCCGGCTGCGCGGACCGATCAAGGTCACCGTTTCTTTCGCCGCAAATTGCCCATCCTGATAGAGCCATTTGTGCACCGTCAGTTGATGTCCCTGACCGAACAGACTCTCGACCGCGGCTGGAGTCAGATGACAGTGGCGGGCACTGACATTGACGACGAGCGGGCTGGGGGCAGACGCGATCCGCGGCAACGGGCGGTTAAGCCGCTGGTAAACGCTTTGGCGGACCAGATGCTCGACGACCGCCCGATGCACTGTCGACATACCCTGAGACATTACAGATTGCGTATTATGTATGACGGATGGCGTATTGCGATAGATTTCTACCAGAACGTGGCAAGTCGTCAAGATTTTATTGCAAAATATTCCAAACTCTACCAAGATTGCGCACAGATGCAGTCAGAAGCGCGTCAAAAACGCATTGAAGAGTATCTGCAGGCCGCGGAGTTCGCTTCTTTAGATGAGCTTGCAGAGAAAGTCGGAGCTTCCATCTCGACGGTTCGTCGAGACGTAACCTTTTTGGAAGCACAAGGATCAGTGAAACGCACTCATGGCGGGGCGCGACTTGTGAACCCGAAATCCGACGAGTTCACGTTTGCCAAAAGGGACACGCACAACTTGGAAGCCAAAGAGGCCATCGGGCGTGCCTGTGCGAGACTGATTGAACCAAATCAGACGGTCATTCTGGATGCTGGGAGCACGATTTATCACGTCGCGCGGCACTTGGAAGGACTTAACGCGCATCTGATCACCAACTCGTTGCCGGTGGCCAACCTTTATGCCGGAGACCCGCGAGTGGAACTCGTGGTTTCCGGGGGAGTGGTTTATCCGCGGTTGGGGGTTTTGGTTGGTCCGCTGGCGGTGGAAGCGTTTTCGAAGATCCACGCGGACGTTGCGATCATGAGCGGGGGCGGGGTGACACCGGAAGGCATCACGAACTCGCACGGGTTGCTGATCGATATTCAGCGGGCGATGATCGCCGCGGCGCCGCGGGTGATCTTTTGTTTTGACCATACCAAGTTAGGGCGCCGTTCGGTTTCCCACTTGTGCGCCTTGAGCAGTGTTGACATGATCGTGACGGACAGCGCTGCGCCCGCAGAGCTTGTGGACGGTCTGCGAGCTTGCGGCGTCGAAGTGATCGTGGCCCCGGCCGCCGGCTAATCGTTCCGGGTTAGCAGGCAGGGCCGGTCTCGAGCCCGCGCCGGCAGTTCGATTGCCGGCATGGATTGCCCAGGCTGGCTCGAGAGGCTGAAGAATAGCCTTTTTCTACTGCCGAACTTTTATGACGCCACCTGCAGCGGATGCGGGCTTGCCAGCTTCGAGGCCCGTATCCTCACGTTCCATTCTGTTTGTCTCCCCCGATCGCGAAGAATCGCGGCTGGTGCAGGCGGGTTTGGCGGACATGCGCCCCAGGTGGGAGTTGGAATGTTTTGAGGATCCGTCCAGGGCCTTGGAACGTCTCCGGGCTCAGTCGGTGGATGCAGCCGTAGTTGACTTGTTATTTCCGGAATCGGCCGGAGTCGATTTGCTCCGAAGCATCATGGAGAGTTCGCCGACCACGCTGCGCATCGGACTCAGCCTGAGTTCAGGCCGACAGGCCGTCCAGCAGGTGGGCGCCCCGGTGCATCAATTGTTGTCCAAACCCTGCGACCCGATGGTGCTGAAGGCAGTGCTGGCCCGCGCGTTCGCCGCGCAGGATTTTGTGTCGCACGATGCGTTTCAGAACTGGCTGGCCAGCATCACTTCCCTGCCGGTGCTGCCCCGGATCTACAACGAATTGATGCAAGAATTGAAGTTAGAGGATTGTTCGCTGGAGCGGGCGGGCTTGATCGTGGCGCGTGACATGGGGCTGAGCGCCAAAATCCTGCAGTTGGTGAATTCGGCGTTCTTCGGGCTGGGCCGCGCCATTGGGCATCCCGCGGAGGCGGCGGTGTTTCTGGGCAGCGAAACACTTCGGGGGCTGGTGTTGTCGTTGCAGGTCTTCTCCCAGTTTCAACAACTCAAGTTGGTCGAGTTCAGCGTGGAGAATTTGTGGACACACAGTTGGACGACCGGCGTGCTGGCCAGGAAACTCTGCGAATTCGAGGCTGCCGGCCGCAGCATCACCGATGAAGCGTTCATGTCGGGACTTTTGCATGACGTGGGCAAGCTGGTGCTGGCGGCAAATTTCCCTGTGCGTCTGGAGGAGAACATCCGGCTGGCGCGTGAACGCCAGCACACCTTATGGGAACAGGAATTCAAGGTCTGGGGCGCCAGCCATGCCGAGTTGGGGGCCCATCTGCTGAGCAGATGGGGGCTGCCTCCCGCAGTGATCGAAGCCGTTGCTTTCCATCATCGTCCCGCCCAGGCCCGCTGCCAGACCTTCTGCGCGGTGACGGCAGTCCACGTCGCCAACACCTTGGGACGCCCGCCCGCCCCGTTGGGCCAGCTTCCTCAACAATCGGTCGATCTCGATTATCTGCGCGGCCTTGGCCTGACCGACCGGCTTGAAAGCTGGCGCCAGATGCTTCAGGAAGCGTCCCAGCGTTAGTAAGCCTTCCTAGCGGCGAATCCGCGAAGACCAGCGAGGGATTCCCCGGTCTTGTTTAGCGGGAATTACGACAGAAATGGACAGGACTCACCCCGATTGCCCCAGGTCGCGCCCGCGACGATGGTTCCAGGCGACGCACAAACGCCAGGCCTCGGGGGGCAAATGTCATCTCGGGCGTCGTTGGCTGGAGTGAATCAGCAACCTAAACAACAAACCAAAGATTCAATACACATCTCAGAATGAAAACACAAATCCAACTGTCCCCGCGGTCTCGGGGCTTCACGCTGATCGAAATGATCGGGGTGCTGGCCGTGATCGCCATCTTGGCAGCACTGCTGATCCCGAAGGTTTTCGAAGCCATTAACAACTCACGCATCAACAATGCGGTGGTCAGCTATAACACGGTGAAAGCCGCCTGCATGGATCATTACGCCAAATTCGGTGGAATGGACCGGACCACCGGTGGAACAGCTGTTCCGGCTGGCGCCCCTCCGGGTGGGCCGACGCCCACGGCCGGCTTGGCGTATTACGATGCGGTGCTGCTCAACGAAGGCTTCCTGGATAAACCATTCTTGGTCAAGGTTGGGACTAATTCGTACACGCATGTGGTGACGACCGCTACTACTTATGACCTTGCAGGCAATACCACCAACTCTACCCTCGGTGCCAGTTACGTCGTGGAGGCCGTCATTCAAGGTGTTCCTGCTGGCGATGCCAAGGACATCAGCGACCGACTGGATGGCAGCGCCCCACCACTCAATGCCCCGGCAGCCCCAGCCGACGACATAACTGGGCGTGTCAAGTACAGCAACCTCACTCAAACGGTCTGGATCTACCTTACGCATCGATAAAATCATCGACCCGCGAAATGGCGTAAAATCAATTGAGCAGCGAATGGCAGCGGGGCCCTTCGCTTGTTCTGGAGCGCGTAGAAACTGCAATGGCCGAGTCCATTTCTCCGTTCCCTCCAAGCCAGGGGGCTCCTAAGAACAAACAGCGGTTAGGCGAGTTGCTCATCGAAGCCGGGCTGGTCACCCAGACGCAGGTGGACATGGGGCTGCGCGAGCAAAAGAAGCGCGGCGGCTTGATCGGGGACATCCTGGTGCAACTGGGCTTCGTGGCGCCCGAGGTTGTGGCAGATTTTCTGGCCCGCGATGCGGAGGCCAAGGTGGTCAATGTCAATCGGGTAGTCATCGACAAGGAGATTTTACAGCTCATCCCCTTCGAGATAGCCAAACGGTTCCGGGCGGTACCGCTCTCGCGTGAGAACGGCGCCTTAATCGTGGCTCTGGCCGATCCGTTGAACGTGGTGGCCATCGACACCATCCAGGAGCTTACCGGTTTGAGCATCGAGGTGGTGACCGCTCCGGAACGAGACATCCTCAATTGTCTGGAAATGCATCATAGCATTGGCGGCACAGTTGAAGAGACCATCGACAAGGTCCTGGACCAGGAACCGGAGGACACCCGGACGGTGCTGGCCGAGTTGGCGGAGAACATTAGCGTCAGTGAAAACGACGCGCCGGTCATCCGGTTGGTCGATCAGATCATTGCTCGGGCCGTGCAGAACCGCGCCAGCGACATCCATTTCGAGCCGGAAGAAAAGACCATGCGCATCCGCACCCGCATCGACGGGGTGCTCTACCAGGATGTTTTGGTGCCCCGGTCGATGCAATCGCCGGTGAGCGCTCGGCTCAAGATCATGGCCAACTTGGATGTGGCCGAGCAGCGGGTTCCCCAGGACGGCCGGAGCACCGTCTACGTGGGGCGTCGGGAGATCAACCTGCGGGTTTCCAGCCTGCCCACCAGTCATGGGGAAAACATCGTGGTGCGCATCTTGGATCCGGGCTCACAAGTCTTGACGTTGCAGGCGCTGGGGCTGGCGGCGGAGGATATCCAGTTATTTCGCGAGGCGGTCCATCGGCCCTATGGGGTCATTCTGGTGACCGGCCCGACGGGCAGCGGCAAGAGCACGACCCTCTACGCGGTCCTCAAGGAAGTCAGCTCGATGCGGGTGAGCACCTTTACACTGGAGGATCCCATCGAGTACCGGATGCCGCTGATTCGGCAAACGCAAATCAAGGAAGACGTCGGTCTGACCTTCAGCACTGGCCTGCGGGCCTTGCTGCGCCAGGACCCCGATATCATCCTGGTGGGCGAAACCCGCGACACCGAAACCGCCGAGTTGATGGTGCGGGCGGCCTTGACCGGACATTTGGTTTTTTCGACGTTGCACACCAATGATGCGGCGGGGGCGATTCCGCGCTTAATCGACATGGGCGTCGAGCCCTATCTGTTGCCGGCCAGCTTGATCGGAGTAATGGGGCAGCGGTTGGTGCGCAGCATTTGCGTGCGGTGCAAGGAGCCCCGGAAGGATCCTGAACAGACCTTCCAGGAGCTGAAGTTGGAGCCACCTGCTGGATTGCCGGTGCAGTTGTGGCGGGGGGCAGGCTGTGCTGAGTGCAAAGGCAGCGGCTACAAGGGGCGCAAAGGCATTTTCGAACTGATGATGCTGGACGAACGGTTTCATGAGCCGATTGTCCGCCGGGCCAGCGCGCAGGAATACTTCCGTCTGGCGCGCGAGAAAGGGATGCGCACGATGTTCGAGGATGGTCTGCGCAAAGTGGTGCAAGGAGTGACCAGCCTCGAAGAGCTAATGGAAGCCACGCGGCTGGCTTAGGGAGGGTGCGATGGCAAAATACACCAGAGCAGTTCTCCCTCTCCGCCCTCCGAGGGGGGAGAGGGCTGGGGTGAGGTGGGCCACTTACAGTTTCAAGTATCTCTTCCTCATGCGAGCGATGTGTGATGAAAAAGCAGTGAAGGGAGTGACGCATGCCTGTTTTTAATTATCGCGGAGTGGACAACAGCGGC
>DATLUX010000414.1:0-4925 GCA_035577805.1 Verrucomicrobiia bacterium
CTTCAGAGGACTTGTAAGTCGGCAGGATGACAACCCGGTTGCCGTCGCGAAACACGGTCCAACGGTGCGTCCATGAATTCCGACTGCCATGCTGGGGATCTCCAACCAAAGACGCGCGACTGACCAACCCTGCAGCTTGCAGGGCTTTATCGTTAGCTGCCAATGGTTCCTTGATTTCGAAGTACCCTGGCGCCAGCGTAACTTTAGCGCCGGTCCCCTTCTGCATCCCTTTCCGAATGTTGGCCAGCGTGTTGTATTCACTCTCCTGAACCTTCACGGTTTTCCCGTTTTCCAACTTTATCCTTGCAGGCGTCCCGGTCGATGCGTCGCCCTTGGCTACCAGTGTGCCGAAGTGCCCCTCGTATTCTCCGCTGGAAATGATGGCTTTCTTCTCATCCTCCTCGTTCAATGCCGCAATTGTTTCCTCGCTGGCCCCGGCCCCACGACCGGACAGCATGAAGTACAGGGGCGAATCCTCAAAATCGATAGTGTCAACGATCGGTGAAGCGTGAACCACAGCCGCAGCTTTGCGAACCGCAACGGCCAGTTGCGCGGCCTTTGCGCGAATCTTGGAGACCACGCCAGTCTTGGCGGGAGTTGGCGGAACCACTGGCGGAACGACCGGGGTAACAACCGGTGGCGTCGTAACCGGCGCAACCGGAGGCGGCAATGGTGCGCGAGGCGGCTGACCAATATCGGTCTTCACCGTTGTTGGCGGCAACCCTCTCAGTTCTGCGACGCGATTGTGGTAAATCTGATAAAACGGATCCGTTGTCTTTGGCAGAGTTGCTTGATCGTCAGCCGTGAGCCGTTCTTTAGACGCGGCAACCTTCTGCGCAATCGCTTCGAGGACCGGTGGCAGTAGGTATTGTGTGCCCACGGCAGGAGCCGTAGGCTGCGGCGCAACGGGTACCGCAGGCGTCGGTAGGTTTTGTGTGCCCGCAGGCTTGGTAAGTTCGCCCTGAGCCACCTTCCGAGCACGCGCCAGTTCTTCGGGCGGGATCGTAAAACCTTCCAAGTTAAGTTCGGTGATCGCGTCCCCAGGCTTGTAGATCCCGCCGTCCTTCCCGCGCAGCTCCACGGTCGGCGTGAAGTAAAGCACCGCTGGCAGACCAGGCACAACCATTGCGCTGTGGAACACGACCGGCGCAATCATTGCCGCAGGCGGGTTGACCACGTTCTTCTCCGGCGCGGTCACCGGCTGGCCTGCGGACCCTGGCGCGACGTCGGTCCCTAATCCTCCTGTCGTCGCGACTGCCGTTGTTGGCGAAACGCCGCCGCCAGCGCCACCCGCCGCGCGTGCTCTTTGCTCTTCGGCTTCACGTTCCCGATCTTCCCCTTCTTTTTGTACGAGTGCAGCATTTCCGCCACGTTCTTCCGCACTACGCTGTTCTGCGATCCTTTGGTCAGCGGCATTTTTATCCTTTCGTGCTTGTTCGACCAGGGCTTGGTATGTCACCTGTTCGTTGGGTGGCAACTGTGCGACAAAGAAAGTCTCGTCAGCGCCGAACCCGCCGAAGATCTGGCGGCGCGCGGTCTCCTGCATCTTCGCGGCGTGTTGTTCGGCTTTCTGTTCAGGGGTCAAATACTGCGCTGCCACGTCGGGCGCTGCTGGTGGAGGAGTTCCACGACCAACCCCTGCCTGAGCTGCGGCAGGCCCAGCCCCGCCAGGTGGTGGGGGAGCGGTTGCTGTGGACGATTGACTGGTACGATCTCCACCGCGTAATTTTCCGCCGATCGCGGAAATCGCCAGACTCACGATTGCGCCGGAAATGCCGCCAACTCCTGCGTCTTCTGCCAGGCTGTCAAACATCTTCCGGTCGGGATCATACTTCGCAATCCGCGCGGCGATCACGTCCCCGGCCGCGCCCTGCAAAGAGTTCTGCAAAGCCTCCTCGAAAGACTCCACCCCGGCGTGGATCAAAGATTGTTTGAGAGTGCCACCGCTGAGTTTATCCAACCGGTTCAGCATGTTGGACAGAGGCACCGCTTCCGTCATACCCACCGGCAGGTTCAGAGCGAACGCAAGGAACCGCGTGTGCTCATCAGCCCCGGCCCTGCGCGCTTCCTCGTAACCTTGCTGCGCCTGCGACAATGCGCCCAGGCTCGCGATGTTCCCGTAGGCCAGCCGGTGCGCTGCGGACGTCGCCGCGTCCACTCCCATCTTGGCAGCAACCTCCTCAGATAATCCACCGGCAAGCGCACGCGCTGTAGCTCGCGCACCGATCGCGCGCACAACGCCGATCTCCGCAGCCCCGGCCACGGCGCCGCCTGCGATGAACGCGCCGCTGGATCCGATTGCTTCCGGCAGCTTGGTGGCAAGGAAGGATTTTTCCAGACCTTCCACTGGCGCAGGCGATACCGCTTCACCGGCCCGCGTGAGCGCAGTCTCCAATCCGCCTGGCTCAGTCTCGAACCGCATCGGCACATACTCCGCGCCTGGCACCGAGTACGTCCCCGCGATCCTGGCCGCGGTACCAAACGCTTCAGGGATGGATCCCAGCGTCGATGTCGCGCCGCGAATCAATGAGCCGCCTGCCTGCCTGAAGTAATCGCCAACCGTTGGCGGGAACGGCGGGAAAGGTTCTTCTGCTCCTGCGCTTGGCTGCGGCTGGACAGCCTTGGTCAACCGTTGAAGGTCGGAATGGAAATCGGGGAACTTGGCTGGATCCGAATACTCCGGATAGGCCGAACCGATCGCCACCGTCAGCTCGTCATCGGTGCGCTGGTCGGTCGGGTACCGTCTCCGGAATGCGCTGACAATGCTGTTGGCCACATCGGATTAAGGAAGTATTTCGGATGGTACGTCAATCACCGGCCCGCGTGGTGGCCATGCCATCGCAGGGCCAGCGCTGCCGCCGCCTCTGTTCTGGATCTCCAATCGCTGGTAGAGATCCTGAAGGTTTTCCAGCGGCTGGCGATCGAGATCAATAAGCTCCACGTTCTTCGGATACTTCAAACGCAACGCCTGTTTAATGCGCGCCGCCTGTAGCGCGCGTGCGTCCATGATCTCTGGTGCAGCGCGAACAGCCGGGGCAACAACGACCGGAGGAGCATTCGTGAAAGCTGGTGCTGCCAGTTCTGGCGCACGCCCACGCACAGCCGTTGGATCAAACATCGGCGCGCGTCCGCGCGTATAGGCGTCCAGTAATCGTTGCTCAGTACCGAGTCCACTAATCGTCGGCGCGACTGGTTGAGCAATTTCCAGAGGCATTGCCGCCTGCGATTCGTGAAGCTGCTGAGCATAGGCATTCGCACTGCGAACATTGGGGAAAACCCCAAGGTGTCTGCCTGTTTGGTGGTACAACGCAATAGCTTCCTGATTCGACATGATCCTACCGTCGTCACTGACAGTCGGAATTAGGATTTCCTTGCCGTCCTCGTTAATGCTGATTGATCGAACAGTGCTGATACTGCCGTCCGGATTCCTAACGCGTGGACGGTTGTTTAGATTGATGTTCCCCGGAACTATGGGTGTTGGCGTTGCCATCCTTGCCCTAGCCGCTGCGATCTCCGCAGGTGTTGGCGGCAGTCCGCGCTCTGGCGGTACCGGTGTGTTCGGCGGCAATCCAAGGTTGCGAAGTTCAGACTGAAGGCTCTGATCGTTTTCCACTGGCGCTGGCTGCCCCAATCCAAAACGCTTCACGTACTCAGTCGAGGAAAAGCTTGGAGTTCCAAGCCATTGATTTCCTATTGCTCCGAGAACATCAAGCGGTACCGTGACAAGTTGGGACGGGCTGAAATTCCTGATCGCTGAGCCAGCTCTTGCCACAGGTTCAGACAGGTTTCCAATCAACGGTGTTCTCTGCCCCGGTCCCCACCCATAATCGCCGCCGCCATAGATCTCGTCCGGTGTCCGAGCGACTGGCGCTGCGGTGGCACCCGCGGCGCCAGCGCCCGGTTTGACTGGCGCGGCTGGCGACACCCCACGCCCTGCTGCGCGGTCAAAGCCTAAAGCGTCCGCATTGGTTGGCACTGCTGGCGTCGCAACCGGGTTCCCCATGTAATCGTAGCCGCCGCCAACTCCTGGCCCTTCCCCTATCTCGCCTGGGAGCGGGACGTGAATCTGTTTCAGGTACTCGGGGATCGCCGTCGCATACTTGATGTCGGCTTTCTTTTTGGACAGGTCATCGTACAGATTGAACGCCTCGTTCTTCAGATCTTTGATTTTTGCATCCGTCACCTCGTCCATTCGCGGGGTGGTCTGCCGCGCTTTGTTCAATCCAAACGCGTATTGGGTGACGATGTCCTTGCCTTTATCTCCGAGCGCAGCCATCTGCGCTTCACGTTCCAGAGGCTTCATCTTTTCAAGCCTCTGCTTCTGCGGTGAATCCGGAATTAAAGCACGGCTCTCCTCCCACGCGGCCTGAGCCAATCGCTCAGGATACTTGGCGGCGGCATCAGCAACCAGCTTGTCGTGCGTCTCCGCCACCTTTCGGTACTGCTTGTCCAAAGTAGCGAGCTGTGTGCCCAGCGTCTTCGACCATTCCTTCTGCGCGCGTTCGATGTAGTCCTCATCGGACTCGCCCTTCTGCATCGGAATGTGCTCCTTGAAATTTGCAACGAGCGCCTGAGTCCTGATCTCCTTTGCCGTTTCACGCGCGGACTGCTCTCGCGCCTTGGCCATGATCTCCGCGCGTTTCTCCGCCGATGTCGCCGCGGTCTCCGCTCGTTTCTCCGCGCTGACGTTTGCAGATTCCTGCCGCTTGAAATCCGCTGCGGCCCGGGCCTCGTCGCGCTCGGCCAGCGCCTTCTGTGTCGCCGTCAGGATCTCCATCTGCCCCTGAACATCGCGCCGCCGTTGTTCCTCCGCGAACCGTTGCTGCGCCTGGAACTTGGCCACGTCCACCAGACCGGCGCCGTACTCGTCCAATGGGCTGTGACGCGATCGTTCGAGATCTTTCTGAAGGAGGATTTCGTAAGCA
>DATLUX010000415.1:0-21306 GCA_035577805.1 Verrucomicrobiia bacterium
CAGGATGTACCTCGTTACCCGCCTGCGCCCTACTGGCTACGGCGGGCAAGCCTCGGCTGCTACGTTAGATTTGGGTTCATAGGCCCAATTCACGTCCAAAAGTTGGAGGTCCGTCCTACCCATGAACCTGACCTTCGGGAACTCGAAACTCTTGGCCTTCTCACCGCTCACCCCGGCCCTCTCTGCACACGGAATGTTTTGGTGGCAGCTCAGGATGAAAGGCTTCGTCCGATATTTTGAACAACACTCCGAAAGAAGATTGAAATGACGCCGCTTCGGAAAGAAGCAAACGTGGGCAATGAAGCCAGGCGCGATAGATGGCAATAATGTAATGGTTTTCTTAACGTTCGTGTAATGAAGACGGTTCAAAATCGGCCTTCATGATGCAGTCGTCTTCGGTGAGTATCTCGGACGTATTTGCGAGCAGTCCAAGAATCGTCCTCTCTTCATGATTCAAGATGTAGTGCGCTCCACCGATGCTCCCGGCCGCCTCACTTCAATTTCCAATGGCCCCAGTGCTATCTGCGCTTCGCCAGACTAGTCCGCTGCGGCTGGCGATCCTGTTGCTGCTTGCCCTCACCGGGTATCGCCTCTGGTTTTGCACCAGGATGGAACTGGTTCCGGACGAAGCCTACTACTGGCTTTGGTCAAAGTATCTGGCCGCCTCCTACCGCGACAAAGGCCCCGCCATCGCCTGGACCATCGCGCTGGGAACCAAACTCTTCGGTGACACCGTGTTTGGCATCCGCTTTTTCGCAGTTCTGCTGAGCACTGGCACCGGGTGGTTGCTTTTCAGCCTGGCCCGGCGCCTTTATGACGGACGGATCGCGCTTTGGTGCTTGCTGGTCGCCACCGTGATGCCAATGATGGCGGTAGGATCCATCCTGATAACGATTGACTCGCTCAGCGTGTTCTTTTGGGCCTGGGGAGTGCTATTGTTTTGGATCGCTTTGGACACCGGCCAAGCGATTTATTGGTTTTGGATTGGGCTGGTCATCGGCGCAGGCTTCCTGGCGAAGTTCACCAATGGCGTGCAGATCGTCTGCATTGGTTCGTTTCTGCTCTGGTCGAAAGAACATCGTCCGCTCTTGTTCAGCCGCAACATCGTCATCATGGGAGTCGCGTTCCTCGCTGCCATCACGCCGCTCATCTGGTGGAACGTGCAGACCGGCTGGATCCATTTTACCGCGTTGCACTCGCGCAGCGGCGTCAAGGAATCCTTCGACATCCATCCGGTGGAATTGCTCCGGTTCATCGGCGAGGAGTTTGGCGTGATCTCACCGCTCCTCATGGCAGGCATCATTGTCGCCGCAGTCGGCCTGACTTGGAAGAACCACGCCGAATTCCGCACACGCTTTCTCTTGAGCCAGGCATTGCCTCTCTATGCTCTGTTCCTTTTCTTCAGCCTCAACAAGGCCGGGAAGGGCAACTGGATTGCCCCGGCGTTGATTACCAGCATTATCTTCACCGTGGTCTTCTGGCAGGAATTAGTCTCACGCCGGCCCGCGTGGCGCTGGGGCGTCGGGGCGGCTTTCACCATGGCGCTGGTCATGTCAGCCGCCCTCCACGACACGGCGTTCCTGCGCCTGCCCCCCGGGTTGGACCCGTTGCGCCGCAGCCAGGGATGGGTTGATTTTGCAGCCCACGTGCAACGAGCGCGCCAGACTTATAACGCGGAGATACTGATCGCAAATCACTATTCCCAGGCCAGCATGATGAGCTTTTACCTCGCTGACCACCCCGTGACCTATCTTCCTCCTGAAGAATACGGCAAGTCACAATTCACTTTGTGGCCGACGTACCATCCGCAGCTCAAGACGCGCGCTCTCTTCGTCACCAACTCAACGAGGGACCTTCCCAAAACCTTGCAGGAGCAATTCAGCAAAATCGAGATGGTGGACGACTTCATGTCCCAACATAAGGGCCGCCCGATGACCCGATTCCGTATCTATCTCTGCACTCAGAACCAATCGCCGGCGCCGCTTTGAGCAACCTAAAGTATGAATCGAATTGGCCTGACGAGCGCGACCCGGTTTGATCCGGTGGTGACACCGCCTCAGCGAACGTGCGAGTCTGTGTCCGTCGCCCACAAAGCTTATGAAGACGCACCACGCAATGGACCAGACCAAACTCCGCCTCCTCGCGGTCGCGTTCCTGATCGTCAGCCTGATCCACGAATAGCCATGCTCGTCCAACTCCTCCTTGCCTGGTGTCTGATGGGCTTGTCTGTGACGATTCACGCCGGTGGCCTGGTCTCTGCCCTGCGCTGGCTGCGGCGGCGTCCCACTGATTCGGCGCAAGGCTTCTGGTCTTGCTCGTGGCTGTTCATTTGCGTCGCGGCGTGGATCGTCTTTCTTCACCTGGTCGAGATCTCTGTCTGGGGTTTCTTCTATTTCTGGAAGGGAGCCATGCCCGATTTGCCAGCGGCTGAGTATTTTAGCGCCGTTACCTACACCACGACTGGTTATGGCGACCTGGTTTTGCCGGCAGACTGGCGACTGGTTGGCGGGGTCGAGGCCCTCACCGGCATCCTGATGTGTGGTTGGTCCACGGGATTTTTCTTTGCCATCGTTAGCCGCGTGATGGAACGACCACCACGCACCAACTGAACCAGCTGATCCCAATAAACCACACCTGCTCCCCTCAATGCGTCATCGCATAAAAGATAATATTGATGCCGAGCGGATAGGCCCGCTTTTCTGAGAACTCCTGGAAGAAGTACTGGAACTCCTGCTCCCGTTCCCAACCGTCGCCGTTGTCCGTGTTGTGACACGCAATGACCATCATCCGGTCCTTGTCATCAAACAGCGCGCGGATGTGGACATCCCGGCATTCCTCGCCATTGTGATATTCCCACGTGATACCGGTGCGCTGGCTTCTTTCGCCCGTGGCGAAGTTCGGAGTCTGCAAGTCGTTCTTCTGTTTGCCGCTCAGGTCGAAGACGCATTTGAAGATCGGGTGGTTCATTTCCAACTCTCTGAATTCGCGCCCCGGGAAGACGCGCTGCATCTCGCTCGCAAAATTTCGCCACTGCTGCTCGCCCCAAAAATCATCCGCCATCAGGAAGCCGCCGTTGAGAAGAAATTTGCGCAGGGCATTCGCTTCGTCTTCCTCGAGCCGGAGCCCGCCCGGTTCGACCATGTAAATCCATGGGTAATTGAACAGCTCGGGGTCGGTCAGGCTTAAGACGCGTCCATCGGGGTCCACTTTGAGGGAAGTCAACTGCTGCAGCCGATACGAGAAGTTCAAGTCGCTGTCGGGGAAATCTGTGAAACAATACCCGGCGCTCCACCCGGCATACGGATTACGTTTGTAACGGACGCGCGCGAAGGTGAACACGTCCCTCTCGAAACCCTTCGCGTTCGTCCAGCGGGGGAATTCCGTGCTATGCGTGGGCACTTCGCGCGCGGTGCGGACCGGGGCATCTTCTGGAAGCCAGCCCTCGCCTCCTCCGTAGCGAGGGCGATAGCGCTGAGCAAGCAGCCAGCCCCCGCAACTCAGCATGATGAGACCGATCAGTGCGTGTCGTCGCATAGCGAACGAGCGCTAATGTGCCACGGCAGGCTGCCGCAAACAAGCCGACGGACGATGAATGAAACTCGCCGGGGTTGGGTTCCGGCGTCGGATCTGCACCCGTGCATCAATCCAAACTTGCCTCGGGCAGGTTCCGTCCGCCACGATGTTCCCCGATGCGCGCCACGCTTCCCGCAATCCGTCCCGATGTCGCGTCGTCGGCGTCGTCTGAAGCGCCGGCGCCCAGCGCGTTGCTGGCCGGCAAACTCCAAGACCTGCGGCGGCGTCATGTGGCGGTGGCGTTGCTCACGGGTTGGGCGATCGCCGCGGTGGTGGGGATCGAACTGCTGGCCTTGGCCATGTTTCTGGATTGGTGGCTGGAGTTGCCTCGGATCGCCCGCGTTTTCTCTTTGATCATCCAAGGCGCCGTTCTTGGCTACATCCTGGCGGTTTCGGTCGTGCGCCCTTGGTGGCGGCAACCGGACGAAGATGACCTGGCCCTCACGGTGGAGAAGGCGTGTCCGGAATTCTGTGGGCGGATGATCGCCGCGGTGCAATTGACGCGGCCGGGAGCGGTTCCGGCGGGAGCGTCCGGCAGCCTGGCTCGCGCGCTGGTGGTGGAGACCGAACAACTGGCGGCACCGTCCGATTTCCGGCGGATCATTCCCACGGATCGACTGAAGTTATTTGCCTTGATGGCGATCTTTATTCCGCTGCTGGCGTTGGCGGGATTTGCGGCCGGACGGGAGGTGTGCACGGAGTTGTTAAAACGGCTGTTGCTCTTCGAGGTGCCAGTCCCGCGCAAAACGCGATTGGTGGTGCCGGAGGGCAACCGGGTGGTTGGGATTGGAGACACCGTGCTGCTGGAGGTCTACGTGCACGGATTACGGCCGGCGCACGGCAAGGTGTTGGTGAACTATCGCAACCGCCGCACGCAGGAGTTTCCGCTCGAACAGGATCGCGATGCGCCTTTGCATTTTGGGCGGTTGCTGGAAAACGTGCAGGACAGTTTCAGCTACCGATTTGTAATGGGAGACGCCGACAGCGGCAGCTTCGAGATTCGGGCGATTCCGCGGCCTACGGTGGCCAGGATGGATTGCGAACAGGAGTATCCAGCCTATACCGGGTTGAAGCGGACGCGGCGCGAGCTGGGTGACTTGAGTTTGTTGGCCGGGAGCACGCTCTATTTGCGGGGGACCGCCACCAAAGATCTCGAGCGCGCTTCGATCCGTTTGGTGGGCCTGGAGCACGAACTGCCACTGGAAATGAACGCCCAAAACCGTCGTGAATGGACGGGCTGGTTTCTGGTCCCGGTCAAGACTCTCAGCGGGTTCCAGATCCAAATGATGGACACGGATCATATGGAAAGCCGCGATCAAGGGGTCTACCGCGTCGATGTGTTGCCGGATAAAGTGCCCGTGGTCAGGCTCACTTATCCGGATCGCAAGGAGGAACTGATCACGCGCGTCGCCACGCTCCTCCTGGCTTTCGAGGCCAACGACGACTTCCAGATCGCCAAGCTGCGTTTGAAATTCAAGACCGACGCTGCCGATAACGGAGCCGAAAAGACCGTTGAACTGGATTTGGCAGGAGAAAAACCACAACGACTGCGGCGCCGGTACGAATGGAAGATCGCCGAGACCCTCCCAGGCCTCCCTGAAGGAAGCATGATCGAATACTGGATCGAGGCCGAAGACAACAATAACGCCACCGGGCCGGGCCTCGGCGCGACCGACCATCAATTGGCCAAAGTCGTCAGCGATGGGGAGAAACGCGCCGATCTATTGAATCGCGCCGGCGATTACCTGGGAAGCATCAGCGACGTTGCCGCCGACCAGGAACGGCTCAACAAAATCCTCGGCAACATCATCCGCGCCAAGGCCGGTCTGGAATAGCCGCTCTGAAAAAGCGGAAAGCGGAAAGCGGAAAAAAGCGGAAAGCGGAAAGCCCAAAGGAAAAGCGGCTTATTGCCGCAGGACGCGGTAAAAACGTTGAGCCTCGGCGCTTTGGTTGGTGACGCTGACGGTGCCACCGGTTCCCGACAGGGTGGTCAGCACGTCCCAAGGCGTCCCGCTGCCCAACGCCGAGCTGGTCTCCGTCCGATAGGAATAACCCGCGTCGGTCAAAAAGGAGAACCAGAACTGGGATCCCAGCCGGGTTGGATTCAAAAGCACCACCGGATGGAGTACTGGTCCGCCTCCTTGCAATGTGGCGGCCTGGATCGTGACATTGCCGAAATCGGCGTCGTACAATGATTCAGCGGTGTACTGCACGGTGAGGGTTTGCCCCGGCTCCGCCGCCGCGTAGTCCAGGGTATAGACTTCGTAATCGTTCCCGACCGCATTGCTGAGCGAATGGCTGTGGAACGCCGGTGCGCTAAAATCGCTCAGCCAGGCGCGGAAATGGCCTTGCGCGCCATAAAGCCCGGCGTAAACACGCAGCCGCCGCGAGGTGCTGTCCGCCGGCGCCGTGATCTCAAAGCCGTTGTTGCGGCCATACACAAATACTCCGCGCGTTGCACCGCTGTTCACCGGCGTAGGTGTCCCGTCGTTCCATGCGAAGGAGGTGAAGTTGTCGGCGTAAAACTCGAGGTTAGTGGTGCCGATCAAGGTCAGGCCGCTGATCTGCGCCGCCACCGCGGCCTTACGATTGACAATGTTCGATGGAGACAAGCCCCAATGGATCCAGTCGGCCGTGCCCTCCGCCGACAAATCGACGCGTTCCAAGGGCAACTTGCCGCTGCCGGTCAGGTTGCCTCCAGTTTTGTAAACGACGATCTCGACCGGAGTGGAAGTGGTCGTTTCCCCGGCGTTGTCGGTGGCGGTGGCTGTCAGGAGATAGCGGCCCGGAGCCACGTCGGGCCACGAAATCGAATAAGGCGCCGTGCTGGCTTCCCCGATCTTGATGTCGCCGTTATAGAACTCCACCTGCTGCACTTGCCCATCTGGATCGGAGGCCGCGGCCGACAGGGTAATCGTCGATGGGCCGGCAATATTCTGATCTTGGGTTGGGGTGAGCAGGCGGACAATGGGCGGGCTGTTGCCTCCTGGCGCGGACAGGGTGGCAGCCTGCAGGGTGACATTGGCGGCAGGCTCGCGGATGCCTGACAAGGTCCATTTTACGGTGAGAGTCTGGCCTGGAGAATCGGCCGCATATTGGAGGCTATAAACTCGTCCGGGACCATTGCTACGGTTTTGCAGGGTGGCGTTGTTGTAGTCGGGAGCGCTGCCGTCGCTCAACGCAGCTTCGAATTTTCCCACCCCGCCGAAAACCCCGACGTAAACGCGCAGAGTCCGGACAATCTTGTCGCAGGGCACACTGATCTGAAAGCCGCTGTGCAGGTTGGGCGTGCCGTAGGCCCAGACCCCGGTCGGCGTGTTGTTTACGGCCTGCACGGGCGTGCCATCGCTCCAGCTGTAGCCGTTGTAATTGTCGGCGTATTGATAAACAAACGCGAACCCGTTGGTGGCATCCAGAAGCGTGAAATCGCTGATTTGGGCCACGACATTGGCTTTGCGGTCCAGGGAGGTTTCCGTGAAAAGACCCCAATGAACCCAGTCCCGCGTGCCGATGGCCGTCAGGTCCACCACCGATCCGGTCGGAACGGCGGCGAAAGAGACACTCAAAGTGCTCGCGGCCGCCTGATTGGCCGCAAGGACAAGCAAAGCCAGACCGGTGATTCCAACGAGGAGCCCGGCGGCATCGGAGGATGCGCCGACGACAGGGGCTGTTGCGCTCATTTACTTCACTTCTTCCGGCTTGAGCTTTACCACTGCACTTTTTTCTGTTCCACGTGCCAATCGAAGTAGAGCTCGTTCCGGAATTCGCCGTGGACGGGGCGATAGGGCAGGTCGGTCCACCAACTGACGGTGGGGCTGGGCACGTTGATCTTGTCGACATCAGTGAGGGCAAACATGCTGCTGGGCGGACTGGGGCTGTCGAACGGGGTAATCTTCATCGGCTGGACCTCGGGAATGGTTCCCAAAGCCGGATAACCGAACGGCAACTGCTTATTATTCGGGTCCGGACCCACATTGTCGTTGAGGAGATAACACTTGCGTCCGACCATCGAGGTGAGGTCCGGCGCGTCATGCCGGTAACCCGGACAGACAAAAGCGTCTGCCACGACCACGTCATTGCCCGGGGGCGGTGACCCCAGGTAGAGGGCGATGTACCAGATAAGTTCGGTGCTGGAGTTCTTGTCGTAGCTGGCCCGGGCGCCCGCGAAACAAGGACCAGGCAGAGTAAACTCGTTATCATCCGTGTACATTTGGATCGCCACCCCCACTTGTTTCAGGTTGCCCACGCAAACGGTCTGATTGGCTTTGCGTTTGGCCTTAGCCAGGGCCGGGAGAAGGGTGCCCGCGAGGATCGCGATGATGGCGATCACCACGAGCAACTCGATGAGCGTAAATCCGCGAACGTCTCCTCCCGATCTCGGGTCCGCCCTATTCTGATTACGCATTAGCACGGTCTGGGCAAGCGGCTTTTACACCGCATGGTTTCTGATTGGCGTCTTTATGCCACGGGCAAGTCTTTACGTCAAAACGTAAATTCCCTGGTTTTAATCTCCGGTCTTCCCGCACCTGGCGACTGTGCAATTGCGGGCGCGCGGTACGTAAATGGGCGCGGTCTACGGGCATTGATGCAAAAGCGTTGCTGACCGGCGTGGTTGTGCGTTAGAAGTCCGGCCATGCGATTTGTCGTGGAATGCCGCTTCGCCCTGTTATTCGCGGCCGTGCTGACGTTCGCCAGCGTGATGGTGCTGCGCCAGACGCAATTAAACCAAACGGCGCACGCGGAATTGCGGGAGGCGTTTATCATCTTGCATAGCCGCGGCCATACCAACGAGGCGCAACGGTTGTATAACCGCCTGTTGCGGGACCTCCAGGGGATCTCAAACCGGGATTTGCGCGATGATTTTCAGCGCACCCTCACCCTCGTCGATCCGGGCACGCAACAGCCGCAAAACCTCCTCTGGAAGTATCATTGGACGGTCAGCAACGAGTTGGAGAAACGGTCCGAGAGCTCCCTGGCGCGCGCCCTGGAGATCGCCAAACCGGAATAGAATCATCCATGAGTTCTCCTTTGGCCCGCGTGACCGTGGACGGGAAAGGTTTCCGCGCCGGGTCGACCAAGTTCTATGTCAAAGGCGTGACGTATGGGCCGTTTGCCCCGGATCCGGCCGGCGAAACCTTCGGCACACCGCGACGAGTCGCGCAGGATTTGCGGCTGATCCAGGGACTGGGCGCCAATACGCTGCGGGTGTATTACGTGCCGCCGCCTTGGTTCCTCGATTTGGCTGGTGACCTCGGGTTGCGTCTCTTCATCGATATTCCCTGGCCCAAACACTTGTGTTTCTTGGACCGGCGCGATTCCCAACAGGCGGCGCGCCAGACCGTGCGCAGCGGCGTGTCGTCCTGTCGGGGGCATCCGGCGGTCTTGGCGTTGAGCGTGGTCAACGAGGTGCCGGCAGAGGTGGCGCGCTGGAGCGGCCCAGGCCGCGTCGAGCGCTTCATCGAGGAGTTGGTGGACGAAGCCAAACAGATCGATCCCGAGGTGTTGTGCACGTTTGCTTCTTATCCGCCCACTGAATTTCTGCATCCACAGAACATCGATTTTTCGTGTTTCAATGTGTATCTGCATCATCGGCCCTCCTTCGAGGAGTACCTGGCGCGCTTGCAGACCATGGCCGGCGCGCGGCCGCTCGTGTTGGGCGAGTTCGGCATGGATTCCTGGCGGGAAGGGGAGCCGGCCAAGTGCGAGTTTCTTTCCTGGCAAATCGAAGCGGCCTTCCGCGCCGGGTTGGCGGGCACTGTGTTGTTCAGTTTCACGGATGATTGGTGGCGCGGCGGGCATCCGATCGAAGATTGGGCATTCGGGTTAACCGATCGCGAGCGCGTTCCCAAAGAGTCGTTTCGAGCCGTGCAACGAGCTTACCAGGCTGCGCCCTATTTCCCGCTCGCTCACACGCCCAAAGTGAGCGTGGTGGTGGCCAGCTACAACGGTGCCGGCACCTTGCGGACCTGCCTCGAGTCCCTGGGCCGGCTCAACTACCCCGATTACGAAGTGATCTTGGTCGATGACGGCTCGACCGATCACACGCCGCAGATCGTCGAGGATTTTCCCAAGGTCAAGGTCATCCGGCAGCCCAATCTGGGATTGTCGGCGGCACGCAACGCCGGGATCGCGGCCGCCACCGGCGCGGTCATCGCCTTCACGGATTCAGACTGCCGGGCCGACGAGGATTGGCTGTATTATTTGGTGGACGAGTTGAATCGAACGGGCTTCGCTGGCGTTGGAGGCCACAACTTTTTACCGCCGGAAGATTCACCGACAGCCGCGGCGGTGATGGCATCGCCGGGCGGGCCGGCGCATGTGATGTTGACGGATCGGGAAGCGGAACACATTCCGGGCTGCAACATGGCTTTCTATAAGTGGGCCCTGGAGGAGATGAACGGGTTTGATCCGGTGTTCCGCAAAGCGGGCGACGACGTGGACGTGTGTTGGCGGTTGCAGACGCACGGACACAAACTGGGTTTCAGCGCGGCTGGGTTCGTCTGGCATTATCGGCGTTCCACCGTCCAAGCGTATCTCAAGCAGCAAGCCGGCTACGGAGAAGCGGAGGCATTGCTGGCCCGCAAGCATCCTGAATTCTTCAGTCCCCTGGGTGGCAGCATTTGGCGCGGGCGCATCTATTCCACGGCGCGCCTGGGTCTGTTCACACAACGGCCGGTGATTTATCACGGCTTGTTTGGGAGCGGATTCTTCCAGAAACTTTACACGCCGCAGCCCGCCACGGCTCTGATGGTTCTGACGTCGCTGACCTGGCATCTGAGCGCCACGGTGCCGGCGCTGGTGCTCTCTCTACATTTCCAGGCACTGCTGCCGCTGGGTTTGGCCGGATTGTTGTTGAGCTTGGCCGTTTGCGGCGCGTCGGCCTGGCAGGCGGAACTGCCCCGGGCCAAACGCCGCTGGTGGTCGCGTCCGTTGATCGCTGGCTTGTGCTTCCTGCAACCGATCGTGCGCGGTTGGGCGCGCGCGCGCGCCTCGTGGAGCGGGGCCACCAAAGCGCCCTTGCCCTTTCCGGTCACGTCGAAAGCCACCACTTGCGCGACCCAATCCGACACGGGCGAGCCCGCCGCTTTTTGGGCTGGAACAAAAGGGTTCGATCGGTTGAGCTTTTTGAACGAGTTGGTTCAGCGCATGCGTCAACAGCGGTGGCTGGTGGCTCTCGACACAGCCTGGCGGACCCATGACCTCGAGATTCAATGCGGATCCTGGGCCCGCTTATGGTTGTCGTCCGTGACGGAAGATTTGGCGGAGGGCCGGAAGGTGTTGCGCTGCCGGTTGCAGACGCGCTGGACGTTGCGGGCCAGGTTGGCGTTCTGGGTCGGGCTCGCGGGAGAAGTCCTGGCCATTGGCCTGGTGGCGCGATGGTTCGCGTGGATTTGGCTGTTGCCGTTGACGCTTCCATTGGCCCAACTGTATTTGGATAATGAATGTCGCCGGAGCCGGCGCTGGGTGGATGGGCTGCTCGAAGCCCTCGCGGCCGAGCGCGGACTAAAGCCAGTGCCGGCTCAGGGATCGGCGACCAGGGACCAAAGCCAACCGAAACAATGAGCAAGACAACCAGTCCATGGGCGGCCAAAGGCGGGGGTGGGCGTACCCTGCGCTGGTGGATCGGTTGTGTGGCGAGTCTCTGTTTGACCGCGGGGTCCATGGCTGCGGCGGCGGAGACCGGGGACGCGCTGGCCGGAGCGCGCGTGGGCTCGTTGGGCAGCCCGGAGGCCTTGGTGTTCGAAGGCAACCGCAGCTATTCAAGGGATCAGATCCTCAAAGGACTCTCCGCGAAAATCGATTTTCATCTGGCCGCTCATCCCGCGGCGCCGCTGGATGCTTATGCCACGGCGCTCGAGCGGATGGTAGTGCTGGGCTATCGCCATGGCGGATTCCCCGACGCCACGGCGCAAGTGAGCCTGCCTACGAATGGCAGCCCGCTGCGCCTGACGGTTAATGAAGGTTCGCGCTACCGGTGCGGTGAGGTCTTGCTGGCGGGTTCTCCCGCCATGACCAATGAGGCGGTGCGC
The DNA here is from genome assembly GCA_035577805.1 of Verrucomicrobiia bacterium. Taxonomy (GTDB): domain Bacteria; phylum Verrucomicrobiota; class Verrucomicrobiia; order Limisphaerales; family JADJPG01; genus DATLUX01. The sequence goes on from DATLUX010000415.1 coordinate 11,604, forward strand.
AAGGCCATTGTCCTTCGACTGTCCGGGATCGAACCGGCCACCGGCACCACCAACAAGGATGACCTGCTGTGGAAGTCGGGCGAGTGGGCTCCGCTGGATGATTACACCCAGAGCCGACTGGAAGAGACCGTCCGGGTGGCGCTCGAGGATCTCTCCCATTTTCAGCCCAAGTTTACCGTTGAGCCCATCACCGATGCAAAGCGGATGGTGGCTGACCTGGAAGTCACGATCGATGAGGAAGGCGTCCGGGGGACCTTGGCCGAAGTGGAGATGACGGGCTTGCGAACGAACACTCGCGCCGAGGTGCTGGATTATCTTAAGCTCAAGCCCGGTCTTCCTTTGCCGCCGCATTTGGCAACTGAGGTGGCCACCCAACTTTGGCGCTCAGCCCGATTCGTCCATCACGACGTGACGCTGCAGGAGTTGCCCGAGACGGGTAAATTCAAATTGGAACTCGATCTGGAGGAGTTGCGCGGGGCGCCGTCCCTGGGCCAGGAGCTTTCGCCCGAGGCCAGGGCCATGCTGAAGTTTCGAGAGTGGTTGGAGGATTGGTCGAAAGGACAGGAAGATTTGAGCGGCTCGATCGAGACAAGCCTGCCAGGGCAGGGGGTGCACGTGGATTTGGCGCTGTCCGCCGAGGGATTTGCGATCGCGGGACGGTCGAAAGCCGACCGAGGCCAATCCCAATTAGGTTATGCGCTGGTCGCTTCCAAGCAGCGCGCCGGCTTCTATTCCCTCTGGCGCCGGGAGAAATACTCGGTGCCGGACCCGATCGGAGCCGTGCTCAAGGTAAGCATCATTCCCAAGAATATCAGCATCTCAGGCGGAGCCACCTCCTCAGGTGAGCTGAGCGTGAAATTGGAGCTGACGCCGGCGGCGTGCCTGGATCTCCTTTACCGGTCCGATGCGGAGGTCGCGTTGCGGGACGACGTGCTTCACTTGACCTATGTCGGGGACGAATGCCGCGTCGAGCTTCGGATCAATGCCAAGACGGGCCACCTGATTCAATGCGTGCAGACGGCTGAGGGTTGGACCTTGCGCTTGCACCCGGACCCTGGGAGCTTCACCCGCCTGTCCAATCAGGTCTCGGTCGTTTCCGCAGATCATCCCAACGTCTACGACGGCGCGCGCCCATTGTCGTCTTGGGTTGGTTTTATGGCGGCCGATCTCCTCGAGTCGTCCTGGACCGATTTGGTCCTTGAGCAATTGGCCAAAAGCGCGGCCGCCGAAGGAACCGGCCAAGACATTCTGACTCAGCTCCGGCAAGCCAAGGTGAGCCTGGCCCTGGCGCATGGTCTGCTAGGCAAACAGCGCCTCGTCAAAGTGTTCGATCCTTTGAATCGCGTGCTCCGACGTATCATGGACATGCCGGAGCGACCGGGCGCCGAGCGCGAACGGAAGGAAACCAAGCGCGACGTCGAGTTTCTCGTCTTGAGCGAGGGACCTCTCACGCAGGCGGATGCGATGGGCGGGATCGCTTCATTATTCTTGGCGCAGGTCGATCTGGTCGGGACCCGGGGCTCCTGGGTCTGGACCGTGAGCCGCGAAGCGCTCTTTAGCGTTGCTGGCCAGGGCCGTTACACGGGGGTCGAGTTCGAGAAGTTGCTCAAATCCGATGAGGCCGGTCCTGTGGCCTGCCTGGCGACGGCGCTGCTCCTGGGGCGAGGCAACCCCAGGGCCGCGCGGGCTTTCGCCGAACGTGGTCTGTCCCGCCTCTCGAGCGCCGCCTTACGCCTGGATTATCAGGCGGCGTTCGAAAACCAATCGATCCTGGCGGAAATGGTCGGCAATGGGCTGGCCTTGTTTCGCGATTTAACCGAACCGCAGGTTGCCCTTTTGACCGCGACCTTGCCGGGCGCCCCGGCGGCCTGGTTTCGCGACAGCGCGCGGCTGGCGCGGGCCACGAAGGATCCCTCCCTGGCCCAGGCCGTTTGGCCCGCGTTGGAACAGCACTGGGATGATGTCACCCGTCCCTTCTTGGCGTCCGCGTTGAACCGGTTCCTTCCGCAGGTCCAATTCCTGTCTGATCCCAAAGCGCTCTATGCTCGGGGCCTGCAGCTGACCGCACCGAACACTGTGTTCCGGGATTTCGACGAAGCGGCGCAGTGCTTCCGCAAAGCGGCCGAGATGGGCCATGGCGGAGCGCAGTTGCAGCTGGGTCTCTTGTTCGAACGGGGCGAAGGTCTCCGCCAGGATTATGCTCAAGCCCTGCGCTGGTACCAAAAAGCCGCCGCCTTAAAGGAACCGCACGCTGATTGTCGTCTGGGCGTCCTCTATCGCGATGGACTGGGCGTCGAAAAGGATTTGGACAAAGCGTTTCGCTTGTTGCGCGTCGGGGCCGAGGCCGGGTGCACGGCGGCGCAACGGGAACTCGGACGCACGTGCGAAGAGTTGCTCAATATCGCCGAGGCGTTGCAATGGTACCGGCGCGCCGCGGAAAGCGGTGAAAACGGCTCCCAGGCCAGGCTCGGAGATCTGCTCAGTGACGGGATCTCCACCTCGCCGGATTACGTGGAAGCCTGCCAATGGTTGATCCTCGCCTCCGGCAAGGAGGATGATCGGCTCTCCCAAATCCGATTGCGTCGAGTCAAAGCTAAACTCACCACCGAGCAGCTATCTCAGGCCCAGGACCGAGCCGACGCCGTGACGCACCAGTTGGAGTTGAAAGAGAAGGCCAAAAAGCCAGCGTCAACCCCGCATTGAAGGCGCTTCCCGCCTTCGCCCTGCAGGCGGATCCCGCATTCCGCATTCCGCCTTTCACAGCCCCACCCACCTTTTCGTCCGGCTGCTTTTGAGCACGGCTTCGCAAAGCCTGACTTCGTCGTGGCCATCCTGGGCGGTGGCGAACAGCACCGGGGTCCGCCGACCGCTGGCAATGTGCTGATACACCGCGCGATAATGCATTTTATGACTGTCAGGAAAGCCTTCGGGATGACCGCCCGGATAATCGGTGTAACCGGCAACGTCCTGGCTGAAGCCTGCCGTCGCGCGTTGTAACACCTGGTTGGGTTCATCCCGGCGGCCGAGCAGAATCTCGTTTGGGTGCTGGAAATCCCAGCGAACGCTGCCCGCCGTGCCGTAGATTCCCAGGTAAAGACTGCATTTCCAACCGGCGGCCACTTGCGAGATGCAGGCATTGGCGTGAACGCCGTCCGCATAACCATGTCGAGCCCGCCCGAACTTTAGCAGCAGACTCCCGAAGTCTTCCGTGTCCACTTTATACGAGACCATCTGAGCCGGGTCCACTTTCGCAAACGTTTGCACCTCGCCGCGGGGCCGCCGGCGGGTCTTGTGGAAGGTCTCGAGGTGCGCGAAGACGCTCTCCACTTTCGCGCCCAGGATAAACGAGACGGTGTCCACCCAATGCGTCCCGATGTCGCCCACCGCGCGCAATTTGCCGCCTTCACTGGCGAGCAGTCGCCAGTTGTAGTCGGTGGGTTGTAGCAGCCAGTCCTGAAAGAAATGGCCTTCCACATGAATGATTCGGCCCAAGTCGCCGCGCTCGACCAGGGCCCGCATCTGCAGCACCGCCGGGAAAAAGCGGCACATGTAATTCACCGCAAACACCGGGCTGCCGCGACGCGCGGTGGTTTGGACGACCCGGGCCGTCTCTTTCGAGGTCATGCCTAACGGTTTTTCGCAGACCACATGTTTGCCGGCCGCCAACGCCGCCAACGATTGTTGCACATGCACCTTGTTCGGCGAGGTGATGTGCACGACATCCACCTGCGGAGATCGGTAAAGCGCCCGGAAATCGTAATCGCCGTAAACCTCCGGGATCCCCCAACGCTCCGCGGTCGATGTCGCATTCCGCGTCGAACCGCAGATGGCGGTCACGCGCACGCCCAGCCGTTGCAGAGCTTCGATATGAACCGGTCCAATGAACCCGGTGCCAATAACACCGGCGCGTAATTGATGCAGAGGAATGGATTGGGACATGGCAGTGCCTAGCGAGGATTACAAGCTTTCATGCGCCGAACTTAACCAGCCCTCAGCCTAAACACCAGGATTCGCGCAGATGGGGAGGGTGCCCGCAGATCGGCGCAGATTTCCACAGTGCGTCAATCTGCGGGCCTACTGCCAGGCCTGCAACTTCAACTCGCGCGGATTTGGCTCTCCCTGCACCGCCACCAGGACCGAGCGCTCGCGGATTTCCAGACATCGCACTCGGAGGTCGCCGCCCCGCACGGCGACCCTGAGGGTTTCGCCGACGAGAAAGGTTTGATTGTTCACCGTGGCCAGACGCCGCTGGGGTGGGCCCGAGATGATCTTGAGATCCAAGCCGTCGTAACGCACTGGCTTCGCGCCGGCCACGTTCCAAGACGCGTCCGCGTTCGAGCGGGTCTCCTGGCGGGTGCCTCGAGCGACGATGACGGCGTTGGCGCTTGGGCGATATTGGAAAAAGGCTCTTTCGGGCGGGCAAGTCCGTTTGCAGCACTGCGCCGACCCTTTAGGCAGGGACAACATCAGGGCCAAAGCCGTTCCGAGATGAACATGGAGCAACTTCACAAACCAAAATCAATCAACCGCGTTTCTCCTGCCGCCTCGCCCTTTGTCCTGCCCACTTTTGCATCGGCAACCGGCAGCGGGATCTTGAACGGCAGGACCGTGCGGCTCGGATCGGACGATTTTGCACGGCTACGGTGCCGCGCCGAGACAGAATCTCGAGACATGCCTACACCGGGACATGAAGAATCGACGTGACAAGGGGCGAGTGCTGCTTATATTCGCGCCTCCCTGACGACCCTATCGTCTAGCGGTTAGGACACCGCCCTTTCACGGCGGCGGCACGGGTTCGATTCCCGTTAGGGTCGCCATTCCAAGCCAACGTTTTACACAGGGGCCACCCCGGTCCGCCGCCCAAATAACTACCGCCATAACTACTGATAACTACTGTCAGCGCCTCGATCCTATTTAACTTTAGCCGCTGGGGATTCATGCCGAATAGTGTCATTCATGACAGACCCGGACGGACTGGAAGTCAAGCTGCTAATGCGCCCCGATGGGACCGCAGAGGCGGTAACATTATTCCGCGGCATGGCCGTTCGGGACATGATCGGCTACCCGATTGGCCTTGCGGCGCGCGTCGCCGGATGCAGCTACCACACTCTTTGGCGGGAAATTAAACTCAAGAAGCTGGTCGCTAATGGGCGCGGCTGGATTGCCAGGGAAGAGCTGGAGCGGTGGCTCTTTGGCCGTTCGCTGCGCAAGCCCGCATGACGAAGCGGCCGGTAACTATTGCCCGCTGCTTGCGGCGCGGTTTGCCCTATTCGTGGTCGGAGTCATCTTGATTAAAGGGTGGCAGGCTTGCGCCGCGCCCGGGGACTGGGGCGCACAAGAAGCTTAAGAAGGCCCGCGTGAGCAAGGCGGCCGGTTCTTGCGGCATGGTTTGCCCATTCGTTTGGCACACAAGGCGCTGAGAGTGGCGCATGACTGGGATCGGGGCGATTGGCGCTATTGTTGGGAAGTCCCGCTACTATGGTAGAAACCGCGAGAACATTCTGGTTCGCCACAGGACGCGATCCGCGGGCCTCTCGCCGGAAGCTAAGCGGGAAGCCAACAAAAGGTATTATTACCGCAACCGAGCAAAGATCCTTGAGCGGAAACGCCGACCAGACGTTCGCGCCCGAAACAACGAGGCACGACGAGAATGGCGCCGCCGCAACCCCGAGAAAGCCAGAGAGGCCGACCGGCGCAAAAACCGCGAAGCAGTTCTTGAGAAGCGACGCATAAGATATTGGGCCAATCACGCGAAGATGCTGGCCATATCCAGAGCCCGGAATCAGAACCCGGCCTACCGCGAGGAAAAGCGGCTTTACAACCAGGCCTATCGGCAAACACAACGCTACCGAGACGGGGCGCCGACGAGGTGCGAAAGCACCCAGCGCTGGCGGGCGGCCAACCGGGATCGGATCTTAAAGCAGGGTCGGGAACATTGGTATCGGCGACGGGCCTGGCAGCGGGCCTTAGGAAGGCTGGCGGCCGCCACTGAGCTAAAGAACTGTGCCACAAAAAAGGTGGCGGCTAAGAAAAACCAAAACACGAACATCAAATAGAGGATGAAAGCTGCAGTGATGAAGTCGGAGGCGAAAAGGTTTGGCGAACTCGTTCAGGCCGGGATTGATTCCTGGCTGGAGGCGGGCGCGCTTCTGGTCAGAAAGACCGGCGAAGACCCGCAGTTCCCCAATTACGTGCTAAAGGCTAACCCGCACATAACAAAGGAGACACTGGATGGCTTTATGCGCATCGGCAAAGGCCAGGTGAATGTTCGGCTTTTGCTCTCGGAGGGCCGCCCCGGCGTTAAGGCCCTGCTGAACCTGCCCCGACCCCTGCAAGACGAATACGAGACCAAGCCGGTTACTGTTGGGGTTGCCCAGGGCAAGACATGGAAGACGGTCACAGTCCCGGTGCGTGATCTGACTGGGCCGCAGGCCAATCAGGTTTTTGGTGGCGGCACAATACGCACACTCAAAGAACAGAAGCAATGGATGAGCGCCAAGCTAAAGAAAGATCCGGCGCCCTGGATCGTTCAGGGCAATAAGGTGCTCATCAAGCGCCGCGGATACTTCGGTGTCCGCGAGTTGCAAAAGATGCTTAGCGAGCTTACAGAGGAAGGGGGAAAACGGCGCCCGCTGGCAAGGCTTGCAGAGGCCGCATAATTTCCCGGACCGGCAAGCTTTCAGAAACTAAGCGCATCAACGAATACCTAGACGCCGCCGGCCTCCGTGATGATCTCGGCGGGCCACTGTTCCGCCCGTTGAAAGAACCCGATCACCGGCACCCTGGGCAAAGCCCTCCGCCTTTTGCGGTCTATCACCGCGTTGTCTAGCTCTACGCTGCGGCTGGCCCGCATCGGGAGGCCGGCATCAATGCGGGCGCGCCGCCGACCTCAGGCTCTTCGGCAATCGCGCAGTTCAATCAACCCCAGTGTCTTTTCCAATTTAGGCCACAACAGATCCCGCTGCGTAAATTGTTCAAGCGCAGACTGGCCAACGGTAAGGGGCAACGAACTGGTCGCAATGTCGCGGTAGACAGTCTTTAGGGTCTCCGCCACTTGATAAAACTTTTCCAAGCAGGCCACTTTAACGCCGGGAGGGGGGGTGGCTGAGTGGGACGCCGATACTTCCGGCCCGATGAAAGCGGCAACTATTTTCTCAACTTCCATATTTTCTCGAACCCATTCCACATGCTGCGACAGTTGACCGAGATCGTCCTTTCGATAAGAGGGTGTCGATTCCCTGCCTTTCTCGGTCTTCGCGTCAACGCAAAGACAGCTCTTGTCCGGGAGGACCCACAAGACATCTGGGCCGGTGCCGTGCTCCTGCTCTGGCCGCGAAGCCTCAAATCCGAGATACTGTCCGAGACATCGTAAGGCCTCCTCTGTCTGCTTTGTGCTCCCCGTTCCGTTCAGGTAAAAAAGGTCACGATCAAACGCTCTCGGAAGGCGAACACTCCCCCCAATCAGCTCAAACTGTCGCCCCGCCAAAATCGCTTGAGGCGGCAAGCTGGCTACCGATTCGGGCCGCAACGACGGGATATTTCTCATTCCGGCGTGCGCCTGGTTATACATCATCGTTGCAGTTTCGACGTCGCCCGCGCATTCCATCGCGTATCCCATCCACAGTTTGTGCCAGCAGGCAGTATTACTGCTGAACTCTCTCGCCACGTCGATCATTCTCTGCAGATGCAGGGCCGCCACCGCGAAATCGCGATGCCACAAATCAGCCGCGAACTTGGCCTCTGCCAAAGCAAGCTCGGTAACTGTGCCTGGTTCTGGTAAGTGTTCCTCGTGGCCTGCCTCACGCATGTACAGTTCGTACGCCTCTATCCACTCACGTTGCCGACTGAGGCAACTCTTGATCGTCTCGTCCACATCCTTGACGGAAATCGATCCAGACATCTGGAAGCCCAGTTGCAACTGCTTTTGGAGGAACCGCGGAAGCGACGCGACGTTTTTTGGCACTTGAAGCCACTCCACCAGTTTGCTCCCGGTTATAATGGCAACACCGTGGTCACTCATCCCTCTGGAAATCCTGCCGAAACTCTGCACAACCCTTGAAGCGATGGCCGTTCTGAGCGTGCTCGAAAACCTCATGTACTCCCACAGAAACCGCTCCAATGGCCCTATTCCAGTGGGTAGGTCGTCGATCACAACGACGCGGCACATGTCGCCAGGTAGATCCACACCATCGTAACGAGCGGTCAGCAAAAGCTTTTGCGCGCCTTTCGCCTGCTTAAACTCCTCTATTGCCTCACTGGCACTTTCCCTTGGAGGCGCCGCCACGACGTCCGACCATTTCTTGGCACGGGCATAGCTTGGTACGAGAACTAGAGCCTTGTGCGGCTCGATGGCCTTTTTGGCGACGATAAGGTCGTCGACAACATTAGGGATCTTCTGCGGGATCAAAATCATCCGCTCGCATTCACCTGCTGTCGTAGTCGGCGTAATTTGCACCGAAGGCGTGCGGCCAAACGTACGGACGAACACATCCTGAGAGGACAGAGTTGCTGAGAGATAAACCCGACGTACGGGCGAGTAAAAATATGGAAGCGTTCTTACCGGAACGAACGCCGGAGTGATCGTCACCTCTGCTGCCGAGATGATGAACGCGCAAAGATCAATGCGGTCTTTGAGGTGTGCCCAAGCAAAAGTCGTACTCTCATCATCACATACAGATGATTCTTGCAGGCTCTTCAAGATCGCAGAATGAACTTTTCGCACCTCAAATGGTGGAACAAGAAGCAACCGATTGCCCGTTCCGGCAGCCACTTCATCAAATGAACTCGAAAGTCCGACCGCGTGAAAGTAGTCAGAGAATTCATTGACGATCAGTGAATAGACCTCCTGGAATCTGTCCTTCGCGACGTGGAGCGAAAAGTGGTCGCGCAACAAGTGCTCCGCCGCATGGGCATCGTCGAAAACAATGCCCGCGAACTCTCGATTAAGAAATCTAGATTTCCAGTTGAACAGGGCCTGATACGTCGTGAGGCAAACGGCCTCACCCTTCGCTGCGAGGTCGTTGTTGAAGTTGCCTCGGACGTAGGTGGTGCTCGGTAGTCCGTATCCCGCCGCTTTTTTTGCCGTCTGGAGAACCAGTTGGATCGAACTGCACGTGTAAAGGACCATCGAACGTGACTCGTTCACCAGTGACTGCCCGACCAGCAAGCCGACAAGTGTTTTACCCGCTCCTGTGTTGAGAGAGATCGCCACGTCACTCTCTTCACGCTTTGAATGCCAACCTCGCAACGCGTCTCCTTGGGCGAGCCAGAGGTCATTAATCGATGCGTCAGTAACGCGAAGTCTTTGAAAGATTGCGATCGGATCAACCGGTCGCAGCTCTTTCGGTGTTGCCTTCAACTTAGAAAAATCAGGTGGCATATGCGACTCGGGTTCCAGTGTATGCGCGATGAGGAGCCGAAACAACTGTCCAGTTTAAACTCGCGTGTTGATCGCCGGGCGTTTGTGATGCAGCCCCGTCGCACGGCAAAGGCCCCACCGAGCGGTGTTAATCACACGACAGAAAGGAGCGCTGGCCGGCGCTACGGCGGGGCACAGAGACCGTCCAGGGCTGCGCAAACCGGAACGCCGGCCGACGCCGAAAAGCTGCGCATGCCCCGCCGCAGTTTTGTGCGGGAAGTCCGTTTAGTGCCGGCGCATTGCTTGGTAATGCGCGACGCTCCCAGCCCACGCGCTACGGTTTGG
>DATLUX010000416.1:0-10124 GCA_035577805.1 Verrucomicrobiia bacterium
TGGGTAGCTTCGACCTCCGAAATTTCGGACGCACATTGGGGCCTTGAACTGCTCCCTCTCCCCTCAACGGGGAGAGGGTCGGGGTGAGGGGTGAGAAGGCCAAGAGTTTCGAGTTCCCGAAGGTCAGGTTCATGGGTAGCATCCATCTGCTTTTGCATGCGCATTGGGGCCATGAACCTACCAATCTAAGAGGGTCGGTTCATGGAACCAATCTCACTAAAGAGCCCAGGTAACTGAGAGTCCTTGGCGTTGGCGTTGCTTCCTGGCTTACTTTCCGGATGCATCACGCTTCACTCGTGCTCGATCTGGAGTGCGCTTTGGCCGATCTGCCTTGGCTTGATGTTCACACGCATCTGGTGGGCGGAAAGTTGGGCGCCCGCGGGCTTCACGATATCCTGCTGTATCATATGGTGGTGAGTGACCTGTTCGCAGCAGGTTGCCCGGCCGGGAACCGGCTCACCCAATATCCCCGCTGGGCGGATGAGAAAGAAGCGAGCCGGCGTATTCAGGAAGCGATCCCTTTCCTGGACCATATTCGCAATACCAGCTCGTGGTGGGCGGTCCGGATCATTCTGCGCGATCTTTATTCGTGGACCGAATCGATCACAGCGCGGAATTGGCGCCGGCTCGACGGGCAGATCCGCGAACGGGCGGATGACCGAAGCTGGCATCACTCGATCCTTGACCGGTTAAACATTCGGCGGACCGGGACGGAGATCGCCCGGCGTGGACGCGGTGAGGATGATGCGCGTTTGCAGTATGCCCTCGAATGGGGCTTCTTTACGCGAACTCAGTGGGGCGAGTTCGACACCGCCCTTTATGAACTGGAACGCTGTTGGGGGCGCCAGCCGGAAAGCCCTACGCCAATCGGGTCGGGCCAACGGCCGCGGCCGCCGCGCGCCATCCGTTCCCTGGCCGATGTCCACGCGGCCGTGCGCCATTACGTCGAGGCGATTCCTTCCGATCGGATTCTTTCCACCGCGACGCACATCTCCACGGACATCCAATTTCGCCCGGTAACGGACGACGAGATGCAACAGGCGCTGGCGCGCCGAGGGCAGGCGGGATTGGTGGAGCGCGACATTTATGCCAGTTACGTGAACGAGATCTTTTTGTCGCAGCTCGAGCAGTTGGCGGATCGGGTGGTGTTTCAATTCAGCTTTGGCGCGGAACCGTTGCCGTTTGAGACGGGGAGCCGATTGAACCAAACCAGCATCGGACACGTTGCCGGCATGATCGCGCGGCATCCGCGCTTGCACTTCCAATGTTTCCTGGCCAGCCGGCATGCGAACCAATCCTTGTGCACCTTGGCGCGGGAACTGCCGAACTTCAGTCTGGCCGGCTACTGGTGGCACAATTTTTTTCCGGATGTGATTCGGCAAGTGTTGACGGAGCGACTGGAGATGGTTCCGGTCAACAAACAGATCGGATTTTTTTCGGATGCTTATTGTGTGGAGTGGACCTACGGCAAAGCGTGGCTGGTGCGCAAACAGCTGGCCCGCGTGCTGGCGGACAAGGTAATGGACGGCCAATATCGGCGGGAGGAAGCGATCTCGATCGCTCGCTCGATCCTGTTTGAAAGTCCGCAAACCCTCCTGAGGATGGAGCCGCGCGTGAGTTCGTGAGGCGACTGCGTGATCGGTGGACGGCGTGTCGGGATGAGGGCTGGCGTTGGGTGGCGTTGGGTGGCGTTGGGTGGCGTTTGAAAGATCTAGCCGCCTGCGGGTGCGGCTGTTAAACAAGCCGGCAATTAAAACGCCATCATGGACGAGAAACCAACACTGGGTTCCCTAAGCAAGCCGGCTCGCACTTCTTACTGGTTCATCCTGCTCACCATAGTCGCGGTGGCCTGGCTGCGCTTGGCCACGCCGCTGCTGGCCGTGTTGTTCTCTTACTTTGTCCTGACCAAGCTTAATTTTGCGCGCAATCGTTGGGTGGCAGTGTGGTTGTTCAGTTTCGTGCTGTTGGGGATCAGTTATGCCGTGGCGAATTTCACCAGACAAACAATCGAGACGATGCCCCGCATTGCCGATACGGTCATCCCGCAGGTGCTGGCCTGGGCCGAAGAACAGCACCTGGAACTGCCTTTTACCGATTATGAAAGTTTGAAGGCGGTCCTGCTCGACACGGTCAAGGACCAGGCCCATTACCTGGGCAATGCCGTGAACCTCGCCAAAGGCGCCACGGCTGAGTTCGTTTTTCTGATCATTGGCTGCGTGGTGGCGGCGAGCCTTTTCCTGAACAGCCAGGTCGATCACGCAACGCACTCGGTCAAGAACAACGTTTATTCCCTGAGCGCCCAGGAAATCGCCAAACGGTTCCGCGGCTTTTATCGCAGCTTTGTGACCGTGATGGGCGCGCAGATTATCATCTCCGCGATCAACACTGGGCTCACGTCCATTTTTGTGCTCGCCCTCAGGTTGCCGCATGCGGTCGTTATTATCGGCGTCACGTTCCTCTGCGGTCTATTCCCCGTCGTGGGCAATCTGATGAGCAACACGATCATTGTCGCCATCAGTTTCACCGTGTCGCCCAAGCTTGCTTTGGCCGCGCTGGCTTTCCTGGTCTTGATCCATAAGCTCGAATATTTCCTCAACAGCAAAATCATTGGAGACCGCATCCGCAACCCGGTTTGGCTGACGCTGCTCGGATTGATCCTGGGCGAGAAGCTGATGGGGATTCCCGGAATGATCCTGGCTCCTGTCATCTTGAATTATTTGAAGATGGAAGCCTCCGGCATCGAGGTTCCGGCGGCGCCGGCGCCGGCGCTGCCGGCGGAGAGCCCGAGGCATCCTAACCCGCCTCCGCCAGATCCGTGAGGTGGCTGGACACTGTAGTGGCGGTCTGCGACGGCTGCCCCCGCCGCTGCCCTCAAAAGCGCCAGACCAGGCTGGCGTGAACGCGATAGTCCGGGACGTTCTGCAAGCCGTTGGCGGTGATATGCACCGGAATATCCACACCCGCAACCGTGCTGAAGTGATTCCCCACCGTCAGGCCCAATTGCGGTCCGAGATACCAGGCTGTCCACCCGGTGCGATTGGAGAGACGTCCCGCCAATTCGTCGCGGGCCATGGTGTCATAGCCGGCGTTGGCCTGCAGATTGAACGTATAGCTCTTGCCCAACAACAGGTAGGCGCCCGGACCTCCCGCCACCATCAGTTCGTTTCCGTAGGTATACCCGGATTCGCCTTCGGTGCGCAGATAATATTGGAACTGCGCGTTGAAGAAGTAACGGTCCCAGCGCGACAGCATAGTTACCCCAAAAATGCCATCGAATGAACCGGAGCCCAGCGTCAGGTCATGCTGGTGCACTCCGCTGATGCTGTGACCGAGCGGATCGTGGGGCGTGCCGGGCGGCAGCAGGGCATCATAGATCTGCGTCTGTTGCACTTCATCGGCAATGCGGTCGGTATCTCCAGTGGGGAACTTGACGCCGCCCAGGACGCTAACCGCAACGCTGGTCTCCATGCCCGCCCGGCGAAAGGCGGTCCAGCGCCCAATCAACGAGACGTCGCCCAAACCGAACTCGGTGCTGTGCTCGCTGCGCAGGACCGGCGGGTCGGTAAGACTGTAACGAAGGTCGGTGCGCTGAAAGTGGTGATAGACCAGGGGAATGCTCAGGTTCACTCCCAGTTCCGGCGTAAAATTATAGCCAGGCACGAGGTGCGTGATGGACGTGTCACGGAAGTCCAGGTCGTGGCCGGAGAGTTCGTGGTCGTTAAAGAGGACTGTGTGATAGGAAATAAAGGACTCGGACACTGTCGCGATCCATCCGGCATTGCGCGCCTGCGCGTTATCGGCGCTGTAAATCGCACAGAGCTCGCAGCCCGCGGCCCCAAGCCGGCTACCCATCCACCCCACGAGGAGAAACAAGCTCCCGCGCCTCACGGCGTCACCCTCAAGCGATAGAGCCGGCTTTGATTCGTTCGATAATCCACCACAATGTAGTGGTTCGGGAACGGGATCTTCGGAGCAACAAACAGATTCGACCAGTTGCCCGTCGGCAGATGGAGGAACTGCAACTGATAGGTGCGATTGGCATCCGTGTCGAAGTGAATCGTCACCTGGTCAGTCAGAAATGGCTCGATGCGACTGATCTGCGGCTCGGTCGCCTGCAGGCGGAGTCCGGTCGCCACCGAGCCGATCAGCCCCACCAGAATCGCAGCCTGGATGAACCACGCCCGCCGGAATGCCCGTCCCGCCCCGGTTTGAATTCGGAGCGGAGACGACACTGGAACGACCCGGTTGTGTGACATCGGAACGCATTGTCTATAACCTACAACCGGTTGCCAGTAAAGGCGCAAAACCTTCCGCCTCGCTACGGGGCGAGCCGTAGCGTCACGGTTTTTTGGGGGGCTCCATATCGCCGACGGTGGCGGTGGCGGTGGCGAGGCGATACTTTGGATCGAGCATCTCGATCTGGGCTTCCTTGTTTAACCGGGCGAAAAAATCAGGGATGGCACGTTGGACTTCCTGTTGGACGAGGAACTCCTTAAGTTCCGGGGCGATCTTCTCGAACTCGACCTTCTTGGCCGGGATGCGTTCCAGCAATTTCACCACATGCATGCCGCCGCTGGTTGTGACAATATCGCTGATCTTCCCCGGTTCGAGGGAGAACGCCGCCGCCTTGAACTCCGGCGATTCCGGCGCGAACCGTTCGGTGCGGGAGAAGGTGTATTCGCCTTTGGTCTCTTTGAGCCCGCGATCTTCGGAATATTCCATCACCAGTTTGGAAAAATCTTCTCCCTCCAGGGCCCGCTTGCGGATGCGTTCGAGCTGGAGGCGTTTGAATTTCTTTTGTTCCTCGGAAAGCGGTTCATCCGTTTTGCGATCGCGGGTCACCATGAAAATGTGGCTGATGCGGACGCGTTCCGGTTGTTCGAGGCGGGCCAGGTTGGCTTTGCGCACCTGGGCGATCTGATCTTTCATCCGGGCGGTTTTGATGGGGTCCGGGGGCGACTCGCGTTGGGACTGTTCCAGGTCCTGTTCCATCAGTTTCACGAGCAAATCCGTGCCGTTGGCATACAGGTCTTTGACCTGGGCATCGGCGATCTGGATGTTGCCAGCCAATTCCCTTTGGACCACAGCCTGGGCGAGGGATTCCTCCAGGACGAGGCGGCGATGGGTTTCGGGGGAAAGGCCGACTGCCTTCAGCTGCCGATAAAAGGTCTCTTCTGAAACCGCCTGGTCCTTGGCCTCCTTGAGCTTTTTCTCCATGCTTTCGGTAGCGGACTTGATATCGGCGGCGGTCGCCCGGTTGGTGAGAATCCGGGTGACGATCATGCGTAGCAGCACCTGGTTCTCTTGGAGCAGACGTCTGTCTTCCGGTACCGCCCGGCCGGCTGCCGCCAGGTTGGCCCGGGAAAGGGTGAGGGCTTGTTCCAGATGGCTGCGCTTGATCTCCACGCCTTTGCCGCGCGCAATGACTTCGTCTCCGAAAAGGTCCGAGAGGGTTGGCCGTGCGGAGGCGGTGGTGGTGGCGGGTTGGCCGGCTATTTCGGCGGCGCCTGCGCGGGCTGGCGTCAGGAGCAGGACCGCGCCGAGCAAGATCAAGACTATGGCAGCCGGCCTGACGAGGTCTGTGGCGACTAAGCGCATCACCGCGGTCCCGTGGTGGGGCGGAAGTGGGATCGGCATGGGGGCATCAGGGTTCAGATTCAGATTCAGATTCAGAGTTTTACAACGCGAACATTGCTGATGTCAGGGTCTTGACGGATCTCGTCGAGGGCGGCAGCCGGGGGCGGGTTGTCCAGGTTCAACACGGTGAGGGCCTGGCCGCCAGCCTGATCGCGGCTCAGGCTCATGCTGGCGATATTGATCTTGTGTTTGCCCATGAGCGTCCCGATATGGCCAACCATGCCGGGGCGATCCTTGTTGTTCATCAGAAAAACGATGCCCGAAGGAACAATTTCAACCGGCATACTGAAGAGCCGCACGATGCGCGGATTATTGGGGGACCCGAAGAAAGTGCCGCCGGCCGACACTTTCTTTTCGCCCTGGCTGTAAACCGCCACGTGCAGCCATTCGTTGAAGGTCACCGGTTCATCTGACTTCTTTTCTTCGACCAGCAAACCGCGGCCGGCGGCGGCGTCCCGAACATTGACATGGTTAATGTCCTTGCCCGCGCTGAACTCGAGGAACCCGCGCAAGATGGAACGGGTGACGGGATCAGTGACGATCTCCTGGGCTTTCCCGCCGTAGGTGATGAAGAGGCGGTCGACTTGCTTGGGCGCGAGTTGCGCCAGCAAACGACCAAGCTTCTCTCCGAGTAACAGGTACGGCAGGACCTGGGCATAGGTTTTGGCGTCGAGATTCGGCAAGTTGACGGCATTGCGGACGGTGCCGTGCAGCAGGTATTCGGTGATGGCTTCGGCGACTTCGATCCCGACATTCTCCTGGGCTTCATCGGTGCTGGCGCCCAGATGCGGCGTCATGATGATGTTCGGATGCGCGCGCAACGGCGAGTCCTTGGGCAGCGGCTCGATCTCGTAGACATCGAGGGCGGCTCCCGCCACTTGTCCTGACTGCAGCGCGGCCAGCAAATCCTTCTCATTGACGATGCCGCCTCGGGCGCAGTTGAGCACGCGCACGCCGCGTTTCATCCTGGCGAAGGCCTCCGCGTTCACCATGCCTTTGGTTTCCTCGGTCATGGGGATGTGCACGGTCAGAAAGTCGACTTGCGGATACAACTGGCCCAGGTCCTCCACCAACTCGACCCGGAGCGCGGCGGCCCGGGCGGCAGTAAGATACGGATCATACGCCAAAACTTTCATGCCGAAGGCCACCGCGCGTTTGGCCACCTCCCCGCCGATGCGGCCCATGCCCAGGATGCCAAGAGTCTTGTTGTAAAGTTCGATCCCGGAAAACGATTTTCGGTTCCACTCGCCGCCTTTCATGGAGGCGTTGGCCTGCGGAATCTTGCGCGCCAAACTCATCAACATGGAAAACGTGAGTTCGGCCGTCGAGATGGTGTTGCCGGCCGGCGTGTTCATCACCACAATCCCACGGGCAGTCGCGGTTTCGGTGTCGATATTGTCCACCCCAACGCCTGCCCGCCCCACCACTTTGAGCTTGGGAGCCGCTTCCATGATGCTACGCCGGATCTTCGTCTCCGAACGCACCACGACCGCGTCCGCTTCAGCCACCAGGGATAACAGCTCCGCTTCTGTCGGGGGTTTTTCCAAGACGGTCACGTTCAGCCGGGGCTGCTGACGAAAGTAGCTGATGCCCTTGGCTGAAATGGGATCGCAGATCAACACGTTCATAGACGGACTGCCGAGTCTAGGTGAGTGCAGGAGTGGGGTCAACACGACGCTTGCGATCGGACGGGCAGAAAGATGGGGGGAAGAAAGATGGGGGGCAGAAAGATGGGCGGGCAGGAAGGTGGGCGGGCAGGAAGGTGGGTGGCAGGAAGGTGGGTGGCAGAAAGATGGGCGGCAGCGGGCAGCAAAAAGAGGCCTCAGGACGCCAAGACCCCATTTTTCTGCCCCAACATTTTTCTGCCCAATATTTTTCTGCCTGCCGCGTTCACTTGCGGTTGAGCAGAAAGATCTTGCCCGGCAACTGGCGGATTAAGCGTTTCAATTCCAGGTTGAGCAACGCTACGGCCACCGCGGAAGTGGGAAGGCCGCTGCGTTGGATAATTTCGTCGATGCCGGTTCCCTGCCCGGACTCCAGCACAGAGTAAACGGCTTGCTCGTGGCCGGAAAGCTCCAGGGCCGGGAGCGTCCCGGTTTCGTTGGGGCCTGGCGGGCGATTGGTGGGCGGAAACAGGTACTCAAATTCCGTCAGGATATCCTCGGGACTTTCGCAAAGTTTGGCGCCTTTCTTGATCAGATCATGGCAACCTTTGCTGCGTGGAGAATCGATGCGTCCCGGAACCGCGAACACCTGCCGCCCGTAGTCGGTGGCGAAATTGGCGGTGATCAGCGCGCCGCTGGTCAGGTTGGCCTCCACTACCACCGTGCCCAGCGTCATCCCGGCCACGATCCGATTGCGAATCGGAAACGATTGTTTGTCGGCCTGACGTCCGAAGGGGAACTGAGTGAGGATCGCTCCGTGAGCTGTGAGCCGTTCGAATAACTCGCGGTTTTCGGGAGGGAAGACCAGATCGATGCCGGTGCCGAGCACCGCGATGGTGCGGCCCCGTGCGCTCAGGGCGCCTTGATGGGCCGCGGTATCGATGCCGCGCGCGCCGCCGCTGACCACGGTGATGCCGAGATACGCGAGTTGATAAGCCAGTTTGCGGGCAACCTCAGTGCCATAATGGGTGGTCTCCCGTGAACCAACCAGGGCGATGGCATTGCGATCCTTCCCGGTCAGGTTGCCTTTTACATACAGAACGATGGGAGGATCATAAATCTGCCGCAGCAACGGCGGATAATCCTCATCTTCCTGGCTTAGGATCTGACAGCCAAATTCCGCGATCCGTCTCAATTCCCCCGTTAAGTCGACCGTGCGTGTCCAGGCCGCGATGGCTTCCGCAGTATCCAATCCGATGCCTGCCACGTTTAAAAGAGCCGCTCGCGAGGCCGCCAGAATCGCCGGCGCGCTGCCGAATGCGTCCAACAACTGTCGCACCCGCACTGGGCCGACATGATCGATCATGTTCAGGGCGATGAACGCCTCCTTGGAGTTCACCCCACCGTGGTAGCCCTTGCCCATTCCAAAGGCAAGCCCGATCGCCGCGGGGGCGGATGTTCTGATGCTTTTCGCTACGGCCTGATGACAGCGCGGCAGAGCCGCAACCAAATCCGAATCTCTGTGTTCCTCCGTGACCTCTGTGCTAAATCCAATCTGGGGCCCACAGTGAGGGTCACCACAGGGGGAATGAAAGATCTAGTTCCGGGCATGGTGACTTTAGTGCAGCCAACCCGAGTTTAGTCCGGCGCAGCCGAATTTAGCGCGCGGCAAGGAAAATCAATTCGCGGGCTGCTCAATTTAACGGCGGCGGACCTAAAATTAGCGCCGGGCAGGTCAAGTTAACGCGGGGCACTAAAAAATAGCGCGGCGCAGGTAAAAAATAACGCCTGGCAGTACGGAATAGTGCCCCACGCTAAAAATTAGCTCCCAGCACTAAAAAATAACGTGGGGGACTAAAAAATAGTGCCCGGGACTAAAACTTAAGTCCCCACACTAAATTTTAGTGCCCAGCGCTAAAAAATAGTCCATGGCACTAAGTTTTAGTCTAGCGCAGTAAAATTTAGCGTGGGACAGCAAAAGTTAGTCTGGGGCGTTAAGTTCAGACTGTCATCTGAACGGCATGGGGAGATTACCACAAAGAACTTAGAGCGGCTTAGCCGCAACCAAAAGACGCAGAGGGTGAAGGACCACTCTGGGCTTGCTCCAGCGTTGGGCGGTCTACCTCGGAAGAGCGGCCGCCGAGCGCATCACCGTTTCTTGCAGCTGGGCAACCTGCTGGCCAGGCGTGGACCCGGCGGCTTCTTGGTTCCCCACGCGCTGCATTTGATGCGTGAAAACTGTGCCGAGAACCAAAAGCACGTAAAAATAGAGGTGCTTTCGGGGGGTCGAAATCTCTTTCACGTTCAGTTGCTCTTGCATGTTTTTCATAATGTCGCTCCGCTACCCTTATTTAACCCCGCAGCCTGCTTCCCACAATTGGGGCGGTCACGGACTCGGAGCACAGTGCCCCCCGGAGAGCGACTAGGGGAATTGCGGTGGCGCTTTTGCGGTTCGGGGCAGCCCAGCCTAGTCCTGGGAAGAGCAGCCGCACATCGGATTGACCACGAGGCAGTGCCGAAAACACGCGTCGCCCCTCCGTAAGTAAATGGAGTTTGGGGCTTTACGCACGCATGGATAGGGTCGGAGTGAGCCAACGGAACCAACCAAAGCCAGGACCATGCATCGGACCGCTGCCTCCCTCGTCCTCTTCTCGAGTTGGCCGACGCCTTATTTCCCGGACATTTCCTGCATTGTTTTGGTCTCGATTACAAAGGCTGGGACGCGGCCGACTTTTCCGAACGCGCGCGTCTTTACCAGTCGTGGCAGCAGCTCGGGGGAAATTCTTGAAGAGGCCTAGGGCCGAGCCGTGGGCAGTGAGTAGGGAATCCGGACCCGGGGGTTGGGGTGGGGGGTGGGCTTGCTCCAGCGTTGGACGGTCTACC
>DATLUX010000417.1:0-24929 GCA_035577805.1 Verrucomicrobiia bacterium
TCCTGTCTCGTAGCAGCCGACGTAAGGAGGCTCACTCTATCCGGGCGCGTTCGTCGGGAAAGAGATCAGAGCCTCGTTACCTCGGCTGCTACGTTAGATTTGGGTTCATGGGTCCAATGTGCGTCCGAAATTCGGAGGTCCGGCTACCCATGAACAGACCCTCAGGTAGCAGCCGACGTCAGGAAGCCTGCCCTGAGCTTGTCGAAGGGGCTCACTCTACCCCAACGCGTTCTCCGGGAAAAAGATCAGAGCCCTTCGATAGGCTCAGGGTGTACCTCGTTACCCGCCTTCGCCCTGCGGGCTACGGCGGGCAAGCCTCGGCTGCTACGTGAGATTGGGTTGGGTTCATGGCCCCAATGCGCGTCCGAATGAGCAATGAGCAACGAGCAATCCCCGTGTTCCTGTTGGGCATGGTTGAAAAAAAGAGAGACCGGATATTCTCCGGTCTCTCTGTGCGAAGGATCTAGTTCAGCGCGTTATTGGCAGAGGATCCTGAAGTACTGCTGAGCTCCAGTCAGCGGGCCCGTGAAGACGCCGTTGGCGGCGCCAGCCACAGGAGCCCACGGTCCAGTGATCGCTGCCGCAGACTGGAGGATTCCGCCCGAGTAATGGATGGTCACCGACGGGCCGGCTCCCAGGTTGATGCTCGATTTGCAGACGGGCACCAGCATCATGTAGTTGATGTCGCCACCATTGGCTTCCACCGTGTAGCGCAGCGTCTGCACGCCGCTCAAGAACGGCGCCAGGACCGCGCCGCTGGCGTCATCCTTCAGCGGAATGAAAATGAATCCGTCCCAATTGCCCGTGGCCGGAGCGCGGAAGCGGCCCAGGCGCGTGGTGGTCTGTTGATCGGTGCTCGCACCCTGGACGAAGTCGACTCCGCCTCCGATGGTCGCGGCAGGGTCACCGTGCGAGGAGCGGAGGTAGATGTTGTAGAATCCGCCGGCGCCGTAATTACGGGTGTAGTTAAACCAGTCACCCGGGTCGGTCCAGCCGACTTTGTAGTCGGGTAGCGTATCAAACCCAGGCCGCGGACCGGCGCCGGTGCGCCAGGCGTCGTTGAGGTCCACGATGCCGTTAGGCGGATCCAACACGCGATAAAGCGGTGAATCCGGGTTGCCTACGGTTCCGTCCGCGTTGGGGACCAAGTGATAATCGATGTTGTGCGTCGCCGGTTGGCCGTTGTAGAGGCTCTTGGCGTTGAACGGATCGGTATTGCTGGGCAGATACTCGCCACCGAGCGTATTAAAGTCTTCCGACTCGATGAAGAGGTTCCGTTCGGCATTGTAGAAGCCTTCTTTATAGCTCCATTCGAGCGAGCCGGTGGCTGGGGTAGCTTGATCATCCTTAAACTCCACTTTGGCGGTGTGCACCGTGCCAATGGGCGAGGGAAACGGCACCTGATACTCGACCATCGCGCCCGAGTCGGTATCGGTGATCGTGGAGGCCGAGGTGACATCCGCGCCGTCGAAGGTCAACTTGATCGTGGAAGCCACAACCTTGGAGTCCTCATCCTTGATCACCGCCGTGATGCGCGGTTGGCGGGCATAATCGGAATTGGGGCGCGGTTCCACCGTGATACTCGGGATAATGAACTGCACATCCGATTCGACGAACGCGAGATAGTTGACGTCGAGGTTGCCGGGCAGCACCGTGAAACGAAGCGTCGTTACCCCGCTCAAACGAATGCTCACCGGTTGGCCAACGACGTCCTTCAACTGGACGGTGTGGAACACATCCCAGTTACCGGTGGCTGTAGCATTGAACTGCCCGATGGACTGGGTGGTTTGGCCCGGTTGACTGGGATCGCTGGTCACCAGCGACAAGTCAGCGTGCTCATCGGCACCGCCGGAGGCCAGACGAGCAAACACGTTGTAGCGTTTGTTGCCGGGGAACGTGCGGGTGTAGTTATACCAATCGCCAGCGTCGTTCCAACCGACGATGTAGTTGCAAGGAATCGTCTGGTCGGCGCGGGTAAAGCCGTCGGTGCCCTGCTTGGCAGCTTCAACGCCAGCGGCAGGTCGATAGGCGGGAACAGCGCCTGGATCGTTGCCGTTATTACCTTCGTGGTAGTCGACATCGGGCACCGCGTTCTTGTTCGCGAGCGAGCAACTGGGCGCACCGAAGTCAGCGAACTGGCCTGGGTTACTGCTGTCATCATTGGCGTAGTTGAAGTCTTCCGCTTCGATGAAGAGCGTGCCACCCTGACCTTTGAATGGACCCACCGTGAAGGTCCACGTAGCACTACCCTGGAACGGCGTAGCATCATCATCGGCGAACGTTACCTTGGCGGTGTGCGAGGAGCCTTCGGGCAGGTTGCTCAGCTGGAATTCCGCGATCGCGCCGTCCGCCGTATCGGTAATCACCAGCGGAGTGAGCTCATTGTTATCCAGGAAGATCTTGATGCTGCTGGCGACCACCTTGGTGTCCGCGTCGCCAATCACTACTTTGATCTTCGGATTGCGAACTGATAGCGATTTGTCGGCAGGGTCGGTGGAGATCACGTTCGGCCGGAGCGTCGGGGAGAGGGTCGGCACGAAGGCCAAGTAATTGAAGTCGTAGTTGCCGGCAGACAAGACGGTGACACGCAAGGTCGTGAGGTCTTTCAGGCGAAGGATGACATCCTCGCCGCTGGCGTTGCGCAGCGGGATGAAGCAGAACGTATCCCAGCCCCCAGTGGCATCGCCGTCAAACCGGCCCAGAGGAACGGTGGTCTGATTGGGCTGCGACGGATCACTGGTCACGCGATCCAATTGGGAGTGCGTATCCAAACCGCCGGAAGCGAAACGGCCATAGATCTTGTAAGTCGTATTGGGGAACGTGCGAGTAAAGTTGTACCAGTCGCCAGCATCATTCCAGCCCACCTTATAGTCGTTGTCGAGCGGGACGCCCGCGCGCAGATTGTCCGGCGTGCCCGGCACCGAGATGCCGTTGGGCGGGGTCAACACCCGGTAGAGAGGTGAATCCGTATTGCTGCCCGCCTCGTGATAATCCGTATCGTGCTTGGCCGCGAGCGTATTGTAGGAGCCATTGGGTGACCCGAAGTCGAAAAACAGACCGCCGGTCGTGCCGTCGGTGTAATTGAAGTCTTCGGCTTCGATGAAGAGCGTGCCAACGATCGGGATGGGGCCAACCCAGAACACAAGGCGGGAAACCCCACTGCCGGCCGGAGTGCCATTGTCGCTCCAAGTAAGGACAGCTTCTTGACGTGAATTGAGCGGCCACGGCGCGGGGGGAGTGTAGGTCACGCTCTTATCGAAGGGACCACCGCCGCCCGGGCCAACCACGATCGAGGAACTCACATCCGTGCCGTTAATCGCCAGTTTGATGCTGGTGTCGACCACATCAAACCCAGGAGCCGAGATGACGAAACCGATCTCCTGATTGTCGAGCAAATCGCGCAGGAGGTTCCGCGTCGGGGTGATACCGCTGACGTAAGGACGAATCTGGTCCGGGGTGATCGTCGTGATGTTCAGGTCGTCGATCCAGTTATTGTCGTTGGCATTGCCAGTGCGCGCGCCAATGATCCAACGGCCGGCCCGGGGCGCCCACCCAGGGATGGCCAACTCCTTGAACAACTCGAGTCCTTTATAGGTGAGTGAAAATGAGCCTGATTCAGAAACAGAGAAGGTGAGAGTCACAAAAACTCCCGGATTAGGTGTGCCCGCGGGGTCCGTTTCCAGCGAGATGGGGTTGCCCGACGGATCCTTTTCCACCGGCGCACAGTAGGGGCCGGGTGAGCTGGTGCCAGGCCCGGTGCCGGCGAAACGTTTGTGCGCCAGGGTCGCGCCGTTGAGTTTGAGATCAATGGCCGGGCCATCGCCGTTGCCGTTATCCCAGGTGTCAAGGTTGATTGATAACCCCGTGGCAGTCCCTTCTTCGCCCACACTGCCTCCGGCGACGGCGCCGTCGCTAGCGTCGGCGAAGCTGAAGCTCATGCCGTCCGCCGGGCGAGCCGTCCCGCCGCCGAGGCGCACTTTGGCCGTCAGCGTGAAGCCGGAGATGGAGGCGCCATTATCGAAGTCGGGTAGCACGATGGACCCTTGCTGGCTGTTGACAGCATCGGTGAGACTAATGTAGCCACTGCCATCATAGCTGCCGCTGGCGACCCACTTGGCGTTGTCCCGGATCTCAAGTGGCGTCGGGTCCAGAGTCGGATCCGTGTTGAAGTTGCTGGAATAAGTTCCGGCGATCGCGCTCTGGCTAAGCAGGCCGAGAGCGAGCACAGAAACAGGAAGCAGATGGTAACAACAGCGGCGACGCTGGCGGTTCTTCATCGCCCCTTTGCTAACCATCGATGACGTGACGCGCATAAACATAATGACTTAACGGTTTTGGATCTCCACCAGAGACTCCTCGCGCCGGACGGCGACGTGAGAGCTTCGCCCGAAGGCCAAGTCAATGGCGAGAGACGTGTTTGGGACCATGTGGATCGTTTTTATTACATCATGCGCAATTTCATTTGGCAACTAAATTCTTGCGAATTGGCAAAAATAATTGCGGAACACCTGACCTCACTGGGCGGGCGGTCAAACCTGCGGGGAAGCCCGTAGAATAAGGATTCCTGCGCCCTTACTCCACCACCAACACCCGATAAAAACGTTGGCCGCCTTGTAACGGGTCCGTAACACTAATCCGGCCGGAATCGCTCGTCAGCGGGCTGCCTAGCTCCCGCCAATTACTCGTCCCTAAATCATCCTTGAACTGCACTTGGTAGGTCTCTCCACCGGCCGGATCCCATTCCAACGTCACCGTGCTGTCGCCATTGTTGGTCAGGCGGATGGCAGGAGCAGACGGGACGGTGACGATGACGCTGAACGCGCGACTGGCGCTCTTGGGCGGGGCCCCGGAGTCTGTCAGTGTGATGATAAGAATGTTGGTGCTGGGCCCTTGCGTTCCATTGGGGGTCCAGGCGAACACACCGCTGGTGACGCCAATGGTAGCGCCGGTCGGAACGGTGCCTTCGAGGGCGAAGGTTAGATTCTGGGCGGGCAAGTCGGCGTCGGACGCGGCGTTAGTGAAAGTCAGGAGATGATTGCGCGACACGCTGTAGTCGGGGATGAAAGCCAGGACCGGAGGCACATTCGCTTCATTGACCGTGATGGTGAAGGTTTGGGTCGCACTCAGGCTGGGAGTGCCGCTGTCAAACACTCGGACCGTGATGGGATTGACGCTGGGCCCTTGCGCTTCGGTGGGGGTCCACTGCAGCACGCCGGTGAGGGCATCCAAGGCGACGCCTGACGGTGCAGAGACGAGAGCAAACTGGAGTGTTTGCGGGGGCAGATCGAGGTCCGTCGCGCGATTGGTCACGAGGAGGGTGGTGAGTTCATCGATGGTCGTGTCGGGCGGAGTGACAAGATGAGGCGGCGTGTTGGGCGGCGTGCTGACCGTGAGCGTGGCAACGCGACTGGTCACCGCATTGAGCAGATTAGTGACGATGACTCGGTACCCTCCGGTCTGGCTCGGTTGCGCACTGGCAATGTTGAAGGTGCCATTGGTGGCATTGGACAACAGCGCTCCGTCCTTGAACCATTGATAACGCGGGGCGGTGCCATTGACGCTCACGGCAAATTGGGCGGTGTTGCCGGTGGTGACATTTTGATCGCCAGGTTCCGCGGTGATCGCCAGCGGAACAAGCGGAGTCGTCGCGGTGATGGTGAAAGTTTCCGACGTGGTGACCACTCCATCGCTCACGCGCACCGTGACGATGTTGGTACTGGGACTTTGCGCTGGGCTCGGGGTCCAGGTAAATGCGCCGCTGCCGCTATCGATGTTCGCGCCGGGCGGCGCGCCTGGGGCGAGGGAATAGGTCAGGACTTGCGCTGGCTCGTCCGCATCGGTGGCCACGGCGTTGAAGGTCAGCGTTTGGCCGAGAGAAACGTTGCGGTCGCCGATGGTTTGCAGCACGGGGGCGACATTCACCTCGTTCACCGTCACTTTGAAGGTCTGCGTGGCGCTCAAACTGGGGGTCCCATTGTCGAAGACGCGCACGGTGATGACATTGGTGTTGGGCCCCTGCGCTTCGGTGGGCGTCCAGGTCAGCACGCCGGTGTTGGCGTTGAGATTGACGCTGGCGGGCGCAGCAACCAGCGCAAAGGTGAGGGTGTTGGCGGGCAGATCGGGATCGGTGGCAGTGTTGGTAACCGAGAGAGTGGTCAGTTCATTGATGACCTGGTCCGCGATGGGCGTGAGCGTGGGCGGGCGATTGGTTTGACCAACGATCACCAGGAAGGTCTGGGTCACGCTAAGACTGGGCGTGCCATTGTCAAAGACGCGCACGACGATGGGATTGGTAGTGGCGCCTTGGCCGTTGGCGGGAGTCCAGGCGAAGACGCCGGTGGCCGAATCCACCGTGGCGCCAGCTGGGCCGGAGACCAGTGCGAAGAGGAGTGTATTAGCCGGCAAATCGGGATCGGAGGCGGTGTTGGTGGCGTTGAGCGTCACCCCCACCGTGGTGTTTTGAGTTGGGGGCACGGTGAGAACCGGGGCCGAGTTCACCTCGTTGACGGTGACAGTGAACTGTTGAGTGGCGCTTAAGCTGGGAGATCCATTGTCGGAGACCTTGACGGAGATGGGGTAAGTGCCGGGGCCTTGGGCTTCGGTGGGAGTCCAGGTAAGCACACCGGTATTGGGATTGAGATTGGCGCCGGTTGGGCCAGACAGGAGAGCGAACGTGAGGGTGTTCGTGGGTTGATCGGCGTCGGTGGCCGAATTGGTGACGCTCAAGGTGGTCAACTCCGCGATAGTTTGATTGGGAGGCAGGTTCAGGACGGGGGCGCTGTTGGCTTCGTTGACGATGACGGTGAAGCTTTGGGTGGCACTGAGGCTAGGGGTGCCGTTGTCGAAGACGCGCACGGTGATGACGTTGGTATTGGGCCCCTGAGCTTCGGTGGGAGTCCAGGTGAGCACGCCGGTGTTGGGATTGAGATTGACGCCGGCGGGCGCGGCAACCAGCGCGAAGGTGAGGGTGTTAGCGGGCAGGTCTGGGTCGGTGGCGGTGTTGGTAACCGAGAGCGTGTTGAGTTCGGAAATGGTCTGGGTCGCCGGCACGGTGAGCGTGGGGGGCGAATTGGTTTCGTTGACCGTGACCTGGAATGTCCTGAAATCGCTGAGGACAGGGTCAGTATCATCCGTCACGCGCACCGTGATGGGGAAGACGTTTCCGCCGTGGGTTTCAGCTGGGGTCCAAGTGAAGGCGCCGCCAGCGGTGATGGTGGCCCCGACCGGAGCTCCAGGGTCGAGTGTGAAAGTAAGGTTCTGCGGAGGCAGATCATTATCCGTGGCGGTGGCGGTGAAGGCGAGTTGCACGCCTTCGGTGGCGACTCGATCCGGGAGAGCGCCGAGGATGGGGGCAGTATTCGCTTCACGGACGGTGACCTGGAAAGAGCGGCTGGCGCTGAGAGGAGGCGAGCCGTTGTCAGTGACGCGCACGGTGAGATTATAAAAGTTTGGCCCTTGGTTTTCGGCGGGCACCCAAGTGAAGACGCCGGAGGAGGCGCCGATGGCGGCCCCGGGAGGAGGGGAGACCAACGAATAGCTCAACGTTTGAGACGGATTATCCGCGTCATGGCCGACCGCGGAGAAAGTGAGCAGGACACCTTCGTCGATTGTTTTGTTACTGATGGGATCGAGGGTAGGGGCGGTGTTGCCAACGCCCGGACAGATGTTGGAAGCCCGCGGCGTGGGGCTGGAAAAGAAAACCAAGGGTGAAGCAAAACCGTCAGGGCACCGGCCCAGGCTGATGTTGTTGGTTTGTTGAAGGAACGAGATTTCGTCGATGGTATTGGTGTTGGGGTCGTAGATACCAAAGGCTTCACCGGCGAGGGCAAGACTAAAGCTGGTATGGATATCGGCGCTGTAGGCGTTTTGAGACGGATCGCTATCGGCCCAGACCAGAAGGAAACCTCCTGGCGGGATGGTCTTGCCGGCGGGGATAACGAATTTGGTTTTGTCGGACAGGTTGTCGGTGAGGAAGTAGCCTGACAAATCCGCGGTGGTGCTGCCGGCGTTATAGAGTTCAACCCAATCGTCGAACTTGCCATCGGCCGGATCGACGATCGTGGCGGTATTGGCGGCCATGATCTCGTTGATGAAAACCTGGATCGGCGGGAACGAGCCGTTATTGGCATTTCCCGGGGTTATGATGGAGAAGAGGCGACGCCGGTTCGGTTGGGCATCCGGGAAGGACCCGAAGCTTTTGTCGGCGGGGATAAGGTTGTAGTTGATGTAGTCCACGATGCGGGCGGAGCCGGCTTTCACTTCCACGAGGGCCACTGAACCGGTGTTGGCGTTGAGCCGGAAGCTGGTATGCCAATCTGAGGCGCTGGTCTCACCCGGTTCGCCATCGGCCCACACCGTCTTGAATTGGCCGGCGTTGATGATCGCCCCGGCAGGGAATGGCCATTTCAACAAGTTGCTGTAGTTGTCGGTGAGATAAAAATTGGTCAGGACGATGTTTCCGGCGCTGGAGTTAAGAAGCTCGAGCCAGGGTTCACGTTCGCCCGCGTTATCCTGTGGGCCGGTGGTGTTCACTGTTTGCAGTTCATTGATCCAAAGCTTCGGGAAGGGCGGCACGGTCGAGCGGATGGAGTTTGGAGCGCCGGGAGTGAATGGTCCCGAGACGGTGCCGGCCGTGGTATCGAGAGTGAGCCCAAAGACGATGTCGCTGCTGGTGGTGGCCGCCTGATGGGCTTCGACGGCGATGACGTTGTCTCCCTGCACAAGCCCGGTGGACGGGATGACGAAGGGTCCTTCATAGACGGCGTCGGTCACGGTGCGATTGGCGAAGGTCGTGGCGTTGACAGGGCCCGCCGGCATGCCGATGCGATAGATCTCAAGGCCGTTAAGGTAAACCACCGCGCCATCATCCAGCACGAACTGGAGAGCCAGCGAAATATCCGCGGGATTGCCGGAGAAATTGAAATGGGTGCGGAAATAATAAGTGGTTGAGCCCAGGGTCAACGGTGTGTTCTTGGGGGCGGGCAAGGCAGCGGTCTCGACGTACAACAGGCCGAGGCCCGGACTCCAGGCGCTGTCGTTATAGCTGGGAGCCGTCCAATTGACTCCCGAAAGGTCAACGCCTTGCTGGAACCGCCAGAAGTTGGTGATGGTGAGGAGGCTGACGGGCGGATGATTGCCACCGCCGGCCTGCGCGGCGCCCCAGTTGCTGACGATGCGATTATCCTGGGTGGCATCAATTAATTGTAAGGAAGGTCCAGTGCCATGGGCGGCCGAGGGCCAGGGCGGGTCATCATCGTAGCGCACTTCATCCACCACCAGATCGGGCGGGCCCGGCCTGATCAGCTGGAGGTTTTCGCCGCCGTTGTCGAGGTTGCCCTGCATTTCGCCGACGAGGGGAATCAGGTTGCCGTAGGCGTTAATGAAGCCATCACGATCTTTGGCCACGACGAGGAACCCGCCGGGCGTGATGATGGTGCCTTCCGGAAAAGTAAAGTCGGCTCCGTTCAGCCGCCAGTTGGACAAATTAAAGCTGACGGTCGGATGGAGGTTGTACAACTCGACAAACGAGGCGCCGGGCGCCAGCGGATTGTACATGATCTCGTTGATGACGATGTTGTCGACCGGGGAAACGGAGGAGCCGGTGTAGGTGACGGTGATGCTATCCGTCGCCCCGGGGATGGGGTTGCCGCGCAGATCGAGGCCGACCAGGCTCAGCACATTGGCGCCCGCGGCCAAAGGCAGGCGGATGACCCAGGTGGTGACGGCCGTCCAGGTGGGTTCATAGGCAATGCCGTTGATCTCGATGGTCTTAACGCCCACCGGGGCGGTGCCGGTCAGTTGAAGGAGATTGTTGTTCGTGGAAAACGCGTTGCCGCCGTTGCTGGTGATGGCGAAGGGCGCGGCCACGGTGGCGAGTTGGCTCTGGATGTAGCTGCGCCGGGATGCGACGTAGCTTTTGATCCCGGACGGCGAAGAGGCTCCAACGCCGTTGGCGACAAAGGCTGCGTACTTAGCGTCCAACATCGGCTCGATGTTGGCGGCGACCAACGGGCCGTTGACCGCATCCTCAAAGGCGCGCCAGTAGGCGCGCAGAAAGGGTGGATGACCCCAGAGACGCGTGACCGTGGGATCGTTGGCTCCAAACAGGCCGGTGGTGGGTCCATCACCGCCGGAGCCCAGCACAAAATCAATGTCCCAGAGGAAGAGAGTCCATTTGCCGTCGACGGGCTTGTAACCGTACATGTTCTTGCCGCGGTTATAACCATAGGAGTCCCAGTTACCGGCGATGTGTTCGAGCGCGAAGATCCGCATCCATTCCTCAAGGTCGACCTGGCCCAGGGTCTGCGACGTGTAGGGCTCGGGCGCCGTTGCGTTGACCGCGTCGACCAGGTTAAACAAGTTGGTGAAGTTATTCGCGGTCTCCTTGACCGCGCGCGGGCGCCAGCACCAGCGATAGCGCGCGGCCTTCTTCGCTCCGCCGGTCGTGACAAAATTCTGCAAGGTGGCATCGACATTAAACAACCGGCCGTCGCCGGAATCATCGAACTCGAACCAGTCTTCGATCTTGTGGAGGTTCCCGTTGTTGTCGTTGGGGAAGTATTGATCGACAAAATCGGAGCTGGGCTGCTGGGAATCCTCGTAGATGGCGCCGCGGGCCTGGCCGTTGATGAACATGTGGAAGTAACGGCGGTAGTTGTCCGGGATTCGAAGTTGGCGCGCGATCCAAAAGGCCGCCTGCTCGGCTTGAGCGGTGGCGTCGTTGCCGAGGTTGCCGACGGTGGCGAGAACGAAGTCCGTGGCGCCCAGCATCAAATCATCTTCGGGGGTATT
Source organism: Verrucomicrobiia bacterium (assembly GCA_035577805.1). GTDB lineage: Bacteria > Verrucomicrobiota > Verrucomicrobiia > Limisphaerales > JADJPG01 > DATLUX01. The sequence goes on from DATLUX010000417.1 coordinate 10,792, forward strand.
CAGCACATAATCACAGAGGTTGCCCAGAGGCCCGTTATAGCCCGGGGTATGCCAGGGGCTGCCGCTATATAAGGTGCGGGCGTTATAGATCACGCGGTAGCTGTTGTAAGTGAAGGTGCAATCGAGGGGCTTGTTGCTGTTGCGTTCGCGTGCCGCCCAGGCATTGGCGGTGGCTTGCGTGATCAGGATCCGATAAGCGCCAAAGGTGCTGCGCGGTTGGGTTTCTCCCCAGCGAATCAAACACTCGCGCGTCGGCGCGTCATCGGGGAACCGGGTGGTGGCGGCGGGAGCGAAGTTATCGGTGGCCTGGAGATAAAAGGCGACGATGGTGCCGGCGGCTTGACCTGGGATGGTAGCGGCGTAGACGCCATCGCCGGCGATAGCATCGCCGCCCGTGCCGTTATCCACCATGGCCAACGTGGAGACGGTGGCACTGGGATCGAGGCGGTAACGCAGTTGGAAGGTGGGCAGAGTATCCGGGTCATAGGCCCTGGCCGTGACGACCACGCTTTGGCCGGCGGCCGGCAGGATGGGGTTTTGATTAACCTCCCAGATGGCCGGTCCGGCATTGACCGCATAACGACTGTTGCGGGCGCCGGGCGTGCCTAAGCCGGCCGGCAGACTCATGCGCCCGGCCGCTTCCAGGTAATCCCCTTTCAGGCGGACCAGGATCTCTGGATAACCGGCCAGCCAACGCACCTTGGCCCGCAGCGTGACGGTGGTGCCGCTATTGAGGGTTTGGGTGAGGGGACAGCGAATGCGGTTGGCCCCGGTATCGCCGCGGAAGGAGGCGCGGACATGGAGGCAGCCGCCATTGTCGCCGAAGCCGCCGGTGCTTTGCCAGGTCGTCGTGTCATGGGTGCCCTGAAAAACCCAACCGGTGGCGTTGGCTGCGAAATTGGGGTTGCTCAGGAGATTGGCTCCGCCTTGGGGGATGACCTCGACATTATCGACCAGGCATTCACCGGCGCCTTGCATGAGGATCTGGACCGAGTCACAGGTGCCATTGCCGTTATCCATCACGCCGGTCCATTCGATCGTGCTCCAAGCCGCCTTGTTGGTTTCGTAACTGTCCGCCCAGTTCATGGCCCGTCGATGATCGCTGCGCGGATCGATGAGTTCGAGGCTGCTGCCGCCACCGGCGGCCCATCGGCCCCAGCGCCCGCCTTTGTTGTAAGTGACCTCATCCACCACGATGTGGATGAGGTTTGTCACGAGCACGGAGTTATTGGTGGACACCAGTTCGTCGGGCTTGGTCAAAGTAACCCGCTCGCCTCCGCCGGCCAGCGAACCGCTGTAATCGCCCAACACGAGGCCGGGATTAAGCGCTGGATAATTGGCCAGGAGCCGCGCGGCGTTCGGAGTCACGACCACATAATTGCTTGGGCCCAGCACTGTTCCGGCCGGGAAATTGAAGCTGATGCCCCCGCTGAGCCGCCATCCGGCCAGGTTCACGCTGATGGCGGAGCGGTTGTAAAGTTCCACAAACTCGTCGTCCAACTGGCCTGAGATCGGTGAGTACATGATCTCATTGAGCACCACCTCGGCGACGCGCGGAGCGGTGTTCGACGCCCCTGGAGTTGGTGTGATGAGGCGGGTGAATTCGGGCGCGCCGTTGGGATAGCGGCCCATCGATACCCCGTTTTCCTGAGAATCGAAGCGGACAGCGTCGAGCACACGGGTCTGGTTGGAATGAATGAGAAAGATCTGCTCGCCGGATGCCCCCAGGTTGAACCCGAGCTGGCTTGCGGTAAACGCCACGAACCCGCGAGCGCCGATGGTCATCGGTGGAATTTGGAACTTGTTGGTGGACGAGTCGTCAGTGAGAAAACAACCGGTCAGGGTCACCGGCGTGTTGGCGTGGTTATGCAACTCGACGAAATCTTCATCGGGTGGATCAGTATGGGCGAGGAATTCGTTGATCACCACATTGCGCAACGAGTCCCAGCCAATCGGGTCCGGCCCGCCGGGCGAGCCGCCGATTTGGTCACTCTGGTCCCAAGCGTCGGCCTGGCCTTCTCCATGGCTGGGTCGGGCTAACACCAGGGAATGACCGGCTCCATCGGCGGCGATGGGCCAGGGTGTCTTGGTTGCGTAATTCACTTCCAGGAGCACGGCGTCGATCGCCGAGCGCAACCGGACGGTGCCCTTGTCGTTGGGCAGATTGTTGGTGTAAGGCCCCAACACGCCGCTGATCCCGTAGACGGCCTGCACATCGGCCGGGACGCGGGCGATGACCAGGAAACCCCCGCCAGGGATCACCGTTCCATTGGGGAATGTGTAATCGATATCACCCGAGAGCCGGTAGCCACCGATGTTTTCGAACATCGGATTCGAGTTAAACAACTCAACGAACTCCAGTTCCTTCAGATCGGTCCGTGGAGGCGGGTGATACATAATCTCGCTGATGACCAGCCCGGTGCGCCGGCTGCAAGGGCCGAGCGGCTCGAAGTTGGTGGGCAGTGTTCCCATGCTTCCGCCGGCGTTATCCTGCAACTGCCGGAACTCGACCGCCACGGCTTGATTCGCGTTGTGGGAGCAGGCTGCCATGCCGAACAGAACGGTGCTGGGCATCGCGATCGTGGCCGTGCCCAATTGCGTCCACGTTGCTCCATCAAAACTGGCGTAGCCGGTGAAAACATTGCCGACCCGTCTCAGGCGCAACCAGGTGTTGGGATAATTCACCGGGAACTGGCCGGAGGCGATGGCAGCCGATCCGGCCGGGTCCCGGTAAACGAAACTCGTGCCGGCGATGCTCGGCGTGGCGAAAGCAGCCGCGAATCGCGCGGTAGGATCCAATGCTTCCCGGGCCATCAGGCCCCCTTCAGCCCATGGATCGGTGTTGGACATCCCGCTCAGGCAGACCTTCTCGTCGAAATCCCCCGTCTTCTGCTGGTAACTGAACTGAAACGAATCGGACACGCCGCCGATTTCAACGCCGCCGCCGGTCAGATCAAACCCGCCTGAGACCGGGGTGTTTGAGCCCGGCAGGCTCGGCGAGCCGACATCCTGGGAGGTAAATTCCGAGGCGAAAACCGAATACTGCGAGTTCGCAACGATGGTATTGGGGGTCGTGGCTCGATCGCGCACGTTATTGACCGTCAAGAGGTAGGTCAGTCCGAAGGTCAGGGGACTGGTGGTGAGAAGGATGGTGCTCGTGTCGGACCCAAACGCGGCTGCGCTCACCGTGGCCGCGCCACTGAACGTATAATTGTTCTTGTTCGCGCCGCTGGCCGCTTCGACGGCTTCCGAGAAGACGACTTTGATCTGCGTGGAACCCACATTCTGAGCGCTGACGATCGTCGGCTTGATGTTGTCCGCGGTGACCGTCAACGTCGCGGTCGTACTGGTGGTGGGACCGGCGCCGTTGTTGAGGACGCAGCGGAACTGGGCGCTGCTATCGGACATGGCCACCGGGCCGAGGGTGTATCTGGGGCTGGTCGCTCCGGAGATATTCACGCCGCCGCGTTGCCACTGGTAAGTGACCGGATCGCCGTTGCTTGCCGTAACTTGGAAGACGGCGGAACCACCTTCGGTCACCGAGACATTGGCCGGCTGCAGGCTTAGAACCGGCGGTTGCGTTGCCACACCGGTGAAAGCAATCAGGCGCGAAGCGGGGATCGGTTCTTCGATGGCGCCCCCGGGCAGCTGCCAGCGCACGGCGAGGTTATCACCGCCTCCGCCCTCTTTCATGAGGGCTTCGATGTAATAACGCGATGCACCCTGCAATGCGATCGGTGCGGATTGCTGGTTGGCTTCCTTGCTCCATTCGCGGGGGGAGGTCCACGCCGAAACAAAGGCAATGCGCGTTTTGTTGGCCGGATTTTCGGTGGAACTTAGATAAAGATCCGAGGCGTCATCACTCGAAACCCAGAGCACGTAGTTGCCGGTGACTGGCGGCAAGAGTAACGCCCGGCAACGCTGACCGTAATTATCTGCCACATCAATGGGCGCCTCAAAGCTGGTCAAGTAACCGGTCGACGAAGGGCTGTTGGGATAAATCGCCGCGGTCGTGAGATCGTTAATGGTGACACCCGCGCCAATATTGAAATAAACCTCACGATAAACACCGTTGACCTGCCCAATCAGGCGGCTGGTCGGAGTAAGGCTTAGGAGGATAAGGACAAAAATCAGACTCCGCACCGGGAGTCGATACGACGAAGACTTCGATCGGCACGACATGTTGTCAGGGTTGGAATTATCCATACCATGATTTCCTCGATTGCCAAGATTTTTGCTGTCACGCCGTTGTCGTCTCGATGTCATGTGGTCGTTACTTGGCACAGGGAAGCGCTCTCGCCGCCGATCAGGAGCCTCTGTCTGTATCCGTAAGGGCAGTTGAATTCTTGCGCGAGGCGGGGACGTCGGCGCAGTCGAGGCCTTGCCTCGTAAGAGGTTTCGCACCAGCCGCTTGGCAGTTGTGCGCGTTTACGTTTAGTGTCCTAAGTGCTGTGGCGGCGGTCTATGGACGTCCATGACCGCCACAAGAAGCTCAGAAGAATGAGCCTTCTTACGTCGGCTCCTACGAGATGGTGACGGTCCGATCGGTCCGATCCGATCACCGCCCCTTGCTTCGAGCTCCGATCTCATGTATCGATCTGCCCCTTTCCGAATGAACGATGTGCGCCAAACCCGCGGCTGTTTGCGAACCATTCGCGGGCGCTTTCGCTTTGAGGTTCTGCGTCGGTGGATCGGTTTGCTTGGCCTGTTGATGCTGTTGGCCGGCGAGGTCATTCCGGCACAAGCCGCAGTCTTCGATTATTCGGCTCCATTCCAACAAGTGACGGTCCAGGCCTCGCCGTCGACGGTCCTGCTTAGTGTGTTGGATGGGCAAGGGCAGATCCACTCGACCAACGTGGCGTCGGGCCCATCGCAGGACCGGGTGATCGTACATGGCGTCGTGGCTTGGAGCAGTGGAACCACGATCTATTATTATACGTATGATCCGGTGAAGGGGGGATGGGTGGGCCAAGCTGACACGGTGGGGTTGACCTACGATCTATCGACCATCCAAGGGATCGTGACCTGGAGCAGCGGCGCCACCGTGTATTACCGCGCCTACGATTGGCTTCGAGGAATGTGGCGCGGCGGATCCTTGGCCTCTGGAACCGCCAACGGTTTGCAAGCCAACGATGGGGTCGTCGTCTGGAGCACAGCCAACAGCGTGTACTTTCGCGTTTACGATGTGATCCAGGGCAATTGGATGGCGGGCAGCGGGCCGGGCCCGAGCGCCGATTCACTCAATCGGGATTGCGTGGTGGCCTGGGCCACCAGCAGTTCGGTGAATTATTACGCCTATGATCCTTCCCGCGCCGCGTGGCGCAGCGGCACCGTGGCGGGAACGGCGTTCGATTTGCGTACTGTCAATGGCGTCGTGGCCTGGAGCTCAAATCCCACCGTCTATCTGCGGGTCTACGACCCATTACGCGGCCAATGGATGAACTCGAGTGTCAACAGCGGTTACACCACCGACCTGGCCATCCTTGGCTCGACCGTCACCTGGAGCACAGCCAGCGACTTTTTCGCGCGCGGTTATCAGCCCTCCAGCGGGGCCTGGACTGCCGATGACGCCGAGTCCCAGGCGATCTTTGCGGTATCCACCCCAATCGGCAACGCGCCGTTTACGGTGGCGTTTATCGATATGTCGTTGGGAGGCGGTTCAGCTGCCTGGAGCTTTGGCGCTGGTCTGGGCACGAGCACGCGACGCAGCCCGTTTTATCGTTACAACACCTTCGGCCGTTATACGGCCACGCTGACGGTGGGAGGTTCCATGACCAACCAGGTCATTGTTACGGATACGCTCCCGCCTTCCGGCACCAATCGGATCAATGGCGGGGCGGCTCTGGCGACGAATGAGTTGGTCACCGTCACCTTACTGGCTGCTGATAACAGCGGCGTGGTGCAGGACATGCGTTTGGCCAACAACACCACCAATTGGGCCGCGTGGGAACCCTATGCCACGAACCGCGCCTGGAATTTGTTGGGCGGCAACGGGGCTCGCACCGTTTACGCGCAATTCCGCGACGCGGCTCAGAACACTTCGGCGACGGCAGCGGCTTCCATTCAACTCGATACCACCGGCCCGCCCGTGGCTCGTTTTGTCAACCTCACCGTCAATGAAAACGCGGGCGAAGCCACCGTCCGGGTGATCCTCGATCATCCGTCGCTCCTGAACGCCTCGGTGCGTTATGCCACCGCCGACGGCACCGCCACCGCCGGCTTGGACTACACGGCGCGCGCCGGGCTTTTGGTGTTTAGCCCAGGGGCGACGAATGCCTCCTTCCCGGTGCCCATTCTCGTCGATAACCTGGTGGAGTTGAACGAGACCATTGTGTTGAACTTCAGCGATCCCACTAACCTCGTGGTGGGCCCGCCTGGTTTGTTGACAATTGGCGACGACGAACTGCCCAGTGTGTTTCTTTCCAACACCAACTTCAGCGCCTCCGAAGGCAACGGGTCAGCCCTCATCACCGTGCAATTAAGCGCCGCGTCCGGCCAAACGGTCACGGTCGGCTACGGCGTTTCGACCAACGGCACTGGCGGCGCCACTCCAGGAGTGGATTACCTGCCCGTGCAAGGCGTGCTGACCTTCGAGCCCGGCCAAACCACGCGCGCCTTCAGCGTGCCGCTGCTGGATGATCATACCGATGAACCGACCGAATCCCTCACCGTCTTTCTTACCGGAGTCACTAATGCCATCGCCGTCCCGCCCACGTCCGCGCAGTTGACAATCCTCGACGATGACAATCCGGTCGTTTATTTCAGTGCGGATGTGTTCGAGGCTTTCGAGAACACGCTGGGGACGGTCAGCGTCTGGTTGAGCAAACCGTTTGGTCAGGAAGTGCGCGTGAATTACTCGGTGGCAGGCGGAACCGCGTCGCCTGGATCGGATTATATCGCGGTGAACGGCACGTTGTCCTTTTTTCCTGGGATGACGAACGCCGACATTTTGATCAACCTGATCAACGATGATATCAGCGAAGACGATGAAACCATCCAGGTGCGTTTGTTGAACGCGTTCGGGGCCAGCCTGGGGGATCGCTCGGAAGCGCAAGCGCGGGTGCTGGACGATGACCGGGCGCCGCGCTTGGTGAACGCAGGAATTGACGCCCTCGGGCGGTTCCACGCCACCGCCTGGGGCCCGCCAGGAAAGAGATTCCAAGTCCAATACTCTGCGAACTTGAACGCTTGGTCGCCGTTGGTGACGCTGACCAATGTCACTGGACGCACCAGCTTCACCGACCCGACCTCCGGCAGCACGGTTGCGCCGCGGTTTTATCGCACCGCGCCGTGAGCACAGCAGTTGGTTGAGAACGAGCCCAAGGAAATAATTCAAGTCAAACATCCGGCGCAACTCGAAGGGTTGCCAGTCAGTAGCCGGGGGTTGAGGAGGAGTAAGGAGTAAGAGTAAGGAGTAAGAGTAAGAACGGTGTGAAACGAATCCAGTTTCCGACTCTTACTCCTTACTCTTACTCAACCCCCGGCTACTCCCTGACAACCCTTCGGGTTGTGCTGGAACGTCGTGCTTGTCTCGAAAGCTCAACACCGTCCGAAGTCTACCTGCTTTCCAGAAAGCTGATCAGATCTCGCAGTTCCTCCCACGACAGACGGTTCAGCAATGAATCAGGCATGAGGGACGTGCTCAACGGCGCTACGTTTTGAATGGAGGACCGCGGCAACCGCCGCACTTGTTCGTGTTCGGCGATGGTGATGCTGTCGGCTGTTTGTTCGGTGATAAAACCGGTCACTGAACCGCCGTCTTTCAAAGTCACTTCACTCCCTTTGAAGCGGTCGGCGATTTGTTTGGATGGGTAGACCAGCGAATCGGCCAGTTCCATTCGCGTCAAGCGCCGTGTCACCCCGGCCAAGTCCGGACCGAACAAGCGGCCTTCCCGTCCGGGGGCAACGCCGCCTCCATGGCAGGTCTGGCATTGCAATGTTTCATAGATTTTCGCACCGCGCGTTGCATCGCCGCCGCGCCCGGCATCCCCAAGCAGGAACTGGTGAATCTCGGCGTCGGTTTTGGGCGAGGCCGCGGCCGGGCTTTTTGTAGAAAAGGGCGTGCCGAATCGATTTTGGTACCAGGCGCGCCAGTGTTCGAGCGCAGCGGTGCGGGTGAGGTCCTCAACACGATGTTTCAGCTCCGCGCTGGGTTGGTAGCCGGCTCTGGGTTTTTCGCTCCAGTTGGCCAGGACTTGCTCGAGCGCCGCGAACAGATCGGGGCGTTCCTGCATGCGGCGGATTAAGTCTGTCGCCAAGTCTGCCGGGGTGTGGCTGGCGGGTTTGCTGCTGGCGGTGAGGTTGCGGTCCAGCGTGCGGCGCAGGGCAGGGGCATCAGCGCACAGCGTGTGGGCGGCAGCGCGCACGACCTGCGCATCTTCGTGCAATAACCCTTCATAGATGAGAAAGGGTCGGTTCACCTCGTCGGGGTGCGCCGCCCAGTATTGGAGGATGGCGCCGTGGAGGTCGCTTCCGGCGCGCGTGGTGCCGTCAATGCGGTCATGCTCGGACTGCAGCAATCGAGTGAGTTTTTCACTGCGTGCAGGGCGAAGCGCTTGCAGGATCCGGAGCCGCACCGGGGCCGCGGATTGTGTTGTGTAGAGTTGAATCAGTTCAGCACCATCAGGTGAACGCGCCGCCATGGCCTCCAACGCCACGCCGCCCAGCAGTCCGGTCCAATCCAGCCGCGCGGACTGTTGCAGCAACGCCGGGCCATGATGCGCGCTGAACTCGGTGAGAACGGTGGCCCAAAACTCAGGAAACTGCACCCCTTTGCCGGAAAACTCATTGAACCAGCCGTGTTGCGTGCCCAGGAACCAGTCGAGCGCGCGCCGCTCCTCGTCCGGTGTCCAACCGGCGCGCAAATCGGCCAGGCTCTCCGCCAGATGAAACTGGGTGACCGGATCGCGTTCCTGCTCCAACGCGCGCAACAAAATCGGAAACCCCTGCTCGACGCCGTAGACGCCCAGGAGCCGGGTTTGCTCCCACCGGATCTGGCGGTCGCCATCGACAAAATCGTGCTGGAGAAACCGATGAACGGCATCGCGCAAAGCCGCGTCCGCCGAGATGGCTTGTCGAAATAAACCAAGCACACGAAGCAGGTCCAACTGGTCTTCGTGCGATATCGCCGGTGAAACGCCTAATGGCTGCGTCTCGCCCGCGCCCTGCCGATTCACTGGCGAACTCGCGTTGGCTTTCGCTGCGTCCGAGGCGGCTGGGATCACTGGCAATAACGCGCGCACAACTTGGCGCGTTTGCTCAGGCGAGGCGGGCTCCTGCCGGAGATAAGCGGCGGTTAACGCGCGCATTCTCGGTTGCGGCGAGCCTCGCCGGACCACCAGATCAAACCACTCCGCGGTCGGTCGATGCGCCAGTGCCAGCATGACGACGTAGCGCACTAATCGGTCGGGATCCTCGAGGCGCGCGATGAGTTTTCCGGTCGCACTCGGCGAAGCCAGACGGACCAGGGCCTCGGCCGCGCGCCGGCGGACGAATGGATCCTGGTCGTTAAGTAATCCAAGCAGCTGGAGAACGCTCTCTTCACCGCCGCGCCAGCCCAGCAGCGTGGCCGCCTGAGCTCGTAATTCCACCGTGCGTTGCTTAGACAGCGCCTGGATAAACCCGGCCGGCAGCTCAGCGAACTGCGGGGACAACAGGCGAACGGCCCGTAATCGTTCCGGCAACGGGCGGCGCGAGTCCAGCGCGCTGCGTTGCAGCACACCGGCCGCCGTCGGTCCCAAACGGTGGATGAGTTCCTCTTCGCGCAAGCGGGTTCGTTCTGCCCCGGGTTGCGGGAGCGTGAGCAACGTTGACAGCACACTGGAAGGATTGGGTTCAGGCCAGGGCGTGATGGCTGGTGGAGGGGCCGCGTCCGCCGCGGTGTTCGGCGCATAACAAATTCGCCAGATGCCCTGGTTATGGTCCGAAAGCAATAAACTGCCATCGGCCGCCACGGCGATGTCGACCAGGGCGAATTGGATGGGACGTCCTTGGGGATCACGGGCGCCTGGGCGGGGCCGGGCCAGAGTCTGCATCGTAGCCGCCCAACTGCTGCCCTGGCGGTGCAGAAAAAAGGCCACCAACCTTCCCGTGGTTGCGTAACGATCGTCGGATTCGCGTTTCCAGCGGTAATCGCACACTAAAAACGCGTCGCGATAAGATTCGGGCAATTGCGTGTGTTCGTAAAAGACCCCCCAGTCCGGAGAACCACGCCCGACCTCGAGAATGCCGGGCAAATTATCAATGAAATAGGGCGGGTACGCGCCCACTTCCTGCCAACCCTGGTCGCCGCCGAGCACCCAATGATTGAGGCGAACCGGCCGGTACCAGGGGAGCCCGACATGCCATTCCATGTCGCTATCAAAGCTGAACCAGTCGCCCGTTTCGTTTAAGCCCAGGTTGGGCGGGTTGCGGCCTCCAGAAGCCAGACATTCCCAGCGTGTCCCATCGCGCGAGATGCGAAAGATGGATGCTTCGCGTTCAAACAATGCCGGAGAACTGGCTTCTGTGATGTGCTGGCGGTTTGTCAGCCCCGATCCATTGCCCGCCATGAGATGGATCCAACCGTCGTGCCCGCGCAACAGGCTGTGCGCATCATGGTCGCCGCCCGTCCGCAAGCGGTTTCCCAGCCGGCCTCGGTGTTGCAGAAGGCCGCCTGACCGGTATCCGCTGAAGTGTTGCAGGCCGTCTCCGCCCACCGCATACAGGTCGTCGCCGTAAACCAACAAACCTTGCGGCCCACGCACGCCCAGTCCCGTGGCGATGACTTCGAATCGATCAAACACGCCATCACCATCGCGATCCGTCAGCCGCCGCACGGCGGTGCCATCCCCAACCAACAAGCGTCCTTCTCCATCCACGGTGAGCGCATAACTTCCGCCGGATAGTTCCGGGCCGGCCGCCCGATAGATCCGGAATCCGGGCGGCAGCTCGAATTGATCATCGAGCCACAGGTTGGTCGCCGCCTGGGCGTGAGCCGAGATGCCAAACGCGACCAACCAAGGAAGGCAACGGTGCATGAGCCCAGAGTAACCGCGGCTGCCGCAAAGCAAATCCGGAAATGGCTGCGCTGGGAGGCGCGTAGCAGCCGAGGTAACGAGGTACACCCTGAGCCTGTCGAAGGGCGCTGATCTTTTTCCCGGAGAGCGCGTTGGGATAGAGTGAGCCTATTCGACAAGCTCAGGGCAAGCCTCCTGACGTCGGCTGCTACGTGAGGGTCGGTTCATGGAGAGCCTCCATCTGCTTTTGCAGGCCGCTTTCCGCTTTTCCCCCGAGGCCTCATGGGATCGTTTTTTGGGCCAGACGTAGATAGAGCGCGTAGAGCTCATCCACCATGCGCTCAACGGAGAAACCGGCTCGAACCAGTTCGCGGCCACGCTGGCCGAAGCGTTGGATGAGGTCGGGGTGTTCGGCCAGTTCGCTGAGGCCGCGGACCAAGGCAGCGTGATCACCAGGCGCCACCAGGAATCCGGTTTCCCCCGGAAGACAAACTTCGCCGGCGCCGTCGCAATCGTAGGCCACTACTGGTTTGCCGGCCGCAAGCGCCTGAGCGAGGGCGCGAGGCAATCCTTCGCGGCGTGACAAATGAACCACCGCGTCCACCGATCCAAGGATCACCGGGATGTCGGCCGGAGCCACCAGGCCGGTCAGGGCGAAGAATTTTTCCAGGCCCTGCTTCCGAATGGCCTGCTCGAGGTGAGATCGGTTGGGGCCGTCGCCAATCAAGAGAAAACGGATGTGCGGCTGACGCTGCAGAAGCGCGGGAGCGATCTCGAGCAGTTCCTCCTGTCCTTTGAGCGGCGCCAGACGCGCCAGCTTGGCCACCACGAAATGATGGGCGGCAAAACCGAAGCGCCCGCGGACTTTCGGATCCGGGCCCGCGGCCAGGAAGGGGCCCAGCGCGAATCCGCTCGGCACAAAGGTGAACTGCTCGGGCCGTCCGATGCCTGCCGCCAGATATTGACGGGTCATGGCCTGAGCGACGGTCACGAAGTGGGTGGTGAATTTCGCTGCATACCGTTCGGCCTGTCGAAACAACAGGTTGGCCAGGGCACCCTGGAAAGGCCCGAAGGAAGGCCCGTGCACGGTGTGCACGATGATCGGAACAGCGGCCCGCCGCGCGGCCAGGCGGCCGAGGACACCCGCTTTCCCGCTATGAGTATGAACCAGGTCGGGCCGACGCGCGCGCAGCAGACGGGTCAGTTCACCTAACGCGCGCCCATCGTTCAAGGGATGAACGGCCCGGCGCAGGCGCGGAGCAATGGCCAGAAGCTGAGGGCAGGACGCAAAGGCAGATTCCAGCGAGCCTTCCGGCCCGTCGGTGGGGCCGGAGATCAGGTCCACATCCAGAGCGTGGCGGGCGCGCAGGCCCAGAACGGAATCGACGGTGTTCTCCTGCGCGCCACCCACGATCAAGCGTGTGATGACATGCGTGACCCGCATGGATGATCAATTTCGGAAAGCGCTCCCGTTGCGCAGGAGCCGCAAGCGTTCGCGGGCCGGGGGGCCTTCGATGAGGCCATCCGGCGCCGCGGCGAGGAATTTCTCGTAGTAAAGGATGGCGCCTTTGGTATCGCGTTTGCGCCAGTAGGTCTCGGCGATGAGATGAAGGGCCTGCAGATTGTAAGTGGAACGTCCGCCGCCTTCCAAGGTCAGCAGGTCCTGCAAAGCCTCGTCGAGCCGATCCAAAGTCAGATTGGCCAGCGCCCGGTTCAGGAGACTGGGCTCGTCCTTCGGAGAAAGGCGCAGAGCGCGATCCAGATAGACGATGGCCTCATTGGCCTGGGCGAGGCTCAGTTTCAAGCCGCCGTATTTGGACAGCGCCCGCACGCTCTCCGGCTGAACCTGCAGCTGCTTTTCCAGCACGCGCAACGCATTGGTGGCGTCGCCCCGGGTCAGATAGATGTCGCTCAAGGCGTCCCAGGGCGCGGAAGCCTTGGGATACTTTTGCTGCGCGGCCGTCAGCAACTGTTCGGCTGCGGGCACATCCTCCTTGGCGACGCGGGCCCAGGCCTCGATCGTCACCAGGTCGATCAGTTCGTCTTCCCTGAGGTTGGATTCAGGGTTCAGGCGCCGGAACTCGGCCAGTTGTTGCAAGGCCACCTCCGGGAGTTGGGCCTTGACCAGGGTCAGCATGAAGTTCAAGCGCACCGGCCGATTATCCGGTTCGAAAAACAAACTGCGCTCAAGGTTCACGGCGGCCTGGCGAAAGTTACGCCCGCGCTGGAAGGTTTCCGCGACATACAGGCAGGCGTTGGGTTCGTCGACCGGCCCGTTGAAAATGAGAATGCGATCCCAGCGATTGCCATAGGCTTCCAGGCGTTCCTTGGCGGCCAGGCTGAGGTTGGTACTGGCCCGGCCCTTGTCCTGGTAGATCTTGTTGAAGTCCGCATTCAGAACGGCCGTGGGATTGGAGGGATTCAATTTGGCGGCGAGGTCAAAACAACGGGCGGCTCGAACGAAATCTCCCGACCGTTGGATTTGCACGCCGACTTCGTCGATGGCCCGCGAATAGAGTTCGCCCAGATAGCTCTGGAGCGTCCGGGGTTGCGGCCGCTGTTTGCTGGGCTTGCGGAAGGGCGGCGCCTTGCGAATAAGCGGATCCAGTTCCGTGGGCTGGATCGATTGCCAAAAGCGATCTTCGGTTTGGATCTCTTCTTTGCTCAGAGGCGGTGGACCGACGCGGTCCCGGTCCGAATAGCCCTTGAGTTCATAGAGCAGACCGCGCGGTTGAGCGTAGAACGCTTCAAAATAATAACCGAAGCTCGGATGGAGATAAAACACCTGGCCGCGTTGGGTGAGTTGCCCCAGCAATTCGATCAGCGTGACCGGATCCATGAGGGCTTTGGGATCGGCCGGACGTTGAAAGGCGGGCCATTGCGCCGGGTACTTCTTCTGCAGGTAACTGTGGTAACCGGAGGCGACCAACTGCGAGGTATCGACCAGGACATATTTATGATCGGGCCGGGACTTGCGCAGTTCGTATTGCAGAGCATTGAGACGGAATGAATCGTCGCTCATCACGTACGCTCCGGCCGGCGGCAGCGATCGGAGCACGAGTTGGCTGAGCCGGCTCATGGCCTGCCCGGTGCTCGCCCAGATGACCGGCAGGTTCTGGAAAAGCAACCCGGCCGGGACCG
>DATLUX010000418.1:0-5620 GCA_035577805.1 Verrucomicrobiia bacterium
CGAGACGGTGTCGACAAAAGCGGTGCCAATCTCGCGCGCTCGAAGCAATCAATTCTGATCGTGAAACGCCTATCAAGATCCGCCAGACCATATATCTCAACAACATAGTCGAGCAGGACCGTCGGGCGATCAAGCGGCGCACCCGACCCATGCTGCGGTTCAAGACTTTTCGCTGCGCCTGGATTCTGCTGGGCGGCATCGAAGTCATCCGCATGATCGCCAAAGGGCAGATGAAGCGTGCTCGCGGAACCCATCTTTTCGCCGCCGATCAATTCTACGGACTGGCAACATAAGCGTACTTTGCATACCGATCAACATGACTCCCCGAGCCGTACTGGGACAAAGCCCGCAAAATGGCAGAGCTCGAGGGAATCGATTTCCCCCAGTCCGTAATTGTTTCGACGCGAACGATCCGTTTCATGGCGCGGCCCTGGTGGTCTTGAGTCATCCAGTTCTAGCCTCATGATCCAACATACCCCAAGGCTTTTTTACGCTCCCATCGGGAATTCGCCGTCACCATGTATATTTCGCGTTGGCTAGCAAGGTTCGCCCGTTGCCGAATGCGCAGACCGAGTAAGATTGGCAGCCGCCGATGTAGTGGCGGTCGAACAGGTTAGCCGCGTTCAGCATGAAACGCCAGCTACGGGTCTGATAGTGCAGTGCCACGTCGTACAACGTATAGCTTGCAACCGTCAGCGAGTTGTCCAGCGCACCCGCGGACGTGCTCTGGTAGCGAATCCCGCCTCCCAATCCGAAGCCGGCGAGCCCTCCTGTATGCCATGTCCAGTCGGTCCACAGCGACGCCATCTGGCGAGGGCGAGAAATGTCGACCGGCCAGTTGTTCAGCGACGCGTCGTTTGCCTTTACGTTCTTCACGTCCTGGTAGATGTACGGATGGCGTTGAGTTCTACGAGAACTTCAGCTTGACCGGCCTCACGGTTGGCAAAAGCGTCGTGATTCCGCAGGCAAGGACGCCATATCCGGTAGGGGGCGCCAGGCGATATTCTGGGCAGGAGCTGTTAGGTGGTTTCCGGGTTACCCAAAGACCGTGATGATGGCGCGATCGCGTAGATGTTCCTTCGCGAGGGACGGGGATGGGGAGATCCGCTGCTTCAGGATGTGGGACGCCCGCGCCCTGACGGCCGGGGCGCCGGATCAGCGGTGCCCCTGGTCGCCGCCGGGTCCATGATGGAAAAACAAAACGTTCCCTTGCCCGCCCCCTTTGCCTCGTACAACGCGGTGTCAGCACGTTTCATCAGCAGTTCAAAGGAATCATCCCTGTTTGAAAAGGCAATGCCTACACTGGCGCCGATTTTTGCTGTGGTTCCGGTCGACAGCAGGTAGGGAAAGGACAACTGCGCAATGATGCGCCGGGCCAGCGCGGCGCTGGCGACCGCTGTAGCCTTCCCGGGAACAACGAGGAACTCGTCGCCACCGACGCGGGCCACCTGGTCGTCGCGACGGAGAATTGTTGCCAGGCGTTCGGCCACCATTGTCAGCACCTCGTCGCCGGCATGGTGCCCAAGCGTGTCGTTCACTTTTTTGAAACCATCCAGGTCAACGTACATCACCCCGACGGGCGGAGCGTGGTCTGTCGTTTGGCGCGATAGCAGTTCCTCGAGCCGGTCGCGCAGGTGGCGCCGGTTGCACAGACCCGTCAGCGGGTCATGGCGTGCCAGATGCAGGATTTCCGCTTCGGATTCGCGGCGTTCAGTGACATCCTCGATGACGATGACAGCGCTGCCGTCCGACACCGGATTGCGGGTCATCTCGAGCTGGCGACCGTCGCGAAGCTCAAGATCAAGCGGACTGCACTCGCCGTCCAGCCAGGCGGTACAGCGCTCGACCAGCTGCTGTCTGAGCGTGTCGCCAAACGGCGCAAGCCCCACGTGTCCGATGAATTCGGGCAGGGGCACATTAAGTTTCAATCTTTCGACGGTCGCACCGAACAGCTCTGCCGTTCGCCGGTTCGCGATGACTACCTTGCCCTCTGCATCGAGGGTGCACAGGCCATGTGGCATGTGAGCCAGCGCGGCGTCAAAGCGGGCGGCGAGCTCCGCATGCTTCTGTTCGGCGCACATCAGGGCCACCAGCCCGTCATAGTGACGCAGCACAATGGAGAGCATCGCGGCGACATACACGACCAGCGGAAGCATGAGAATCCATGAACCACTGCGAGACGCGAGCAGTGCGCCAAGCCCTATGGGGAGCGTGCCCAGGCAAATCTGTGCGATGGCCAGACGGGGCAGGGCAGCGTTACGCGACGCGACGCCGCCCAGAATGCCGGCGGTCACCATGATGGCGAGTGATGCCAATTCGGCATCCGGCGACATGATGCACTTCATCGTGCCCATGCCGAGCAGGAGGGAGGTGACCAGCGCCGCTGGCCCGTAGAAGCTGGCCCATGGGCCGGGTGGTAGCGTGGCGGCGCGACTGCGTACTGCATAGACTCGTGCGATGCCGATCCGCGCGCAGATTACGCAGAGGTCGGCGACGAGCCATGCCACCGCCCACAGCTGATGCAGGCGAACAAATGCGACCAGGGCAACGAAACCGCTGGCGACTCCCGACATGAACAGCGGCCATACGTTATCGAACAATGTTGAGAGCAGCGCCGCGCGGATGGACGGGGTGACGCGATGCTGTCCGCGCGCGGGCGTCGCGAGAATCGTTTCGAGGACAAGGGTCGTACATGACATGGTGAGCCGCAGGTTGATATTGCTTTGCGGGCCGCCGGTGGGATGGGCGCCCCCTGATTTACGGCGCAAACAGCGATTGACTTGATAGTTGGGTGCACCCGGATTGTCCCCGGTCGTATCGCGCGGTGGGCCCTGAACCGTGTCTATCCGAAATGCATACGGCGAGGACGCATCAGGCAGGAGGCGGCCATCTCCGGCCGTTCGCGCGCGCTGCCGAGCGGGCATTTAAATGTCCTGTCCTATCTGCTTAGGGAAACGCTGATTTATTCAGTTCGGAGGTCATCGCAGGCGTAACTGAGGACGTTGTAGAAGGCAGCTCACGGAACAGACTCACGATGATGAAGAGGCAGATCGGCTTCGCGGAAGCGGAAATTGCAGGCAAGAAACGAGTGACGCGGCGCCAACGCTTCCTCGCCGAGATGGAGAAGGTAGTTCCGTGGCAGCGCTTGCTGTCGACGATCGAGCCGCACTATCCGAAGGGCTCGCGAGGCCGGCCACCGATTGGCCTGGAGCGAATGCTGCGAATCTACTTCTTGCAACAGTGGTACGGCCTGTCGGACGAAGGACTGGAAGACGCCCTGTATGACAGCATCGCGCTGCGAGCCTTCGCCGGCATCGATCTGGCAGTCGAGAACGTGCCTGATGCGACCACGCTCTTGAAGTTCCGGCGCCTGCTGATCGAACACGAACTGACACGGAAGCTGTTCGACGAGATCGGCATCTCGCTGTGCGAGCGTGGGCTGATGATGAAGGAAGGCACGCTGGTTGACGCGACGATCATTGAAGCGCCGCCGTCGACCAAGAACGCCGGAAAGAGTCGTGACCCGGAAATGCATCAAACGAAGAAGGGAAACGAATGGCATTTTGGGATGAAAGCCCACATTGGCGTCGATGCCGATTCGGGCCTCATCCACAGTGTGGTTGGCACGTCGGCCAACGTGTCGGATGTATCGCAAGCGCATGCCCTGCTGCACGGACATGAGGAGCAGGCGTTCGCCGATGCGGGCTACATTGGCGTAGACAAGCGCGAGGAAATGGCGGGCAAGACCGTGAAGTGGCACGTCGCTGCCAAGCGGGGAAAGATCAAGGCGATGCAGGAGGGAGCGCTGAAGGACTTGGTGATCGCGGTCGAGCGAACCAAGGCGCAGATCCGGTCGCGGGTTGAGCATCCGTTCCATATTGTCAAGAACCTGTTTCACCATCGCAAGACGCGATACAAGGGCTTGGCCAGGAACACCGCGCAACTGTTCAGCCTGTTCGCTCTGGCGAATCTGGTGATTGCGCGAAATCTTTTGCGATCAGTCCATGGGAACAATCCGTCATGCGTATGAAAAATGCGAGCAGGGAGGCTCGTTTAGGCGTCCAGTCCACCGCATTGAGCGTCGATTCGCTTCGTCATCTGGAAAATTCGACGCCATTTCGCCTGCAACTTGAGCAGTTGGTCCATTGATCAGCGTTTCCTTAGCGGACGCTCGCCACAGTGTTTAATTTGTCGCGTTGCCGATCATTGCGAACATCGCCCTGAAGAAGTCAACGTGACCGGCTCGACTGAAGGCTTCGTTTCAAGCTTGATCCGGGGAAATACAACCGAAACTGCTAGCAAAAGCGATATCAGCGCGAGGCCCGAGGAGACATAGACGAACGCCTTCACCCAATGCAGCGTGCTGTCGGGCAACTTTGCGCCCGTCCACACGAAGGCAAGCAACGCGCCATTGATGGCGACGAGAAAGCCGGCTTTCGCGTCAAGTACCGTGATCCACTTCCGTGAAAACTCACTGGCGGCGCTCATGCTGCTCGCGGGGGGCAAATCCCAACGCCACCACACAGCTCCGTCGACTCGTCGCAGAACACGCTTGCTTCCCTCCTTTATCCGTCGACCAAGAAAAAGATAAATTTGCTCTGAATCTGTGCTCTCAAACCAGCATCGACTGCTGGGCGAAGATGCCCGCCATCGCGCCGTGCGATGATGCTGTGGTGACCGAGGCCATGAGGGGGTTGGCGAGGTCGCCGGCGGCGTAAATGCCGGGCATGCTGGTTTCGCGGCGCTCGTCGACCTTGAGGGCGATGCCGAGGGGCGTATCGACCGTGGCGAGGCCCAGTGATTCATGCAGGCTTGCGGATGGCTTGTTGCGCGGATGCGCGAACAGGATGTCGACCGGGACATTGGGGCCGGTATCGAGCTTGACGGTGGCATTATGGCCCCCGTGATGGGCGATTTCGGTGATCCGGCCATCGACGACAGGTATATTGCGGTGCGCCAGATCGGCCCGGATATCCGGTGGAATTTCGTGACCATCGGCGAAGACCGTCAACGTGTCGGTCCAATCGTGGTACAGCCTGACATAATTGTGCGACTGCGGGCCGGACCAGACGAGGCCCCAATGCTGGCCGGCGACTTCAAAGCCGTCGCAATAGGGGCAGGGCACGATGGACGTGCCCCAGCCTTCGGCAAAGCCCGGAACATCAGGCATCTGATCGGCGACGCCATAGCTCAGGATCAGACGGCGCGCCCCAAGGCTTTCACCATCGCCAGTGAGAACGGAGAAATCGTCGATGGCCCCGGAGACGCTGTCGGCCCGGGCACTGACCAGCCTGGTCGTGGGATAACGCGCCAGCTGCTGCCGCGCCTCGGCCAGGATGTCCAGCGGTGGCTTGTGATCGTGGCCGAGCAGGCCATGCGAGTGGCCCGCGAAGCGATTGCGCGGCAGGCCGGTATCGAGAACGGTGACCTTGCGGCGGGCACGGCCGAGCTGCAGGGCGGCGGCGAGGCCGGCAAAGCTGCCGCCGATGATGATGACGTCATTCATGGTGATGGGCTCCGTGTTGTGAATGAAGGGCGTGGGCTACGGGCAGAGGCTCCGTCTGAATGTTTGGGGTGGCTGGCTCACCGTTCGCGACTTGCTTGATCCTGAACCAGATGG
>DATLUX010000419.1:0-30668 GCA_035577805.1 Verrucomicrobiia bacterium
GGGGTCCATCGCCTGCGTTTTACAACTGCTTAACTCAAATGCAATCCTCCGACCAAAATCCCTTTCGGTCCCGATAGAGGCAATTCAGGGGGGTCCAGCGCGGTCCACAGAAAAAAGGAGGGACCGGTGCATAAACGACAGGAACCAACCGGTTGCATGGGTTAAGTGAAGGTACGATTTTACAGAATCGTCACACCATTGCAATAAGAGATGCGGGGGAAAAGCGGAAAGCGGAAAGCGGAAGGCGGAAACGGGGAACGGCGCTGGCCGTCGGCGGCGCGAGGAGGCAGCACCGAAGAGTCCGATGCAGAACGAGCGGTTGGCTCCTGGCCTTCTGATCGGATGACACACTGAGCGCATCACTAGCGGGCCGGCTAGAGTTCTTGATTCTGAAAAGAAGGGGCGAGCAGATCAAGTTTTCAAGCGGCTAGTTTCGCTGCGCAATAGGCATCCAAGGCGTTCTCGAATTGAAGGATCGTGCAAAAAATGGCAAAAACTTAGCGTTGCCTCGTAAACCCTTCTCCGGCAATATCCGGCCGCATATGACCTGATAAGCAGGATAGCCGTCGTTAACACGAGGTAATCCAGCGAACAGTCGGGCGGCATACCGCCCCAGGTTGAAAACCAAACGATGAAAACGCCAATTGAGGCTCTGCGGTTGCTGGTAGGTTCGAACACGACTTATGCGGCGCGGCTGGCCACGAGCGCGGAAGAGGTGCGAGCCGCTCAGGCATTGCGGTTCTCGGTGTTTAACCTCGAGCTACAGGAAGGTTTGCAGGAATCGTTCGTCACGGGGCTGGATTCAGACCCGTTTGATGCAGTCTGCGATCATCTGTTGGTATATCATCGGCCTAGCAACGAGGTAGTAGGGACTTACCGATTGCAGACGGGCAACACCGCGGCGGCGCGGCTGGGTTATTACAGCGAACAAGAGTTTGATTTCCGGCCCTGGGAAGAGCGCCGGGCAGAGATCGTGGAGTTGGGGCGGGCTTGTGTGGCTCGGCTGCATCGGAACATGGTGGTGCTGGGGTTGCTGTGGAAAGGGATTGCCGATTACGCCACCGAACATCGGGCCCGGTATCTGTGCGGGTGCAGTTCGATTACGTCTCAGGACCCGGCGGTCGGGGCGGCGGCCTACACGGAACTCTGCCGCAAGCATCTGGCACCGGTGGAATGGCGGACCAAGCCGTGGCCGTCATGGGAATGTCCGCTGGATCAGTTGCCGGCTGAACCCGCCAAGATTCCGAAGCTGCTGCGGGCCTATCTAAATATCGGCGCGGGCATTTGTGCGCCGCCGGCTTTGGACCGGACGTTTGGCACGATCGATTTTCTGACCATGATTGATCTGGCAGGGCTGCCGTTGGCGGTGCGCGAGCGCTATGCCTGAAGGCCGCGCGCCGAACCAACTTTAGTCGATGCGAGCATTCCTGAAACACCCGGCGCGAGTCACAGGCCGGTTGGTGTGGTTTGCCGGAGAGGTCACGCTGGCCCTGTTGGATTTCATCATCAATGTCATTTTCCAAGGCAAGGTGCCGTTGCTGCGGTCGCGTGCGCAATGGTTGCAACAGGCTTGCCGGCGCGTTTTGCGGGTGCTGGACGTGAAGATCAAGACGCAAGGGCCGATCCCGTTGAAGGGTTTGCTGGTCTGCAACCATCTCAGTTATCTGGACATCCTGGTCATCAGCACGATCACCCCGGCGGTGTTCATCTCCAAAAGCGAAATAAAACGCTGGCCGGTCTTCGGATGGTTCGCCCAGCTTTCCGGCACTCTCTTCGTCAAACGCACTCGCCGCGCGGATGTGGCCCGCTTGAACCAGGAGGTCGCTCAAGTGCTCGAGGCCGGCGGGTTGGTCGTCCTGTTTCCTGAGGGCACCAGCTCCGACGGCCGGCGCGTGCTGCCTTTCAAGTCTTCCTTGCTCGAACCGGTCAGCCGGCTGTCTCACCCGGTGACCGTGGCCTTCATCAATTATTCGCTGCCCGATGGCAACGTGCATGAAGATGTTTGTTACTGGGGCGACATGACTTTGGCGCCGCATCTGGTCAATCTCTTCTCCAAAAACGGGATCACCGCGCACGTTTCGTTCACGCAGCTCGAGAACAACGTTCATTCCCGCAAGGAACTCGCCCGCCATCTGCATTCTCATGTCGTGCGACTCAAGGAGTCAGCCGCAGAAGAAGCGCTGGCATGAAGGTGATCGTCACCACCGGACCCAGCTTCGAACCCATCGATGAAGTCCGCCGGCTCACCAACTTTTCCACAGGCGAATTAGGCGTGATGCTCGCCAACCGCCTGGCTGCCTCCGGGTGTCAGGTCTTTTGCCTCAAAGGCGTCGGGGCCACTTATGCCGGCGCTTTGCATACCCCTCATCATCTGCCTTTCACCACCAACCAGGATCTCCAAGATCAGTTGGTGGAACTCAGCCGGTCCCACTCCATCCAAGCCCTCTTTCATGTGGCGGCCTTATGCGACTTTAAGGTCAAACAAGTCGAAGGTGCCCATGGCCAAGCCCAGGCCTCCGCCAAAATCGACAGCCGCGTCAGCGGGCTGACCCTCCAACTGGAGCCCGCCAAAAAAATCATCTCCGGCTTGCGCGCCCTTTTCCCAGCCGCGGTCCTGGTCGGGTGGAAATACGAATTGGCCGGCACCCGCCAGGAAGCCTTGGCCAAGGCGTGGCGGCAACTTCAGGAGAATCGCACCGACGCCTGTGTTCTGAACGGGCGCGCTTACGGGCCGGGCTTCGCCTTCTGTACGCTGCCCGAGCAGGTTCATGAACTGCGACAGAAGGCCGAGGTGGCGGATTATCTCGCCAAATGGCTGCTGGCGCGCCGGAGTCAATAGCCAATAGCCAATATAGCCAATAGCCAATGGAGCCAATCGCGGCGGGTGGCTATCGCGCTATTGGCTATCGCGCTATTGGCTATTGGCTATGTCGGCTATTGGCTATCGCCGATCGGCCGTCGCCGTTGGCTATGCTCTTGGCGATCAAGACGCTTTTCCGCAATTCACATTGTATTTTACCCGGCCTGTTGGTAAATCTACGGCGCCCCGGGATCAAACCCTGAAAGTCACGCCCAGCCGGGCACCTGAAGAAACAGGGGTGTGTCCGCTGGCTATCCTGTGTCAATGAAGTTCTCTGCCGTGGCGCCATGTGCGCCGTCGTACTGTCGCACCCTGGCGCGGCTCACCCTGGTCGCTTGCCTGCCTTGGCTAGGCGCGCAGTCAGCTCCAGCCGCGCAGGCGGATTTGTGGCAGGCTCGCAACGGCACGCCGACCGCTCCGCTTGATCCGGTTGATTGGGTGAAAGGAAACGTCGGTCAAGCCAACTCCCATTACGTCGAAGGCTACTCCGCGCCGTATCGGCTCGTGATGTCCGGGCTGGCACTGGGCCCGCATCGGGTCGTGATCGAATGGGACACCCAGCAAGGGGGCAAACATGCTATCGATTATCTGACGCACTATGAGCGCTTGCGGCCGCACAACCAATTTGGCGCACATGATCGCCCAGAGACCGTCGATCCACTGGCAGGTCTGACCGGAACCTTCGCCGCGCCGAGGGCTTTTCCAGCGCCGCTTCCGTCTTCGTCCGACAGCCCCGTTGCAGGGCAACCCGGGAAAAGTTTTCTGGCCCTGCCTGCCGCCGAGCGCGTGCTCACGATTTGGAATGGGGCGATCACGAACGCCGGCTACGTGCAGGAAGGACCGTTAACTTCGGCGGCCGCGGCCTCGCAGCTGGCCATCGAGTTCGTGGCTGAATCCGACACTGTGGTCATGGCCTGGGGCGGGCATCTCGCCACCAAAACAGACTGGGGTGCCGGTTTCTCGGCCGCTGACATTTCGGGATCCGCGTATCACATGCGCAAAATCGACTTGGATGGCAGCGGCGGCAACCAGGATCGTTCGCTGCAAGCGCTGGCCGTGGTCTCGCCGCCGACGTGCGTCATCAACGGGCCCACCTCCATCTGCACGCTGGCCACAAACGTCTTCGCCGCTACCAGCGACGATAGCGTCGCCGGATTCATCTGGACGCTCACCAATAATCTGGCCGGGGCTAGTTTCGTCAGCGCGACGAACCAAGCCTCCGTTGAAGTCGTGGCCGCTTCGCCGGGGACGTTCACCCTGCAAGCCACCGCCGTGGACGGCCTGAGTCAATCCGCCTGTTTCTTCGAGGTGACGGTTTACGCGACGGTTGCGGCAGGATCGTTCGCCGACCAGAAGGTCTGCGACGGGAGCGACGTGACTTTTGTCATCCAAGCGTCAGGAAGTGATCTCGCTTACACGTGGCGCAAGGACGGACGCGTGTTGCCGGATGCCAAAACTTCCACGTTGATCCTGCGCGACGTTCACGCGGCGGATGCGGGCTCTTACTGCGTGGAAATCGGCGGCCGTTGCGGCCAACAAACGCGCTGCGCCAGCTTGTTCGTGGAAGCCCTTCCGATGCTCGCGTGTCCGGACGAGGTGGTGCGTCCGTGTATTACGGAGTTGCCCGGTCCGGATCCCGCGTTGGTCCGGGTGCTGGCGGGTTCGGCGCCGGTGGTCGTGACGTTCGGTGGCGACGTGACGAACATTCAAGACGGCGATGTGATCGTGACCCGCACCTACCAGGCCGCCGATGCGTGCGGCCATCGCACTTCCTGCACTCAACGGCTAATTGCCCGGGACCGGACGCCGCCTCAGATCGATTGCCCCGGAGACCTGATCGTGCGTGAGGAACCTGCCAATTCCGGATTCGCTGCGGTCACGTATTCGGATCCGGCGGTGACGGATAGCTGTGACCCAGCACCGGTGGTCGTGTGCGATCCGCCCAGCGGCGCCGCTTTTGCCGTTGGCGACACTCTCGTGCAGTGCCGCGCCACCGATGCGGCCGGCAACCTGGGCCAATGCAGTTTCCGCGTCCGGGTCGTTCCGCAAACCATCGTGGTGACGAGCCTGGCCGATTCGGGTCCCGGCTCATTACGGCAAGCGATGTTAGACGCCAACGCGGCGGCGGGCAGCAACACGATCGCGTTTGGATTCCCGGGAGCGGCGCCCTACACCATCCACCTGCTCTCAGCCCTGCCCGGGGTGAGCGATCGCCTGATCATCGATGGCCAATCGCAGCCGACGTTTGCGGGCAGTCCGGTGGTTGAACTGAACGGCGTAGCGGCGCAAGCGGCAGGCGGAGGGGCTGCAGGGCCAATCGCGGCCGCTGCCCTCGCCCCCGCGGTGGACGGCTTATTACTGGCCTCCGGCGGAAACGTCGTGCGCGGGCTGGTTCTGTACGGATTTACCTTCGGGATTCGGGTGGACGGTTCCAGCAACAATATTATCGCGGGCAACATCATCGGTCCGGATCATACCGGCACCAACCCGATCGGCAACCGACTCGACGGCATTCTCCTTACGGGCGGGGCGTCGGATAATCGGATTGGGCCCGACAATCTCATCGCCTTTAACGGGCGCAATGGCGTCGGGCTGGATGCCACGGCTGGCTCGGGCAATACCGTGCTGAGCAACCGGATCGTCTTTAACGGAGCGTTGCCGATCGACTTGGGCAACGACGGCCCCACCCCGAACGATCCGGACGACCCGGATAGCGGCCCGAACGGCCTGCAGAACTCACCGGTCCTGGCCAAAGTTCGTTCGGACGGATTTACTCAACTGATTATTCCTGGAACGCTCCAAGGCCCGCCGTTTACTTTGTTCACGATCGACTTCTTTCTCGAACAACTGGCCCCGACCGGGGATCCACGGGATGCGCAAAGCCCGATCGGAAGCACCGAAGTGAGAACCGACGCCTCCGGCCTCGGGCGTTTCGAAGCGACGTTCGCCTTCGGCGCGCTTCCCGGCCAGTACATCACGGCGACCGCCACCGACGCGTCTGGCAGCACGTCCGAACAAGCCGCGCGCTCTCCGGTGCGCACGCCCCCCATCATCCTGGATCCGCCGCATGGGGTCACCACGCCGCTCGGCGGACCGGCCGAGCTCTGTGTTGAGGCGATTGGAACGGAACCGCTCTTTTACCAATGGCGCCGCAACGGGGCCAACGTCGCGGATGCCACCAATGTCTGTTTCATCATCGGCAGTGCCGCGCTTTCCGACGGGGCCACTTACACGGTGGTCGTGGCGAACGAACTGGATGCCATCACCAGCGACCCGGCTCTGGTGCTCCTGGACCTGCCCCAACTCAAGGCCGGCGATAACTTCGCTGATCGCGTTCCGTTGTTTGGTCCAGCCGGCATGATCTCCTTCACCAATGCCGCCGCCACGCGCGAGCCCGGCGAACCGCTTCATGCCGGTAAATCCGGCGAACACTCAGTCTGGTACACGTGGATTCCACCCGCCAATGGCATTGCCACGTTGCGCACCGTCGGCAGCACGTTCGATACCCTGCTGGCCGTCTACGTGGGCGACGTGCTGACCAACCTGGAGGTCCTGGCTGCAGACGAAGATCGCGGGGGCTATTTCACGAGCGAAGTTCGATTCAACGCCGTTGGCGGTTTACCGTACCAAATCGCCGTCGACGGGCTCGGGAACAACGCCGGGCACTTCACCTTTAGCTGGGACTTGTTCGTGACGGACGTGGTGCTGCCCGTTATCACCAATCAACCCGTCAGCCAGACGGTGTTACCGGCAGGAACCGCCATTTTTCAAGTGGGCGCGGTGGCTGGCTGCAAAGATGGGCATCACGATTGCCGGCACCCGGACAAGGATCATCACGAGCAACATCCCGACGATGTGGTGCCCGTATTTTATCAATGGTTACTCAACGGCGTGCCGCTGATCGGCGCCACCAATGCGACCTTGATCATCCCGAATGCCGCAGACGCGGACTTGGGCAACTATACGGTGCGGGTGCGCGACGGCACCAATGTGATCGAAAGTCTCAGCGCGAGTCTGCAACTGAACCTGACCGGATCAGGTTTTGTGCCGCTTCAAGCGGTGGACAAATTCTTCGATGCTGCCAACAGCAGTGCGCCGCTCCACCTGGGCACTCCCCCCGGCGGCGGTTCCGGCCCCGACCTGGGAGCACAAAACCCATTTGCGGCGGCTTCCATTGTCCGCGGCTACACCGGCACGCAGGTCTTCAACACAACGGGCAGCACGACGGAAGGCGAATTGATTTGCGGGGTGCTGGGTGGAGCCTCCGAATGGATTTCCTTGGTCCCCGAAGAAAGCGGGACTTTGTTCCTCAACACCGATGGCAGCTCATTTGACACGGTCTTGGCTGTGTTCAGGCGCTCCGCCACCAACGCCACTCGCCTGGAACTGGTGGCCTGCGACAACGATGGTGGGATCGACCACCATGACAGCGCGCTGCAAATCAGCGCCCAGGCCGGCCAGACCAATTTCATCGTCATCGACGGAGTCAATGGAGCTCACGGCACGCTTCGGCTCAATTACAGCCTGGTCACACCCTCGGCGCTTTCGCTGATCGGGTTGGTCTCGCAGCAGCCGGGACGCATCCGAGTGGTGGGCCACCCCAGCATGCGATTCACTCTGCAAACCTCCTCGAACCTCGTCGACTGGACACTATTGCTGACCACCAATTCGGGCCCGGCCATCTACGAGTTCATCGATCCATCCAGCGTCAACATGCCACGTCGTTATTACCGCGCGCTGATGCTTCCCTAGCCAAATTAGGACAGTAAGCCAGAAGCTGCTTGTTTGCCTGCCGGCTTCCGGGTAGACACCTCGCGTGCGTTTAGCAAGATTGATCCGGCTTCCCGTGGTTGTTCTGCTGGTGCTGACCGGGTGCACCACCTCCCAACATCCCAAGACGGGTCGGGCCGACGAACCGTTCCAGGCCCTGGCCGATGAGTTCGTGCAGGGTTACCTGGCCTGGCGCCCAGCGATCGGGACAGCTTTGGGCCTGCACGAATATGACGGGCGCATCACGGATATGAGCCAGGGCTCGGTCACGGCGGAATTGGCGCGCCTCAAAACCTTCGACCGGCGTCTGGACGGATTGGAGACCAACGCGCTGTCCCGGCGCGGCTGGTATGATTTCCAGATTTTGCGGACGGCGATTCGGCGGGAGATCTTCGCTTTCGAGGGACGCCACGCGTATACGCAGCAGCCGATGACCTATGCGGGAGCGCTGAACGTAAATATTTACATTAAACGCGACTTTGCTCCATTGGCTCAGCGGGTCCGTTCAGTGATCTCGATTCTGCAGGAGGCGCCCGCGGTGTTCGCGGCGGCCCGGGCTAATCTTGAGGCGGAGTTGGCCAGGCCGTTTATCGAGACGGCCATCGAAGTGGCGCAAGGATCGGCCACGTTCCTTGGCCAGGACCTGGCGGCGGCATTGAAGGACTTCCGCGAAGAACCTTTGCGTTCGCAGTTTGAAGCGGCCAACCAGCGGGCGATCGCCGAATTGCAGAGCTACGCCACCTGGCTGCGCGATCAACGCCTGCCGCGCGCTCACGACCGCTTCGCCATCGGCCGCCAAAAATACATCCGCATGCTGCGCGAAGGCGAACTGGTGGAGCTGTCTCCAGAACAGGTCCTGGAGATGGGCCTGAGGGAGCTCCGGCGCGAACAGGAGGTTTTTGCCGCCACCGCGCGTTTGATCGATTCCACCAAGAAGCCGATCGAGGTGTTCAAAGACATCCAGAAAGATCATCCCACCGAAGACAGCTTGCTGCCCGACACCCGCAAAAACCTCGAGGCGATCCGGCAGTTCCTGCTTGATCGGGAAATCGTCGGCGTGCCTTCCGACGTGCGCGCGCGCGTTGAAGAAACGCCCCAGTTCGATCGGGCAACCAGTTTTGCCTCGATGGACACACCCGGTCCGTTCGAGACCCGCGCCACCGAGGCATATTATTACGTGACGCCGGTTGAAAAAGACTGGAGCCCACAGCAAAAGGAGGAATGGCTCACGGCGTTTAACTATTACACCACGGACGTGGTGTCGATCCACGAAGCGTATCCGGGACATTACCTGCAATTTCTCTGCCTCAACGCTTCGCCGGCCAGTCGGCTGGAGAAGATCTTCTCCAGTTATGCCTTCGTGGAAGGCTGGGCCCATTACACGGAGCAGATGATGTTAGACATGGGTTTCGGCCCCAACATGCCTTCCCGCCTGTTGCAGTCGGATGCGCTGAAGACGGCCAAATATCGTCTGGCCCAATCAGACGAAGCGTTGCTGCGCCTTTGTCGGCTGTGCGTGTCGGTCCAGATGCATTGCCAGGGCATGTCGGTGGATCAAGCCACCAAGTTTTTCCAGGAGAATTGTTATTATGAAGAGAAGCCGGCCCGGCAGGAAGCCAGCCGGGGTACCTACGACCCGGAATACCTCTATTACACGCTGGGCAAGCTGCAGATCCTGGAACTGCGCCGCGATTACCAAAAGCAGGAAGGAACCGCCTTCACCCTGAAGCGGTTTCATGATGAGATGCTTCGCCACGGCATGCCGCCCATCCAGTTGCTGCGCGACGTCCTCCTGAAACCCAAGCGGGCCTAACGAGGCGCGCTGGGTGCATTCCAACTTCCGCGTTGCTTTTCCGCCGCTCCTGCCTAGGGTGCCAGCTCAGCGCATTCGTTACTTATGGAAATGTTTCGCTCTCGATTCTTTCTGGGAGCCGTGATGGTCTGGCTGACCATCGGCAGCAGCTGCTTTTTACACGGGGCCGACCCGGAACCGGTGGAAGAACAGTTGCCCAAGCCTGGCCCAGGCACCAACACCAACGCGGTGGCCGGGGCGGATTCCGAGTTGCAACTGCGCACTTATCTCAAGCTCCAGGAACAACTGCACGTGACCCTGCAGGCCATCGAGCAGGCCCGCCACGAATCGAGCCAGGAGTCCCGCACCAATGCCGAGGCCCTGGCCCAACGGTTGGAATCGTTGGAACAGTCCCTGGCCAAACAACGCGAGGAACACTGGCAGAATGCGCAGCATTCCAGCCGCAGCATGTTGATCCTGGCCGGTTGTGTGATCGGGCTGGGATTGATCGGGCTGGTCTTTACCGCCGTGTTTCAGTCACATGGCATGACGCGACTGGCCGAGATCGCCACCACCATCGCCCAAGACCGCCCTTTTGGCGCGGCCCCGCTGCCTGCGCTCGGCGCCGGCCAACACTTGTTGCTCGGACAAGGCAACGCCAACACCGGGTCTGCGGTGCAGCGAAATCTCCTGGCCACAGTGGAAAGGCTGCAGGAACGAATCCAGGAGCTGGAAAAAACCGCCCAATCCGATGGGCCCGAATTATCCGGGCCGGGCGGTGAGGGGCGTTTGACGCCGGCGCGCAACGGAGGCGCGCAGGCACGTCCTGCGGATCATGCGGCGGCCTTGGTCGGCAAAGCCCAAGTCCTGCTCAGCCTGAATAAGGTGGAGGAAGCATTGGCCTGTTACGACGAAGCGCTCGCGGAAGCGCCGGACGCTGAGACGTACCTGCGCCGAGGCCAGGCTTTGGAAAAACTCCAGCGCTACGAGGCAGCTTTGGCCAGCTACGATGAAGCGCTGACCCTGAACCGCGGCCTGACCCAAGCCTACCTCTGCAAAGGAGCCGTGTTTAACCAGCAGGAACGCTACAGCGAAGCCCTCGCGTGTTATGAAATGGCCCTCCGCACTGAGACGAAGCATTGAGCGACCCTCGGCAGCCATCCTCCCTATCCGCGGTTACCTGCTTAGCACCACAAACGTTACAGTAGGCGGTGTATCTTGGAAGTGGAGCGGCCGCCCACTACAGCAGTCCGCACGCGAACTGCTACTTGCCGATGCAAAACTGTTTAAAGATCGAGTCGAGCAGATCTTCCGTGGTGGTTTTGCCCACGATCTCGCCCACCGCTTCAGCCGCGATGCGCAGGTCCATGGCGACGAGTTCGAGGGTCAAATCCCTTTGCAATGCCTCCAGCGCGCGTCTGGCGCCTTCGCGCGCGCGGCGCAAGGCGTCCTGATGACGGGAGTTGATCATCACCTGCAACATCTCGGCCTGGATGCCGCCCGCCCACACCCGATCGCGGATGGCGTCCTTGAGCATTTCCAGGCCTTGCCCGGTTCGGCAACTCAACGAGACGGTCTGCAGTTCCTGAGGCGCCTCGATTTGCAGCCGGCGCGGCAGGTCGGCCTTGTTTTCAATCACGACGCGCTTGCGGGCAGCGAAGTCCGCGAGCAACACCTGGTCAGCAGGGGCTAGGTTCTCGGATGCATCGAGCACGTGCAGGATCAATTCGGCCCGCGCCAACGTCTCGCGGCTGCGCCGGATGCCCTCCTGTTCGAGTTGGTCGCCTGGGTCCCGCAAGCCGGCCGTGTCGATGAACACGACCGGCAATCCGCGAATATTGGCGGTTTCCTCGATCGTATCGCGGGTCGTGCCCGCGATCGGCGAGACGATCGCCCGGTCGTGCCCCAGGAGCTGGTTCAGGACGCTCGACTTGCCCACGTTGGGCCGGCCCACGATGGCAGCACGAATACCGCGGCGCAGGATCTGGCCTTCGACCGCCGTGCGGAGAAGTTCATCGATGAAGGCAATACCTCGATCCAGTTGCGCCATCAGTTGTTCGCGAGCGTGCGGCGCGATGTCCTCCTCCGGGAAATCGATGTGCGCCTCCACGTGGGCCAGGGTCCGCATCAAATCGTCGCGCAACTGGTTGATCCGTTGGGACAGTTTCCCGGCCAGTTGCTCCTGCGCCGCGCTGAGCGCCAACTCTGTCCGCGACTGGATCAGGTCGGCCACTGCTTCCGCTTGCGCCAAATCCAGGCGCCCGTTGAGGAAGGCCCGCTTGGTGAATTCGCCAGGCTCAGCCAGACGCGCCCCGCATTCCAGTAACGTTTCGAGGACCAGCTTGGCTGGGAGCAACCCGCCGTGGCAGCTCACCTCCACCACGTCTTCCCGCGTGTAAGTGCGTGGTTGGCGCAGGATACTGACCAGCACTTCATCGACCGCCGATCCCTGGCGGAGGATGTGCCCGTAATGAATGGTGTGCGTCGCCGCTGCGGAGGGTTTGCAGGAGCTCTTGCCGGCCGCGACAAAACATCGATCCGCCACCGCCAACGCTCGGGAACCGGACAGCCGGATCACAGCCAGACCACCTTCCCCGATGGGGGTGGCGATGGCCGCAATGGTGTCGGTGGTCAACACGCCTGCGCCTCAAACATGCCGGCAATTGCCCCGCTGGTTTTCAGCTTCACGTCCTTGCAGGAAAAGCCGGGCCTTTTCGTAGCTCTTCTTCTGCAGGTAATGGAGCAGCGACGGATCGGTTTGCGGCGGCGGGGGCAGCTGAGCGCTTAACTCGTCCAGGCGCGAAAACAATGGCAGCAAATTGGGTTTGGGTTTGGCGGTGGCCATTGCGGCGACCGCTTTATCCAACTCGAGCAGCGTCTCGAGAATGCTCGCTTCAGTCTCAGTCATGCCCATCTTCCATACTCCAAGCTCACGTTGGCACCAAGACCATTCTCGGTTGTTCAGCACACCCGGGCGGCACTCGGATACTGGCCCCGGGATCGCGGCCTTTAGGCCGCTTCGAGATGGGGATCGGAGGAAGCCCCTCGACGGGCTCGGGGCGGGCTGTTGGGTAGTTCCTTGGTCCTCGAGCCGACGGACGATGAAGCGGCGTAAACGCCGCGCACCAAACTGCATTGTTCGGGGGGCAGTGCCTAAATACGCCCAGCACAACCAGAGGAACCGGGATCGGAATCGTTTCCCAGTGTATTCTTTTCGTGTTCGGTGCACTCTCAGCCGGCATGACGCCCCTTTCACAAGCGAGGCCGCATGGGCCGCTGCGGCTCCGACTCGGGATCGAAGCAGGAGCCACGCATACCGTGGCCATCTTGGCCAACGACCAAGATCAAGTGCTAGCCCGAGTGGAGTCTGGTCCGGCCAATGTCCGTCTCCTGAATGATCAAGCGTTGCACCGGCACTTGCAGGAAATTGCGCGGGACTTGCCTCGCCCGTCCGGGCTGGCGATCGGAATGGCGGGAGCCCGCACCACTGCGGATCGGGATCGAATTCGTCGTGCCGCGCAACGGGTGTGGCCGGGTGTTCCATGTGTGGCCACCAACGACCTGGAGACTGCACTGCGAGCGGCAGGAACGCCGGCGCGGCGGAGCAACGAGCCCAATCCATCTTCGGCCAGGACCATGGCGCGCGTGCTGGTGCTCAGCGGCACGGGTTCCTGTTGTTTTGGGCGCTACGGAAAGCAGACCGCGAAGGTGGGCGGTTGGGGCCACATCCTGGGCGACAAAGGCAGCGGTTATGAGATCGGTCTGCGGAGTTTGAAGGCTGTCGTCTATTATTTTGATCGAGATGGCCGCTGGCCTGAACTGGGGCGCGATTTGTTGCGCGCCTCGCAACTTAATGAGCCCAACGATCTAATCGACTGGGTCCGGCAAGCTTCGAAAGCGGACATCGCACGACTGGCGGTCGAAGTATTCCTGGCTTGGGACAGAAAAGATCCCGTGGCCAGGGATATTCTGGAGGCGGCCGCCCAGAGCCTGACCCGCGATGCCATCGATTGCGCGCGGCGTCTCGTGAAGGCGGGGGCGCCCGTGCAGTTCGTCCTAGCCGGCGGCGTGCTCTTGCGTCAGACCCGCTTTGCCCAGGTGGTCAGCCGCAGGATTCGACGGCAGTGGCGGGGAGCAGTGATCAGCCCCTTGGACCGAGAAAGCGTGTGGGGCGCGGTAGAGCTGGCAGGCCAGCCGGGGCTTCTGGCCGGGTCCAGCCGTCAAGCCGATGGGAAATCGCAGCGGCCGACGACAGCCGGTTCCGGCGGCGGCTTGAACGAACCTGAGCGCCGCGAGTTGGCGCTTTCGCCCACCGAACAGCGGAACCCGCGTTCGATGGGTCTGGACAAACTTCCATTGCCAGCCGCCATCGACCTGATGTTGCAAGAAGACAGGCGGATCACGAAGGCGTTGATGGCCGAGAAAGACAAGATCGCTCGAGCCGTCAGGATGATCACGAAGGCGTTGAAACGAAAGGGACGGCTGTTTTATGTCGGGGCCGGGACCAGCGGCCGGCTGGGCGTGCTCGATGCCAGCGAATGCCCGCCCACCTTTCAAACCGATCCAACCATGGTCCAGGGCATCATCGCCGGTGGCCAACGCGCGCTTTGGGAAGCCGTGGAGGGTGCCGAGGACGACCGGCCAGCGGGCGCGCGGGCGATGGAATTCCGGGGCGTTCGGTCCCGTGATACAGTGGTGGGGATTGCCGCCAGCGGACGGACGCCGTTTGTGCGCGGCGCGCTGCGGGAAGCCAAACGGCGCGGAGCCCGCACGATTCTGCTTTCGTTCAACCCGAACCTGCGGTTGGCCCCGGGGGATCGGCCGGATCTGTGCATCCTGCCGAAGATCGGCCCGGAAATCCTCACTGGCTCCACGCGTTTGAAAGCCGGCACGGCGACCAAGCTGGTGTTGAACATCTTTACCACGCTGGCCATGGTCCGGCTGGGCAAGGTCCTCAGCAATCTCATGATCGATGTGAAGGCTTCCAATGAGAAGCTGCGCGATCGCGCGGTTCGCATTCTTTGTGAACTGACCGGTGTGGACGCCGAGCGGGCTCGGACCATGTTGGTGAAGTCCCAGTGGAAGATCAAAGACGCTTGGCGCAAGCTGAGGCGGGCCTGAGTGGTTCAGCCCCGCGGCGCCCGCATGCTCCGGCCTGCAGACCGCGCCAAAGGGGCTCGCTCGCTCATTGGGCGAACAATTTCTCCTCCAACACTAGCGTCGCCAGATAATGGGCCAGCCCGGTCGCCATTAATAAAAGGAACGAACAAAAAACAAATAAACCCAGCGCATTGGAGGGATCGGGACGCATGATGAACGGGATGCTCCGATAAAAAAGCGACAACATCAGGAACGCCCCGACTCCATAGCACAGCCAGGTCGGCACCGAGGGCACGCCGTCGAGCAATCGCAACAGCAGCAACGGGCTAATCGAATAAGCCAGCGTCGTGAAGCATTCCTTGTAACTATGGCGCCGGTGAAAGCTGGCGCCGATCCGCTGCAACGCCACCGCGCCCAGGTAAACGATGAGCAAAGTGCCGGTGACCTGCAACAGCTCATAACGCGTGACGAGTCCCGGATCCGGTTTCACCACTCGCAAGGTCAGCTCCCCTCGCTCCAGCCCCAGTCGCAGCAGGCCCAAGGCTTCACCCAGCGACGTCAAAATCAACAACGGAAACAAAAACGAAACGGAGATGCGGCCCACGCCGTGTTGATCATTCTTGATCGTCTCCCAGGTCCTGGACCCGTTAAAGATGAGCAGCAGAGCCCGTATCATCTGAACGGCTGTTGTAGCCAACTGCGCCCAGGGCGGCCAAGCGGAATCCTTCCAGACCGAATGGTTTGAGGCTGGCAAGTTGGCGCCTGGGATGCGCAAACTCCATCCAACCGCCACCAAACCGCTATGCCCACCAATGCCCACGCCGGCCAACCGGCCCCTGCCCACCTGCTGGTGGACTTGGAGAAACTTGAACGCAGCTATTACGATCGCCAACCAGCCCTCGAAGATCCGACTCAGTTGGTGAGCTTTGGCACCAGCGGCCATCGCGGAAGCCCGTTGGACGGGACCTTTACCGAAGCCCACATCCTGGCCATTACCCAGGCCATCTGTGAACATCGACGTCAAGCGGGGATCACTGGACCGCTCTTCATCGGCAAAGACACTCATGCGGCCTCAGCGCCCGCTCAACGCACGGCCCTGGAAGTGCTGGCGGCCAACGCAGTCGAAGTGTGGATCCAACGGGCGGACGGCTTCACTCCCACGCCGGTCATCTCCCGCGCCATCCTGGTCCATAATCGCGGGCGCACCGCTGGATTGGGCGACGGCATCATCATCACGCCCTCGCACAATCCACCCGCGGATGGCGGGATTAAGTACAATCCTCCCAACGGCGGCCCCGCCGACACCGACGTCACCGATTGGATTCAGGATCGCGCCAACCAACTCTTGCGCGCCGCCAACAAGGACGTCCAACGCCGCGGTTATGAAGCCGCGCTCAAGGCGCCCACCACGCATCTGCACGATTTTGTGCCCGACTATGTCAATGATCTCGGTGCCGTCCTGGACATGGAGATCATCCGCTCGTCCGGTCTGACCCTCGGAGTCGATCCCTTGGGGGGAGCATCCGCAGGTTACTGGGGCCCGATTCAAGAACGGTGGGGGCTGCAATTGACCGTGGTGAATCCGAAGATCGACCCGACCTTCTCGTTCATGACTCTCGATCACGACGGCAAAATTCGCATGGATTGCTCGAGCCCCTGGGCCATGGCCAGCTTGGTCAAACTGAAGGACCGCTTCGATATCGCCTTCGGCAATGACCCGGATGCAGACCGGCACGGCGTGGTGACCCGTTCGCGCGGGTTGCTCAATCCCAATCATTACCTGGCGGTGGCCATTCGTTACCTCCTGGCCCATCGCCCGGAGTGGGGATCGGCGCGCGCGGTGGGCAAAACCTTGGTCAGCAGCAGCCTGATCGATCGTGTGGTTGCGGACCTGGGCCGCAAGTTGTTGGAGGTGCCGGTGGGGTTTAAGTGGTTCACTCCCGGTTTATTTGACGGCAGCTGCTGTTTTGGAGGCGAAGAAAGCGCCGGGGCCAGTTTTCTTCGACGCGACGGGACGGCCTGGTGCACCGATAAGGACGGCCTGCTGCTGGGGTTGCTATCCGCGGAACTGACGGCGCGGACCGGACAGGATCCAGGCCGGCACTACGAGGAGTTGGCCGCCAAATTCGGTACTCCCTTTTATACGCGCATCGACGCCCCCGCGACCCTGGAGCAGAAGAACGCGTTAAAGAAACTTTCCCCGGCCGCGGTCACAGCCAAGGAACTGGCGGGCGAGCCCATCGTGGCGTGTCTGACCCGCGCTCCCGGGAACAACGCGCCGCTGGGCGGGCTCAAGGTGGTGACCCGGAACGGGTGGTTCGCGGCCCGGCCTTCCGGGACGGAGAACATCTACAAACTCTACGCCGAAAGCTTCCAGAGCGAGGCGCATCTGGCCAGTCTTGTTGAAGAGGCGCAAACCCTGGTCGCCCGCGCCCTGCGCAGTTAAGCGTGCCCATGGCCAAACGCATTGTCATCGGGGTGTCCGGCGCGTCGGGGGTTATCTATGGGATCCGTCTGCTCGAGGTGTTGCGTTCGCGCAAGGAACTGGAGACGCACTTGGTTTTGACCAAACCGGCCGAGCGCACGATCGTGGAAGAGACCGATTATCGGATCGAGGACGTGAAAGGGCTGGCCAGTGTGGCGCATGCGCCCTCCGATATTGGCGCGAGCATCGCCAGCGGTTCGTTTCCCACCGCGGGCATGGTCGTGATGCCGTGCTCGATTCGTTCGCTTTCGGCCATTGCCTACGGGCAGGCCGACAACCTGCTCACCCGCGCCGCGGACGTCACGCTCAAGGAACGGCGCAAGTTGGTCCTGGTGGTGCGCGAGACTCCGCTGCATCGCGGTCACCTGAAGAGCATGCTCGAAGTCACGGAAGCCGGAGCGATCGTCATGCCGCCCGTGCCGGCATTTTATGGGCGCCCGAAGACGATCGATGAACTGGTGTTGCAGACCGTCGGGCGCGTGTTGGACCTGATCGAGATTGAGCATACCCTCGGACCGCGCTGGGGCGAAAGCCAAACTCGCCCGGAGTGATCACGGGGCACGGCCACTCCAGTCTTCGTTCACTTCAACAGTGCCGCTGCGTTGAATGTGGGGCCTCCGCGACGGCGTGGTGAAGGCTGGCCATTCCCGCCGCGGGTATCGCGGTTGCAGGCGGGGACAAATTCGCCCCGGCGCCCGCCGCGGCCGCCCGGGGTTCGAGCGGGAGAGTCGTGTCGGCTTCTTTGGGAAGCACAACGGTAAATTCCGAACCCACCCCCACTTTGCTGACCACCGTGGCCTTGCCGTGGTGCGCTTCCACCACCGCTTTGACCAGGCTCAGACCCAAACCGAGTCCCCGCTGGGATCGGCTTTTGTCTCCGCGATACAGCCGCGTCCAGATCTTATCCATCTCGTCCTCCGGAATGCCGATGCCGGTGTCGACGAACTTCACGACCACGCGAGTGGGTTCGTTGCGCGTGGTAATGGTGACCCGGCCGCCTTCCGGCGTGTATTTCAACGCGTTATCCAGCAAGTTGGCGAAAACTTGACGGAGACGATTGGGGTCTACCATCACTTCGCACGGTTCCAGGAAATCGCCCAGCACGCCCACTTTCCGTTCTTCGGCCACATACTCGTAGAGCTCGATGACTTCGCGCAACAACTGACACAGATCGATCGGCTCGCGTTGCAAACGCATCATGCCTGCTTCCGCCTCCGTGATGTCCATCAAGGTGTTGAGAATGTTCAGGACGCGTTCCGATTCTTCCACGCAGTCGGCCAGTGCTTCCCGCACTTCCCCCGGCGCCGGATTGTTCTGCAAAGCCACTTCCGCGGTCGCGCGCAGACGCGTCAGCGGCGTGCGCAGATCGTGAGCGACGTTATCGAGCGATTCGCGCATCGCGCGAATCAGCGAATGGTTGCGTTCCAGCATGGTATTGAACAGGCGCCCCATCTCCTCGAGTTCACCGTCGGAATCCTGCACCGGCACCCGCGCCTCCAGGCTGCCCGTCTGGATGATGGAACGCGCCGTCTCGACGACCTGCCGCACCGGCCGCATGGCCCGATGAGCGAAGAATGCCCCCGCCACAAACCCAAAGAGAATGACCGCTCCTCCCGCCACAAGAATCGTGCGCCGGAAAGGGACCAGGATGGTCTGCCGGCTGTTGGTGCTGCGGCCGACCTGCAGCAGCGAGCCGTCATAAAGCACGCTGGATACAATGGCAAAGTCGCGTTCCTCGTCCTTGGGGATGCGCAACACGCCCACCTGCCGACGATACCCTTCCAGGTTGCTCTCGGCCGCTTGAAAGGTCACCCAATCGTCCGGAACCTTGGCCAGGGTGACATTATTCCAGACATTAACCAACCGGACGAAGAGCGAGCGTTCCGAGGGGGGAATGCCTTCGCGGTGGACCCATCTTTGCAGAGCGCCGATGCCGCCGCTTTGGTAGACGGCGGCGTATTCCTTGAGGCGGGCCTCGATGACTTCGCGGTCCTTGCGTTCGATGGTGGCGGCGAGCAAGTAGTAAACCAACGCGCACAAGCCCGCGCTGCTGGCTGTAAAGATCAATGCATACCACACATTCAGCCGCACGCTGAAGTTGCTTCGCCACCGTTTAAGCAGGCCGAAGGACATAACCTACCCCACGCAGTGTATGCAGCCGTGTCTTGTCCGGGTCCACCTTGGCGCGCAGCCGATGGACCAAGACATCCACCACATTGGTCTGAGGATCAAAACTATAATCCCAAACGTGTTCCAGCACCATCGTCTTGGTCACCGTGCGGCCAGGGTTTCTCATCAGATATTCCAGCAACGCAAACTCACGCGGCTGTAGCTCGATGGTTTCGTTTCCACGTGTCACCTGCCGCGATAACAAATCCAGGGTCAGATCTCCGACGGTTAATCGTGTGGGCTCGGCACTCTGCGAAGCCCGGCGAATCAGTGCTTGGATGCGGGCCAGCAGCTCCGAGAAGGCAAATGGCTTGGTCAAATAATCGTCCCCGCCAGACTGGAGTCCTCTGACCCGATCGTCGACGGAGGATTTGGCGCTTAGGATCAGGATGGGCACTTGACTGCCCTTGCTGCGCAATCGCTGGATCAAGCTCAGCCCGTCGAGTCGCGGCAACATCAGGTCGACCACGGCCGCATCAAACGAGGTGGTCCCCGCCAGCAACAGGGCTTCCTCCCCATCCGCGCAATGGTCCACGGCATAACCGCTTTGCTTGAGCCCGTTCACCACGAACGAGGCGATCTTCTTGTCATCTTCGACCACCAGGATGCGCATGACAGTTACCAGCATGGAACGGAATGCAGCTAATGTCGATCTCAGTCCGCGGCGGCGTGTTTGGGCACTGCCCCCCAAACAATGCAGTTTGGTGCGCGATCCTGCATGTGCGGGACCGATTCATCGTCCTTCGGCTCCAGGCCGGGAAACTACCCAGCGCTTCCTCCGATCCCTAGCTTGAAGCGGCCTAAAGGCCGCGATCCCGGGGGCGGTATCCGCATGCGCCCCGTCCGCCCCGAAAAACTGCTTGGCATCCGGGTCGAGCTGGG
Organism: Verrucomicrobiia bacterium; assembly: GCA_035577805.1. GTDB lineage: Bacteria > Verrucomicrobiota > Verrucomicrobiia > Limisphaerales > JADJPG01 > DATLUX01. The sequence continues at coordinate 20,059 of DATLUX010000419.1, forward strand.
GTTCACTTGGCGACCATGAGTGGGAGTGGGAGAGGAATGCGGTTCTATGCTCGACATTTTTGGCTATCCTGACCGGGCCCTCACGCATTGCGACAGCTTGTCGCGCCGGGCATTTCTCAAGATCGGAGGTCTGGCCGCAGGCGGGTTGTCCCTGGCCCAACTGTTGGCGTTGGAGGCCAAAGCGGGCACTGGTCGCTCGAACAAGGCCCTGATCAATATCTTCCTCCCTGGCGGGCCACCGCACCTGGACATGTTTGATCTCAAGCCGGAGGCGCCTTCTGAAATTCGTGGCGAACTCAGGCCTATCTCCACTAACGTGGCCGGGATCGAGATTTGTGAACTGTTCCCGCGCCTGGCCCGCATGGCGGACCGTTTTGCCATCATCAGGTCGCTGGTCGACTCGGCCGGTGAACACGATTGTTTTCAATGTATGACGGGCCGGACGCGCAAGGATACCGCGCCGCCTGGAGGCTGGCCTGCGTTCGGGGCGTGGGTTTCGAAGTTGCAGGGGGCCAACCCGGGAATGCCTGCGAATCTTTCGTTGATGTATCCAACCGGCAACCGCACCTGGGGCGAACCGGGCACGGGTGGATTCATCGGTCCGGCCCACACTCCGATGACCCTTGTGGCCAAGGATCCCAATGCGCGGGCGGCGAACATGACGTTGGAAGGCATTACGCTCGAGCGCCTGCAGGATCGCGACCGGTTGCGGGCTGCCATCGATGGCTTTCATCGCCAGGCCGACAACACCGGTGTGATGGAAGGGATGGATTCTTTTCATCAACAGGCCCTGGACCTGTTGGCGGGCGGCGGCCTGGCGCGTGCCCTGGACCTGTCGGGCGAAGATCCGCGCGTCATAGAACGGTACGGACCAAACGATTCGAAATATCGCCGCGACGGCGCGCCACGCATGGCCACCAGTTTCCTCGTCGCACGCCGGTTGGTGGAAGCCGGAGCACGGGTGGTGTCGTTGAACTATAGCCGCTGGGATTGGCATGGGGGTGACGGGATGAACTTTATCGAATCACGCGCGGAGTTTCCGTATCTGGACATGGGATTGGCGGCCTTGCTGACCGATCTGCATGAACGCGGGTTGGAGCGGGATGTCTCGGTCGTGGTGTGGGGCGAATTCGGGCGCACTCCCAAGATTAACGCCATGAACAGTCGCGACCATTGGCCCAAGGTGACGTTTGCGCTCCTGGCCGGCGGGGGGATGCGCACTGGCCAGGTCATCGGAGCCACCGATCGCAACGCGGCGGAAGTCGTGGAACGCCCGGTCCGGTTTCAGGAAGTGTTCGCCACGCTTTATCATAACCTCGGGATCAATTTGAACGAGGCAAGCGTGCTCGACGCGCAAGGTCGCCCGCATTACCTGGTCGACCCCGGAATCAACCCAATCCGCGAGCTGGTGTAAAAAAGAAGCCCCCCCGCAGAGCTGTTTGAACCAGTTGCGGGAGGGTTGGGGGATAAGGGGAGTATGAGAGGAAATTGTCCCAAGCTGCCGTTTCAGTTTCCGCCAGATTCGTCCACGACCAGATAACGGCGCGCGCCGTTGCTCCAAATCCGCAGCAGGGTCGTCTTTTCCTTGGGATTCTCGGTCAGGCGAACAGCGTCATCGGCTTTACGGACCGCGTGGCGGTTGATCTCAAGAATCACATCGCCCGGCTTGAGACCCGCTTCGGCGGCGGCCGAGTCGGGCTCAACATCCGCCACGAGTACGCCTTGAACCTCGGAGGGAATGTTGAATTGCCGGCGAGTCTGAGGCTCAAGATCGGCCACCGCGACCCCTTTGAGCGCTTCCGCTTCATCGCGGCCCCCATGATCGGCACGGGCGACTTTGTCGGACCCCGGGAGTTCATCCGGACGCACCGTTAAGGTTTTGGCGGCTCCGTCGCGCAGGAATTTCATCTCGACTGGTTCGCCTGGTTTGGAGCGGGCGACCTGCAATTTGAGATTGCGGCTATCCCGCACGGGTTTGCCGTTGAATTCCAGGATCACATCGCCGGTTTTGAGACCAGACTGGTCGGCCGGCCCCTTCGGCACCACATCACCGATTAAGGCGCCTTTTTGGTCCTTGAGATTAAATTGGTGAGCCAATCCCGTGGTCACGTCCTGGATCATGACGCCAAGGTAACCGCGGGTTACTTTGCCGTCTTTGACCAGGCTTTCCATCACGTCCCGGGCCAGGGTCGTGGGAATGGCGAAGCCGATGCCTTGATTGCCGCCGCTGCGGCTCAGGATCGCGGTGTTGATTCCAACCAGGCGACCTTCTGCGTCCACCAAGGCGCCGCCGGAGTTGCCGGGGTTGATCGCGGCATCAGTCTGAATGAAGTCTTCGTAGTCCAACCCGAGCGTGGCGCGGCCGGTGGCACTGACAATGCCCATGGTGACGGTTTGGCCGATCCCAAAGGGGTTCCCGATCGCCAGGACCACATCGCCGACTTCGATCTTGTCGCTGTCGGCCATCTCCAGCCCAGGCAGGTCCTTGGCCTCGATCTTAAGAACCGCGATGTCTGTCTTGGGGTCTTTACCGACGACCTTGCCGGTAAACTCACGGCCGTCTTGCAGTTGCACCTTCACGTCATCGGCATCATCGACCACATGATTATTGGTGAGGATATAACCGTCTTTGGTGACGATCACACCCGAGCCAAGGCCTTGTTGGCGGGGCGCGCGAAACTGGCGACGGGGCCGTTGGGCGCCTTCGTCTCCAAAGAATCGGCGGAAGAATGGGTTGTCGAATTCGGGAACGTCAGGCAAGGAGGCCTGCTTGGCCTTGCTTGAGGTAGTGACTTGCACCACGCTCGGGATGACTTTCTTGACGACAGGGGCAAAACTGCTGCCAAACCGGGCGTCGCGGTTCACGGGACGTTCATCCACTACCAGTTTCATCGGAGCGGATTGACTGTCCTTGTTGTCGGCATTCTGATTGGATTTTCCTGTCACTGCAGCGGTGGCGGCTACCACCAGCAGAGCGCCCCCCAAGACCAGGTAAGGAAAACTCTGCGCCAGCCTTCGTAATGGTGTTTTCATCTTTGGATTCTCCAGCATATCGATGTTATTGGTTGTCTGCTTCATTGACACGACGCTTGCAATCTTCCACGAGCCAATGACCAGAAGCTTTCTGGTCTATTACAGTTCTGTAAGTGCACAACGGAACCATCACTTAAGCTAGGTCCGCGGCGTGGCCAGGGAAAGACGTCCACGGCAGAATAGGGAAAGAGGAGAAGAGGCGCCCAAAAAAGGAACCGGCGCCGGTAAATCGGCGCCGGTCTGGCCAAAGGAATGAAGAGGGGGCCGAGCTGCCAATGGCTCGCCACCCGCGTGACCGCGCGCTATTTCAGCACTGCCTGATGGAACTCGTACCAGTCATCGAGGTTATTGAGGTCCACGGCGCCCGGATTGACCGAACATTCGTCGGTGATCCCGTTGGCGCTCAGGATTCCTTTGCGGGTATTATCGTCATGGATATAACCGCGGATAGCCGAGTTATGCTTGTAGAGAGTGGCTTTATCGAGTTTCACTCCCGGCTGCTTCTTGACCCAGCTTTCGAATTGCGCGTAGGTCGGCTTGGTCTCTGCGATGAACTTCTTAACCGCGTCCTCATTGAGGCCCAGGGCATTGATGGTCATCATGTCATAGCCCTTGCCGATGCCCGGATAACCTGGCGCCAGTTTGCCGCGGGCTTCCAACGAAACTTTTTGCCAGAGCCGGGGAAGATGCAGCACGCCGAGTGGACCGGCCGTGCCCGAACTAATACAGGGAACATAGGTGTCAGCCATAGAGATGGTTGGTTGGTTTTTTATTAACGGATAACGAGTCGCAGCTTAGAAAAAACCTTCCTCCAGGGTCAACGGGAAATTCGTCGGCTGTCCAGTGGATCCAGTTGATCTTGCTCGGCGAGTGCCGGATGTTCGTTCGACTGAATTCCGTATGACGACTCACACCGGGGGTATTCTGGTTATTCGGGGCGGAGCGATCGGGGATTTTATCCTGACCCTGCCGGTGTTGGCGGCGTTGCGAGCCCACTTCCCCGGTGCTCGCCTGGAAGTGCTGGGTTATCGGCACATTGTCGAGCTGGCGCGCGTGGGCGGACTGGCCGATGCCGTCCGTTCGATCGAAGCCCGCGCCTTGGCCGGGTTCTTTGCCGATGGGGTAATACTGGCACCGGAATTGGAGTCTTACTTCGGTCAGTTCGACATCGTCCTGTCATTTCTTTATGACCCGGAAGGCACTTTCGAAAGGAACGTGCGGCGCTGTTGTAAGGGACAATTCATCGCCGGACCGCATCGGCCAAATGAGCGGGAACCCGTGCCTGCCACGGAGGTGTTCCTGCGGCCCCTGCAGCGATTGGCCATCTTCGAGGCCGATCCGGTGCCGGCCCTCCGGCTCGATTCGGCCCTCGTGAAGAGTCAGGTCGCGTTGCAGGGGACTTTGGCTTTACACCCCGGAAGCGGCAGCGAGCGGAAGAACTGGCCGGAATCGCATTGGGCAAAGGTCCTGGATGGTCTGCTCGGTCGATCTTCACGCAAATTACTTCTGGTGGGCGGTGAAGCCGAACTGGAACGCTGCCATCGTTTGGCAGCCCGCGTGCCGCCCGATCGATTGCATCAGGCCATCCAACTACCGCTGCCTGAATTGGCGGCCCGCCTGGCTAATGCCTCGATGCTGATCGGACACGACTCCGGCATATCCCACCTGGCAGCAGCGCTTGGGATCGAAGTGCTCATTCTCTGGGGCGAAACCGCGGAAGCAATCTGGCGTCCGCAGGGGCCGCGCGTGCGGCTCCTGCGCAGTGCCCGCGGACTAAACAATCTGGATCCAGCCGCCGTCCTCCAAGACCTCAACGCGCGGCTTTAGTCTAGAGTTTCAACCAATCCACCAAAACATCCAGGAGCTCGGCTCGGACCTCGGAGTCCTTGCGTCCGCTGCGAGCCGGCACGTGAAAGGAATGATCCGCATCCTGGAATAGCTGAAGCGTGGCCCGCGCGCCCAACTGTTCGCAAACCGCGCGCAAGAGCGGCATTTCTGCAAATTCGTCACGAGTCCCTTGCAGAAACAACATCGGGATCTGCACCTCGGCCAGGTGCGTGGCGCGTTCGGTCGACGGCTGCCCGGGCGGGTGAAGTGGAAAGCCCAGAAAGATCAGCCCTCGCACCCCGGCCAACGGCAATGCGGCTTGAGCTTGCGAAGTCATTCGGCCGCCAAAGGATTTGCCGCCGCCAAACAGCGCCAGTTCCGGGACCAGACGCGAGGCTTCCAACACGGCCGCACGCACCGTGGCCTGCGCTAGTTTCGGCGAGTCCGGCCGTTTCCCGCCTTGCTCCATATAAGGAAATTGATAACGCAGGGTAGCAACACGGCGCTCCGCCAAGCCATCCGCGATCGCGGCCAGAAATGGGTGTTTCATCCCCGCGCCGGCGCCGTGCGCCACCACATAACACGCGCGCGCCCCCGATGGAAGCTGAAGCAGGCCGGAGACGCGGCGTTGGGCGTCCACGGTTATTGTCACAAGTTGTGGTGCGGCAGCGCTCATCACTAGGTTGAATTGAATTGAACAAGAACTGAATCGAGCTTGGGCTCAGCCTTCGGCCTTTGGCAAACAAGAACCCAGCATCGCCTTCCATCTTCTCTTGCATGCGCATTGGGGCCATGAACCCAAGCCAATCTAACGTAGCAGCCGAGGTCACGAGGTACACCCTGAGCCTGTCGAAGGGCTCTTTTTTCCGACGAACGCGTTGGGATAGAGTGAGCCCCTTCGACAAGCTCAGGGCAGGCTTCCTGACGTCGGCGCTACCTGAGGGGGTCTGTTCATGGAGAGCCAACGCCTCTTTTGCGCCACTTCTCACTCCCCAACCGAAAGGTCTTCTGGTCCAATGCCGTCAATGAAGACCCGGCCAAAGATCGGCACGACCGGAGAACTCAACTTCACCGTGGAACAGAAGCATGTCATTGATTTTGCCACAGAAGGCATGCCGGCCGTGTTAAGCACACCGAATCTGATTGGCTGGCTGGAGCGGACGGCGCGAGAGATGGTATCACCGCTCCTGGAACCCGATGAACGGACCGTGGGTGTTGAGATCGAAATCCGGCACCTGGCGCCGACGCCACTGGGCGCGGGTGTCACCTGTCTGGCCCGGGTTATCGCCACAGACGGAGCCACCATAACCTTTCACCTGGAAGCACGGGATGAGCAGGAGTTGCTCGTGCGCGGTTTGCATAAGCGGGCGGTGATTCGCGTGGAACCGTTTGCTCGCCGCGTGGCGCGCAAGCTGAAAAGCAGGACGTGAATACGCTGGGGTCGGTGGGAGGGGACGGGCGGTGGTCTCGTTTGTTTTTCGATTGAAAATCGGGTTGGGAAAGCCGGAACGTTGGTCATGGAAACACGATGTTTGGGGCGGACGGGCCTGCGTGTGCCGATCCTGAGTTTCGGTGCCTCTTCTTTGGGCCAGGAATTTCGGCCGGTGGCGTTAGCCGAAGCCCTGGAGAGTGTGCGGGTGGCGTTGGATTGCGGTTTGAATTTCATCGATACTTCTCCCTTTTACGGTCGAGGGATGAGCGAAGTGTTATTAGGAATCGCCCTGCGCGGTGTGCCGCGGGATTCCTACACGTTGTGCACAAAACTTGGCCGTTATGACCTGGCTCACTTCGACTTCTCGGCGCGGCGCGCAACGGAGAGCGTCGACGTGAGCCTGCACCGACTGGGCACGGACCACGTGGATATCATGCTTTGTCACGATATTGAATTCGTGGAAATGCAACAGATCGTAGATGAGACCTTGCCGGCCCTGCGGCGGGCGCAGCAAGCGGGCAAAGTCCGTTTCATTGGTGTGAGCGGGTACCCGATCAAGATCTTCAAATTTATCCTCGAGCAGACTGAACTGGACTGCGTGTTGAGCTACAACCAATACACGCTGCAGAACACGCGTTACGCCGAGGAGCTCGTTCCCTACCTGAAAGCCAAAGGCGTCGGCGCGCTGAATGCCGGGCCATTCAGCGCGCGTTTGTTGACCAACGCCCTATTGCCGAAATGGTTGAAGGAACCCGAGCAGGTCAAGGCCGCCGCCCGCCGGGCCGCTGACCTGTGCGCTCAACGGGGCGTGGACATCGCCCAGTTGGCCTTGCAGTTTTCCTGCGCCAACCCCGATATCACCACCACGATTGCCGGAAGCGCCAACCCGGCCAATATCCGGAGCTGGTCAAAATGGTTGCAGGAACCCCTCGATGCGACATTGCTGGAGGAAGTGCGGCGCATCTTTCAGCCGGTCAAGAATCTTGGACACCTGGAAGGGCTGCCACAGAACAACTGAAGCGGTGAACACAAGGATAGAGTTGGACCGCGCCGGCTTTGCCGTGGTGCCGGAGGCGATCGAACCATCGCGAGTGGACGAGCTGATCTCAGCCTTGGCAGCACTGGGAACCAGTTATGGCTTGCGCAACCTCCTTCGGCGCTGCCCGGCGGTCCGGAGGCTGGCGCACGACCTGAAGCCATTTGTGACACCTTGTCTGGGCGAGAGGGCGTTTGCTGTGCGAGGCTTGCTTTTTGACAAGCTGCCGGGTGCCAACTGGGAAGTGGCCTGGCATCAGGATCTCAGCATCGCCGTGGCCGAGCGCAGGGCTGTGCCTGGTTTCACCGGCTGGTCGGTTAAACAAGGAGTGCCTCATGTGCAGCCACCAGCCGGAATTCTCGAGCAGATGTTGACGGTGCGCGTTCATTTGGATGACTGCAGTCCCGCCAATGGGCCGTTGCGCGTGCTGCCTGGCTCGCATCAAGAAGGAAGGTTAAGCGACGCAGCCATCGAGCGCTGGAAACAGCGTCAGCCCGTTCAGTGTTGGGTCGGGCGAGGCGGGCTCGTGTTGCTGCGTCCGCTTTTGCTCCATGCTTCGTCCCGGGCCGAGCGGCCCAGCCACCGGCGGGTGATTCACCTGGAGTACGCCTTCGCGCCGTTGCCAGGGGGATTGCGCTGGTATGAAGAGGACACCGCCACCGCGGAAAACGCGGTTGAGGGCTGATTTTGGCCGAAACCCAAGAGCAATTTCGCCTTCGCTGATCGAGGCAAGATAGAGCGAGGTGATCATCCAATGCGTCAGCAACACTTTCTCCCGCCGTAACAGTACGGAGGGCCGAGCAGGAACTTCCTACTTCACACGAGCGCACCTGGTCGTTTAGTACTTTACGCGGATGCCGATTGAAAAAATCATCGTACTGGAGGACGACCTGATCGTCCGCAAGAGTTTGGAGCAACAACTACGCTATCGCCGCTATGACGTGGCGTCGGCCAGCACGATCGCGGGCGCGCAAGAGCTGCTGGGCAAAGATAACTTTGACCTGATGATCGTGGACGTGAAGTTGCCTGACGGCGACGGCACTGAACTGCTTAAGCAACTCCAACTGCGTCCGGTCAAACCGCTGGTGGTGATGATCTCGGGGTTTGGAACGGTGGACCTGGCGGTGGAATGCATGAGCAACGGCGCCTTCACCTTCCTGACCAAGCCGTTTTCCCCCGAGCAATTGGCCGTTACCCTCAAGAAAGCGGAAGAGCATACTCAGCTGCTCAAAGTAAACCACTACCTGAGCCACGCGGAAGATGAGGGATCCGGCTACGAGTTACTTGGCCAAAGCCAGGTCATGGAAGAGCTGCGCCAGTTGATCCGCAAAGTGGCCCGGACCCAGGCCACCGTATTAATCCAAGGCGAAAGCGGCACCGGCAAGGAACTGGTGGCCCGGGCACTTTATCGCCAGAGTCCCCGCGCCACCGCCCCCTTCATCAAACTCAATTGCGCGGCCATCCCCGAAAACCTCATCGAGAGCGAATTTTTCGGGCATGAGAAGGGCGCGTTCACCGGAGCGATCAACAAACGCGAAGGCCGCTTCGAGCTGGCCCATTCCGGCACCATTTTGCTGGATGAGATCAGCGAGATTTCGCCCACGGTGCAGGCCAAGCTCCTGCGGGTGCTGCAGGAACGGGAGTTTGAACGCGTGGGCGGCAACCGCACCATCAAAGTGGATGTGCGCGTCATTGCCACGACCAACCGCCGTCTGGAGGACAGCGTTGAGCGCAAGGAATTTCGGCAGGACCTCTACTTCCGGCTTAATGTCGTGCCCATCCTGATCGTGCCGTTGCGCGAGCGGAAGGAAGACATCGCGATCTTGGCCGAGCAATTCCGCCAACGCTTTGCGCGCAAGCACGGGATCGATATTCACGGGATTAGCCCGTCCTGTATGAGCCTGCTCCTGGACCACAGCTGGCCTGGAAACGTCCGGGAGCTGCAAAATGTCCTCGAACGCGCGGTCATCCTTTGTAATGAAGGCGGCATGCTCGAGTCGGTTCACCTGGGCATGTCGTCCTTCAGCGCCCCTGCCAGCGCCACTCCGGCCTCCGCTCCCGCCGTGCCCGCCGGCAGCAATGGCGAGTTTCTCACTCTCTCCGAGATTGAGAAACAACACATCCTGGCCGCCTTGCAGCGCAGCAAAGGCAACCGGACCCATGCCGCCCGCATGCTTTCGATCAGCATCCGCACCCTCCGCAACAAGCTCAACGAGTATAATTTCAAAGGAACTCCCGAGGGCCGTCCCACCAGCCCGGAGACCGAGGATGCGGCAGCCTAGCCGGGCTCGCCTCCTTTAATTCCCGTTTCGGCGCGCCCGAAGTTTCGCAGTCCCCTCCAGATCGGCCGCGCGGTGCCACAGCGCGCTGCCGAATTTTTGGCTGGCTCAAATTCAGCCTGCGCGCCGGTTGTCCAGGGAGATGACAACCCGGCCCTGGCGGTGTCTCGCAACCCGCCTTTCGCTCCCCGTTTCTGTCCACATTCAGGACAAGCCTCCACAGAAGTGTCTGCTCCGCGGGAGCAAGGTCTGGCGTGGCCGGGTCAACCAAGCCGCGGTCGAGACACCGCCCAAACCGCGTAGCCGGTCATTTCCAGTCGATTAGGAGTGGGCGGCCGGCTGGGCGGGAATTTTGGGCGGGTTGAATTCCGGCACTGGCAGACCAGTTGCTAAAGGACTTTGTGGTCACGCTATGAACGAATGCACCGATCATGAATTGCCGCGCCTGGCGAAGGGTTCGGACCACTCGAAGTGGAACGGGGGAAACCAGACAACGTTATGATCACCCATACGGATGTTTATCGAAGAGGGTCGAGCCGATCGCGCGCCAAGACGCGCGCCAAGACGCGCGCCAGCCGGTCCGGCCCCGCGCGCACGGCGCGTCCGCCGCGCAATCAGAATTGGCCAACCCGCGGCATGAAACCCGGCAGCCCGCTAGAAGGCGAGTTGGTGGAAAAGTACGTTCCGCTCGTCAAGAACGTGGTGGGCCGGTTGGCCATGACCTTGCCGCCTCACGTCGACGGCGAAGACCTCTACAGCGCCGGGTTGACCGGTTTGCTGAACGCCGTCCGGCAATATAACCCGCATGCCGGAACCTCCTTTGAAACTTACGCGCGCCTGCGCATTCGTGGCGCCGTCTTCGACGAGTTGCGCCGGATGGACTGGGTCCCGCGCTCCGTGCACACCAAAGCACGCAAAGTGCAGGCGGTGATGAATGAGATCGAACAAAAAAAAGGCCGGATGGCCACCGAACAGGAGATGGCCGCGGGGTTGAAGATCTCGG
>DATLUX010000420.1:0-11687 GCA_035577805.1 Verrucomicrobiia bacterium
CTTCAATCCGGATAACCGCCGGCTTTTGACTGTCGGTTTGAATGGCCGGTCGGCCCGTCCCACAGATCGACCGCGCCATTCAAACCGACAGTCAAAAGCCGGCGGTTATCCGGATTGAAGGCGGCGTGGCTGACCACCGTGACCGGATGCAAGGTTGGGATTTCGGGCAGGGACCTCGAAAGTTCCCAGATCCGGATCATCTGATCCTCACTAACGGACAAGGCGTGATGGCCGTCCGGACTGAACGCCGCGTGCGTAACAGGTTTGAGATGCCAAAGCGGACCCGTGGCGGGTGCGCCAGACCGATCCCAGACCCGCGCCGTGCGATCGCGGCTGGCCGTGATGATGAAGCGGCCATCCGGACTGAATCCAACGTCCATAACCTCCGCGCTGTGGTCCATGCTGTGTCCAATGGCCTTTCCGTCCGCAGTGTTAAATAGATCCGCGCGATAACCCATGCCACCCACCACGAAGTTGTTGCCGTCAGGACTGAAGGCCCCGGCGAGCAACGAGTGATCATGTTGGGTCTCATAGTAATGATTCTTGATCCGATCGAATACCGTCGCCACTTTCTCGCCCAGCATCAGGATCCGCCGCCCATCCGAGCTGAATTCCGCATGACGGACGACGGAGGCACGCCACATCGTGGGACCCACGCTCTGGCCGGTGGCGGCATCCCACAGGCGAACGCTCTTGTCATCGCCCGCCGTCACAACCCAGAGATCGTCGGGACTGAATTCGGCGTGCCGCACACTTTCTTTGTGTTTTAGAGCCGGCAGGACCGCCGCCCCCGTCTGGACGTCCCAGACCTGCGCCGTGGCATCGTCACTGGATGTCACCAAGCGACTGCCATCATGGTTGAACTTCGCATGCACCACCGCGCCGGAATGTTTCAGCGTCCAGAGGAGCGGATTGGCATTGGTAACGTTCCACACCCGGGCCGTCCCGTCGGCACATGCTGTGGCCAGATGCGCGCCGTCGGGCGCCCAGGTGGCGTAAAGAACTCGCCCCATATGCGGCAGAGGTGGGCCCACCGGATGACCCGTCATTGCATCCCAAACCAAAGCCACGTGATCGTCGCAGGCCACGACCACCCAGCGACCGTCCGGACTAAACTCGGCGTAATTGAGGCCTGCTTGATGCGACCAGATTTGGACCGGTTTCGGACACCGCTGCGCCGCGAGGGTCAAGCGCAGCCGATGCATTTCCGCGCGGGCGGGGATGTTTGCCTCCAGCTTGAGGGCTTCGGCAAACCAGGACAAGGCACCGGCGAAGTCACCTTGCGACACCTGGCGATTGCCGTTCATCACATACTGGCGGACCAAACGCGTGCGACTTTCGTTGGCCTTCCCTTGGGCTCGGCGCCATTGCCAGGCGATGCCCCCAACGCCCAAGACAACCGCCGCGGCGCATGCCGCCAGCGCGCCAGCCAGGGCGGGTTTGCGACGGCACCAACGCCAAACTTTGGCCATTGAGCCGAGCGGACGGGCCCGCACGGGTTCGCCGCTCAGAAAACGGCGTAATTCTTCGGCGAGCTCCTCCGCGGTGGCATAGCGTCGGCGCGGTTCCTTCTCCAGGCACTTCAAGCAAATGGTCTCCAGGTCGCGCGGCACCGCCGGGTGGAGCAGACGCGGCGAGATCGCATCGACTTGCTGCACCTGCTGCAGCACCTCCGTAAACGTCTCGGCCAGGAATGGCGGGCGCCCGGTCAGCAGATGATACAGAATGGCGCCCAGCGAATAGACGTCGCTGTGCGGTCCAACTTCGCCGCGCCGGCCGACGGCCTGTTCGGGTGGCATGAAATTGGGCGAGCCCAACACCTGGCCGGTCAGGGTCAGATCCGCCCGGGGATCGACGAGCAGTGACCGAGAGCCAGCCGCTTCCAGAGCCGGGTTGCCGGACCGCGCGGTCGCAGGGCTCGATTCTGTCACGCGCTTGGCCAGCCCAAAGTCGGTGATGCGGGGCTGGTCGGCGGCGTCGATGAGCACATTGGAGGGCTTGAGATCTCGATGCAACGTCCCGCATCGATGCGCGTAATGGATCGCTTCAGCGATGATCTGGACGTACTGCGCCGCGGGCCGCGCCCCCAACGGGCGTTCCCGCACCACTTCCGCCAGGTTGCGTCCCTCCACATAGTCCATCGAAAAGTACTGCTGGCCGTCGTGCTCGCCCACCTCATGAATCGCAACAATGTTCGGGTGATCCAGATTAGCTGCCGCCTCTGCTTCGCTGCGAAACCGTTGCACGTCCGCCGCCGACGCGAATTGGCCCGACAACATCATCTTCACTGCCACAATGCGGTTGAGGCTCAATTGCCGGGCTCGATACACCACTCCCATGCCGCCACGGGCAATTTCCTTCAGCAATTCGTAGTCGCCGACGCAACGGGTGCGCGGCGGTTCCACTGTTGATTTTGGATCCGCGATCTTCGCGATTGAGGATGGCCGGACCTCTCCTTCAGGCCGCTCACCGGCAGACTGCGCCGCCGGCCGATGCCCAGCCTCCGCTTCACCACCGGCCATCTCCAGAGAGACGCGCACGAGGCACTTGGGGCAAAGCCCTTCCCAACCTTCCTTGGGAAGAGCCGCTCCGCATTGGGGGCAGACGCGCGTGAGGGGCATGCGGAATCAGCCAAGGTTTCCAGCCCATTCTACCGGCAAACCCGCCTGAGATTACAGAAAAACCGTGCAGACGCGTTTGCGGATTGAGCGCTTGAGTGGTGGGGGTCCCGGTTGCTAGGGTGCGGGACCAGGGACCTGTGGCGCAACGGGCCGGTACGTGTTAAGCGCCTGCGCATCCTGGGGACTGGAAACAGCTGTAGCGGCGGTCTGCGACCGCCGCCGTGCGCGAAAACAGCGAGGGCAGTGCTCGAATGCGCCCTTCTTGTGCAGGACAACGATTCCGTGCACATCGTTGCGGCAACACCAAGCAACTTAACCTGATGAATAGCGAACCCCCGTCTCGCCCAGGCAAACGGCTGGCCCTGTTTTTTGACGGGACCTGGAACAAGCCGGCGAACAACACCAACGTCTGGCGCCTGCACTTGATGCTGGCTGACCGCGGAGCGGACGGAGTGCCCCAGCTCAAGTTCTACGACGAGGGAGTAGGCACGAAGTGGTTTGATCGTTTCAGCGGCGGCGCTTTCGGGTACGGACTCTCCGAAAACATTCGCGCCGGCTACCGCTGGCTGATGGAACACTACGATCCGGGTGATGAGATTTTTGTGTTCGGGTTTAGCCGCGGGGCCTTTACCGCGCGCAGCCTGACCGGACTGATCGCGCGTTGCGGGTTGTTGAAACCGGACGCGCCCATGTCCTTTGTGCAGATCTATGACCGTTATCGCAAAGGCGACACCGTCCGCCCCATCTACCACCTCAAGTATCTCCAGCGGAAAGGCGAAAAGCAGTTCGATTTCGAAGAGCGCACGCTGCTCAGCGGTTCCTATTACCAACGCAACTTCGTGAAGATGGTCGGCGTGTGGGACACCGTCGGCACGCTTGGGATCCCCTTCGGAAAGATCCCCGGGATCAGCCGCAGGACGCTGGGCTTCCATAACACGCACTTGAGCAAGATCGTGCAGCACTCCTATCAAGCCCTGGCGCTGGATGAGTTTCGCAAACCGTACTGGGCCGTGCTCTGGACGCAATTCAGCCCCACCACTCCAAACGAGGCCGACGCTCCGCAAGTCGACAATCGCCATGTGGAACAACGTTGGTTCGCCGGATCACACTGCAACGTCGGCGGCGGTTATCGCAACGACCTGCTCCCGCAACGGCCATTGGCCTGGTTGCAGGACAAGGCGGCCGCCTGCGGCCTCGCCTTCCGTTCGCGGGTAGTCGTCACTGACGAAGATCTCGCGATGGCCCCTTGCGATTCCTATGCCGAATTCCTGGGCGGCTTGTGGAAACTTCTCACCTGGGGCCACCGCTACATTCGCTGGGTGATGTCAGAACCAAAGCTGAAGGCAGCCCACTGGAAAGGACGCTCCCGCATCGAAGATGGCTGGGTTGAAACGGTCAACGAACGCATCGATCTCTCGGTGTTTCGCCGATGTCAACTGCACGCCGGCTATCGCCCGCCCAGTTTGTTGGAATGGGCCAAGCGCAAAGCCATCGATCTCAACGCCGTCGTGGCCGCGCCGGAAAAGTTCCCTTCCTATTGGTCACCGGTGACTTTCCCTGGCCTGGAAAGTTCCAGTACCCGCCCCGACTCACCGACCATCCCGCCGAAAGTCGATCCGCAGGCCGCCGCGTAGCGTCCTCCCTCTCCCCTCAACGGGGAGAGGGCCGGGGTGGGCAGCGGGCAGGAGAGGTTCGCTTCTCGACGAATTGAGCAACGTGCTCAGCCGGTGGACGGCCTCCGCGGAGCACCACTGGGATTTCCCGCGTGAATCGTTCGCGCAGCATCACTTTGCGGAGCGTTTTCTAACACACCGTGAACCAAAGCTCACGACAGCATTGTCCTTCGGCCGAAGGCGGAGCCTTGCTGGCTGAGAATTATGTCCCTGAACCCCGAACCCCGAACCCCGAACCCTGTACCGCTTTTACTTCTGGTGTTGTTTGGCGCGTTCGCGGACTTCATCGTGGGCCGTGGGCTCATATTCGTAGTCGTCTGGTTCGACGTAATCCTTCCGCATCGGATAATCCTTGAAGCCGTCCCACATCAAGATACGTCGCTGGTCGGGGTGCCCCTCGAAATTGACGCCGTAGAGATCGAATACTTCGCGTTCCTGAAATTCGCAGCTACGCCAGACAGGGGTAAGCGAGGCCACCGTCACTCCATCGGCACGGTTAGCGGTGCGTTGCCGGAGAATGACGGGCCCGTGCTTCTTCTCCATGGAATACAGATGATAAACCACTTCGAGGAACCCGGGTATCTTTCGTTCGGTGATCTCCTCCACTTCCTTTTCCACGCCGTCGACGACCTTTTTGATCTTCGTTTTGATTTTCTCCAGGCGATCTGGCCAATCCACGCCCGTGACGTTGGAAGCGTAGTCCAGACGCAAGCCTGAGTCATCGCGCAGAAACCGGGCCGCCGCGGCCGCGTGGGACACGTCCACGCACAGCGACGGCTGCTGGGCCGGGGAATCATTGGGAATGATCTGCAACTGCACGCCCAGCACGGCCGTTTCCAGGCGGCCTTTGATTTGATCCAGCGGTTCCACGCGCGGTGTTCTACGCCCAACCCTCAGCCGGGTGAAGAACTTTCCGCAGATATGCGCAGATTTCCACAGCTACGGACAGTTCGTGAACAGCGGCTAACGCAGATCCAACTTGAATGGCAGTGGGCCCCTCTCCATCTGCGAGGGTATATCTATGGGCGCAACTCCTCATCTGCGTCCATCGGCGGGTCCCCATTGGCGTCCATCTGCGGGAAGTTTGGTCCTGGCGGCTGGCGGTTCCGAGGAGGCGAGCACGCCCACCCACCTCAACGGTTCATTTGTGGACTCAGTGTCAGTGTACTTATGGTCCGACCGGTCACCCTCTCAACAACACGAGGCACACACCAACCGCCAGGACTGAAAATCGTTTGCTTACTGGCTGCGCTACCTGAACCGATAATCGCCGCCGGTGGCGTGGCTAGGCGACGGTGGTTTAACATATCGACTACCGCCTGCGCCGGGTCCCTCGCGCGACCTTCCCCCAACCGCCACCGACAGCGAGAATTCTTTTTGCGCACCAGGAATTCTGGTGGCTCACAGAGCAATGGGCCTGCCAGAACTTGGGGCCCTCGATTTTCCACACGTTTACGAACAAATAAGCACAGAACGGTCGGATTTCCGGTCAGGGCTTGACCGGAGGAGTGGTCAATCATTGTTCACCGTGCTCCCGGTGTGACGGCGGAAAGGGGCCAGCCGGCGTCAAAAGCGGTTGCGGGCGTGCTCTTTGGCCTGGCGTGGAATCCCTTTCCTTCGCGGCGCGCTGGCGTTAGGCTGGCGCGGTTTGAACATGGGATCCAGCAGCTATGACCGGCGCCCCGCCCAGGGGCGAGCTGCCGCCGCGGCGGATAGCTTGCCAACGCGCCGTTCCTTGCTGAGCCGGCTGCGCAATCTGGGAGACACCGAGAGCTGGCAAACCTTCTTCGAAACCTACTGGCGCTTGATCTACAACGTGGCTCGCAGGAGCGGGTTAACCGACGACCAAGCTCAGGATGTGGTTCAGGAGACGGTCATCGCGGTCGCGCGCAAGATCCCGGAGTTTCGTTATGACCCCGCCAAGGGTTCTTTCAAGCGTTGGCTGTTGTTGATCTGTCGCCGCCGAATTCAAGATCACCTGCGCCGGGTTTACAGTTCGCGCCGAATCGCGCCCCAAGCTTCCGAAGAATTGGCCGAGGTGACCGAGAATGTGCCCACCGGAACGCCTGCTCCCGACGCACACATCGATGCTGAATGGGAACAGGAATGGCGCGATAACATCTTTCAAATGGCCCTGGCCCGCGTCCGGCAACAGGCCAATCCAAAGAATTACCAGGTCTTCGATTGTTGCGTGCTCCAGAACATGCGGGCCTCCGAAGTGGCTTCCATGCTTGGCCTCACCGCCGCCCAGGTTTATCTGGCCAAACACCGGATCAGCGCGGCGGTGAAACGGGCCGCCAAAGAAGTCGAAGCGGAATTAAACGGCGAACTGTCCGCCAGTTGAAAGATCTGCGCGCCAGGCGCGAATTCAAGGTTACATGCCGGAAAGCCATCGAGAGCCCCCGCCCAATTTAGCGGCTGAGGCGACGCGCTCCGGGACCGCGCTCCGGGCGAGACTCGCGCAGCAATTGGAGGCACCCGACGGCCGGCCCCTCGAGCCGCCCCCCATACCCGATCACACCCTGCTGCATTGCATTGGCGAAGGCGCTTGCGGCGAGGTCTGGTTGGCCCGGAGTGCCCTGGGCACATGGCGTGCCGTCAAGATCGTCTATCGTGCCCGCTTCAAAGATGACCGGCCCTACGAACGGGAGTTTGGCGGCATCCTCAAGTATGAGCCCGTTTCGCGGACTCATGAAGGTCTGGTGCAAGTCCTGCATGCGGGCCGAAACGATGAAGCCGGTTGCTTTTATTATGTGATGGAACTGGCGGATCCGGACGATGCCACCGCCAGCGCCCACACCCCCGCCACCGAGAGCCAATCCCGCCCCCAATCTTGCGTTTTTTCGCCGGCCAACTACCAGCCGCGCACCCTTCGCTCCGAGTTGGCCAGGCATCAGCGATTGCCGCTGGCCGCCGCCGCTCAATTGACTCTCGGGCTAGCCAAAGCGTTACGGCATCTCCACGAGCGAGGGTTGGTTCATCGCGACATCAAACCCAGTAATGTCATCTTTGTCGCGGGCCAGCCCAAGCTGGCCGACATCGGTTTGGTCACCGATGTCGGCAGCGCCCAAAGCTTCGTCGGCACAGAAGGCTTTATTCCCCCAGAAGGCCCGGGCACGCCGCGAGCCGATCTCTATGCCTTGGGCAAGCTGCTTTATGAACTTGCCACCGGCCGGGATCGGATGGATTTCCCGCAACTGCCCCCGCATCTGCTGCAACTGCCGGAGGGCGAGGCCCTGCTGGAATTGAACGAAGTGGTGACACGCGCCTGTGCGCCCAATCCCGAGCATCGTTACAGCACGGCCACCGAGGTCCAGGCGGAATTGAACTTGTTCCTCGCCGGCCGCAGCCTCCGCCGGACGCGCGTGATTGAGCGGGGCCTGGCCCGTTTGAAGAAAGTGGCCATCGTCGCCTGCGTCTTGCTGGTCCTGACGGCGGGGGCGCTCTGGTTTTCCAAGCGGGAAGAACGCCACGCCCGTGCCATGGCTTTGGTCGCGAGCGAACGGGCGCGCAGCGAGTCCGTTCTGCGCGAGCGGGCCGAGGCCGCGGAACATCAAAGCCAACGGCAACTCTACACGGCCCTGCTCGAACAGGCCCGAGCCACCGTGCGCAGCGCTGACTTCGGCCAGCGCGTGCGCACCCTGAACGCCATTCGACGCGCCGCCGCCATCTCCAACACGGTCGAGCTTCGACGGGAAGTGCTGGCTGCGCTGGCTCTGCCGGACTGGCGCTTGGAACGCGAACTAGCCGCAGGAACAAATTTCACCCTCCGCTGGCTCGACCCGAAATTCGAACGGATCGCACTCTGTCGCGGCCGCGGCCCGATCGAAATCCGGGCGGTCGCAGAGGATCGGCTGCTCGCAACCCTACCGGCCTCAACCAACCTGATGTGTTACGGCGCCATGTGGAGTCCGGACGGCCGCTTCCTCACCGTCAAACGCGATTACGATACGAGCGGCGCCCGGTGTGATCTGGAGGTCTGGAACGTGACGGAACCTCGCCAGGTTCTTTTGATTCGAGAAGCGCGTTGGAACGCCCGGTCCTATCATCCGGACAAACCGCAACTGCTGACCGGCGGCGGCGGCGGCTTGCTCGCCGCGTGGGACCTGGAGCAGGGAAAAGAGCTGTGGCGAACCAACGTCGAAGCGACCCTGCAGAACCTGGTTTATGCTCCGGATGGTCATCGCGTCGCCGTATCCTATCGGCATACCAACGGTTGGGGTGTTTCGGTCCACAATGTCGCGGACCGCGCGATGCTGGCCTCACAGATCCTGACGAATTTTATATCCTCTCTCTGTTGGCACCCGGCCGGGCGCTGGCTGGCCGTGACCGATATGAGTGGAAACGTCAACGTGATGGACTCGCAGACCGGCGAACTGCGGCTGCTCGGACGCCACAAAGCCGAGGCCACCACCTCCGTGTTCAGTCCCGATGGAGATTATTTGGTGACGGGCGGCTGGGAGCGCGAATTGATCTGTTGGGATATGCAGACAATGCAACGCGTCATGACGATTGCCTTGGACGGTTACATCGCCCAGTTCCGGGACGATGGCCGGGCCTGCGCCTTGTTGAAGCAAAATAACGTGGAGCTGTTTTCCTTCCAGTATCCTTCCGCTCACCGCCGGTTTGCGGAAGACCTCGGGCCCCGCTTGCGCCACGCGGCCTTCTCCCCGGACGGCCGGTGGCTCGCCGCCTCCGCGGATCAACGTGTCGCCGTCTGGGACCTTCAGCAGGGCGGACCGGCCGCCCTGACGGACGGCGGCGCGGAGACGCAACTTTTCTGGACCCAGGATGGGCGCGAGCTTTTTGGCAGCAGTCGCAAGGAGGAGTGTTATCGCTGGCGAATCCTCCCTGCCGCGAACAGCCGCTCGCCGCCAGTGCTGCAACGACTGCAACTCGCCCGGCCCGCCGGTTTCTGGTCACTCAGTCTGCTCTCGGATCGCATTCTATGGACAGCCGAGCGGGGAAGTCGAATCACCGGCCTGGATAATCTCGCTACCGAAGGTGGTCGTTGGGCGGACACCATCCAGGGGATCGTTGGCATTTCACCCGACGAACGCTGGGTCGGGATTTCCCGAGCCTACGGGACGGTCGCGTACGTGTATCGGCTGCCCGAAATGGTTCCGGTCGCCCGACTCACCAATCAAGCCAGCATTGCCGGCTTCAGCTTTTCGCCTTCGCAAAATGAACTGGGCGTGGTTTCTCGCGGCCAAATCGAGTTTTGGAACACCACCACCTGGGAACGTATCCGCACCGCCACCGATTTCATCGGGTTGCCGGACATCGGGTTGCTCTTCCAACCGGACGGCCGCGCGGCCTGGCTGGCCAAAGATTTTCGCACCGCGGGCCTTTACGACGCGCGGACCCTCGAACCCATTCTCTCCCTGCCCACCGGGACGTTCCCGCTGGCGTTAAGCGCCGACGGCCGGCAACTGGCGGTCAGCGTGGACGCGCAACGGCTGCAAGTCTGGGATCTGGATGCGGTGCGCGCGCAGCTGCGTGAACTGGCCCTGGACTGGATGGAGCGCTGAAGGGCGTCCAGGGACCGCTGCGAGATTCGTCGGCCCAAGATCCCCCACCTTGCAACACATCGAACAACATTTTTCTGGCAGCGACACGGTGCGCGACGTGGTAATTGGGATGGCGGATGGCTTGACCGTGCCGTTCGCGCTCGCCGCGGGCATCTCCGGCGCGTTGACCTCGACGCACATCGTCGTCACGGCAGGCATCGCCGAAATCGCAGCGGGGTCGATAGCGATGGGCCTTGGCGGTTACTTGGCGGCAAGAAGCGACGCCGAGCACTACCAGAGTGAACGACGGCGCGAAGAGCAGGAGATTCGCGACAAGACCGAGGTCGAGAAGCAGGAGATCGTGGACATCTTCAAGCAGTATGGGGTCACCGCGGAGGAGTGCGCTCCCATCCTGACGGCGTTGCAACGCAAGCCGGAGGCCTGGCGGGATTTTATGATGCGGTTCGAGCTTGGGCTGGAAGAACCTGACCCGAAACGGGCCGTCCGCAGTGCGCTCACCATCGGGGCTTCCTACATCGTGGGCGGTCTGGTCCCGCTCGCGCCCTATGTCCTGATGCGTGATTCCGGACGGGCCTTGGTCGTGTCTGCCGCGGTCACCCTCTTAGCGCTCGCGGTGTTCGGCTTCGTGAAAGGGCATTTCACCGGAGTTTCGAAAAACAAGAGCGCGTTGCAGACGGCTTTGGTGGGCAGCCTCGCCGCCGCCGTCGCCTATGCGGTCGCCAAGTTCATCGCGTAGCCAGCGTGTTGCTTGAGAAGGAAGGGCCTAAATCAATCTTTGGCGGAAGGGGTGGGATTTGAACCCACGGTACGGTTACCCGCACGCCTGATTTCGAGTCAGGTGCCTTCAACCACTCAGCCACCCTTCCCACCGCGATGAGAGCGCGACGCCATGGCTCGCGCCAGCGAGCGAGCATCCACCAGAAATCGAACCTGGAGCAAGCCCATTCGCCGGTTCGGAAGCGGGCAGAAAGATGCGGAGCAGAACATGGCTTGGCAGAAAGATGGCTGGCAGAAAAATGGAGTCGGTCATCATGAGTTTCCATTGCGCTCCGCCAAAAACAATGCGGCCAGGTGATGTGTTACCTGACCGCAACTGTGGAAGCCTCTGCTTCAGGGACTCCAGCCTGCTCTCGTCGCGGGCCTCTTGGGTTGCTCACCGCGAAAATCAGGGAACTCCCGGTAGCGGGCAAGCGAGGCGAAAAAAGTTGGCTCCACCTGGCGGATCGCAATAAGGGCTGGTGGCGCCGGCAACGGGAGTCCACACCGCCCCAGGAGCCGGACTAGGACTGCCTAGGAGCACCCCGGGTCCAGTCCACGTGATTTTCTTCTGACCCGCTGGGCATGGCGCGGCGCCTATGCCCGTGCTGATTGTTACTGGCGGGGGTGCCCCGATGACAAAAACGGATTCCCCGAGCGCCACCATCGGGGCTGCTGTAGGCACCCAGGCGCCGCCCACGAACTGATGCCAGGCGCCGTTCAAGAACAGATAAGAGGTAAGAAGTGGCACGCCAGTGTACTTAACGAGAGCGGTGCCGTCCACTGGCGCGGCACCCACAATATCGGCGTACGTGCTGGGGCCCACGGCGTCATTGTCGCCCACAAGACAAGCTTGGCACGGAGCTATGACGAGGGGTGGCGGGGGCGCAGGCACAGCGCCGTTGAATGTCACCGTGAAGGGTGCCCCGGAACCATTGTCCAGTATTGCCCCCTCGCCAGGATTTAAGGTCAAGGTGGAACCTGTCCAGCCCCCAGCATCCACATCGTAAGTCATCGGGATAAAGTTTCCGGCTACCTTGTCCCATTTAAACACCGCCACGGGGCCAGGCGGCGTACCCAGGAGGGTGGGTATGGAATTGTCTACG
>DATLUX010000421.1:0-8744 GCA_035577805.1 Verrucomicrobiia bacterium
CCTCCGCCCTCCGCCCTCAACTGAACCACTGGCCGAAGACAGGGGGAATTTCACGGGCCACGCAGCGGAGCGTCGTTCCTTGCCGACGAAGTCGTGCATCGAGCTCGATGGCGCTTTCCGGCGAACTCAACACGTGCTCAAGAAGAGCGCGTTGGGCAAGAAAACGTTCGCGATGCGGATGGCGGGAGTCGAGCCAATGCGCGAGCAACCTTTCACGCATGGCGTTAATGCGCCAGAAGCGCCGACCGTACTCAAATCGCGCCACATCGTCGTAGCAGACGTAAGGACCCCACACCGCGCTTTCGTCGGCCAGTATTGGATTATCCATAGAAATCAACTGAGAAGGCCGATTCGCTTCGCCCACTCGGCATGAGCCCGGTCACGCGGTTCGTTGCGCCGAAGTTTGGGCGCGAGCAGATCCGGTGGCGCCGGCACAGTCGCGGCGAGATGATCATAGGCCTTACGTGACGCCCGCGCTTGCCAGTCTGCCGGCAATTCTCGCAGGACTGCGGCAGGCATGAGGTTGACGTGCCAACCATGAGCGGCTTCGAACTCGCTCCCGATCAGGGCTTCGTAACAAAGCCGAGCGACTTCGTCGGAATCAGTAATCGGATCGACATCCATGCTGTTCTCGGGCAGTGGCTCGGTCAATCCCAGCTGATAAGCGTGCCAAAGCAAACCACCGGAGCCAATCAAGATGAGGTCGCCGGGTTGAGCAAGACGCCTTCCCAAATCCAGCAGCCAGTCCTCCACCTGGCGGGGATGTTTCAGCTCGCGTCGTGGCATGTCCAGCGCCAGCCAGAGTACAGCGCCGCAGTGGGAATTCAAGGTTGGCTGCGGATCTTTGTCGGAGGCCCTTCTGTGCGGAACGGGAGGGGCCGCGAGCGGTCAGTGGCCTTGATTTCTTGTTAAGGGCTGCCGGGTTTGTCCGTGGCAAAGTTCTGAACGAATTCCATCAGCTCTTTCGCGTTTAGATCTGAAACGGCCCAGAAAACCATTTCTGCGTGCGACCAGTGGATGAGATTATAGCCCTGGCGAGGCGGAACCGAGGTTGGCTTGGAGTCCGCGTCGGTTGCGCGCCAAACGAAGAGATTGATGAGGTGTTGGTGGCGTTGGAAAACGAGCGCGGCCACGCTCCGTCCGGCGACATAATCAAGCCTGCCACCAATCAGGGGGAAATCTTCCGCC
Source organism: Verrucomicrobiia bacterium (assembly GCA_035577805.1). Classification (GTDB taxonomy): domain Bacteria; phylum Verrucomicrobiota; class Verrucomicrobiia; order Limisphaerales; family JADJPG01; genus DATLUX01. The sequence continues at coordinate 1,189 of DATLUX010000421.1, forward strand.
GCGAGATCCCGCACGGGCGGCGAGAAGTCCAGCTTGCCGTTGAACCATGGCTTGACCGTGTGCTGGTCGGTTGACGCCACATCCGTGGCATGGCCGGCCATCAACGAACGCACGTGGCTGGAAACGATCTCTTGCGCGAGTTGCTGTTCCGCCGAAGGGCGGCTCTGCGTCACGATCAAGAGCAGGGCCAGACAGACGGCAAAAGCCCCGGACAGCGTGATGCTGATCCAGTTCCAAGGCCAGGCTGCTCGCGGCGGGATTGTTTTTGCCGGCGACGGTGACGGCAACTCGGCTTTGATGCGCTGGCGCAATTCCTCCGGAGCGCTGAAGTAGAGTGTGTCCTGCTTGAGTGTTTTCTTCAAATTCTGGAGATTGCGCCACGCCAGCGCGCAGGCTGAGCAACTCTGAAGATGCTGCTCCAATGCCAAAGCCACCGAGACGTCCAGTTCGCCGTCGGCGTACGGATCAATCAGCGGTTTGGCTTCCGGACAGGTCATGGTTGGCCTCCGGGATTGAATTCAGGGGCCAGGCGCTTTTGCAGGAGCTTGCGCGCGCGGGCCAGGCGCGACATGACGGTTCCGATCGGCACTTCGGCCGCTTCGGCAATTTCTTTGTAACTGAATCCTTCCATCTCGCGTAAGACGACAATTTCACGAAATTCTACGGGCAGCTCGGCAAGGGCGCGGCGCACGGCGTCCGCATCCGCAAACTGCGGGTGGATGGCGACCGCGTTGGCCGACGAATCTTCGATGTCCAACGCTTCCTCAGTTATCTCCACCGTCTTCTCCCGCGGCCGATTCTTGCGCAGCCAGGTATAAAAAGTGTTGCGGACGATGGTCAGCAGCCACGCCCGTGAGTTCTCGCCGCGAAAGTTTGCAAAGAACCTGAACGCGCGCAAGCTGGCCTCCTGCGCCACGTCTTGCGCGTCGTGGTCGTTGCCGGCCAGCCAGCGAGCAAGGTTATAGGCCGCATCCAAATGCGGCAGCACGGTCCTTTCAAATAACCTCGATCGTTCGTGATCGTCCACTTCGACCATTTGTTATTGGTCCTGTTACTAAGCAAGACCAATTTTCCTTTGAGTATATTCCCGGAAATATTTTACCCGGGAAAAAAATCAGGCGTCATCCAGTCTGGAACGCAAACAAATCAAACAGACCATCGCACAAATTCGAAAACTTATGAAAAACCGACCCAACAAAATCCGGGAAATTCGCCGCCTGCTTGCCGACGGTGAACATATTGACCACGAACAGGCGCCCGACGGCGTTGACCGGAGGGGCTTCTTGAAGTGCATGGCTTGGGCCGGGACGGGCATGTTGTGGACCGTGAGCGGCGGAGTGCTCGGGTCGAGGATCTTAAGCCCGGTCGGCGCGGTTGCCTCGGAGAACCCGGCGGCGCGTCGGGAGACTTCAGTTTCGTGCAGATCAGTGACAGTCACATTGGTTTCAATAAGCCGGCCAACACAGATGTCGTGGCCACACTCCGGCAAGCCATCGCCAAAATCAACGCTCTGCCGGCCGCGCCTGACTTTATCCTACACACCGACGATCTCTCGCATCTTTCCGAACCGGCGGAATGCGACACGCTGGATCAAATGATCAGGGGCACCAAAGCCGGACGCCGAACGCGCGCTCGGTCTTTTGAAACACTTTGGTTCGGTCACCGTGCTCAATGGCCATATCCACCAGACGCTGAAAAAGGTTGAGGGCAACGTGACCTTCCACACCGCCACGTCCACGGCTTTTCCGCAGCCTGCCCCTGGTGCCGCGCCCAAGCCGGGCCCCATGCAAGTCGCGCCGGAAATTCTTCCCACCGTGTTGGGCATCACCGAGGTCACCCTCACACACTCCCACGCCCTCACTCACTTACACGAAAAACCAGCAGCCCAACCTCCCAACACAGATCCTGTTTCTTGGCTTACGCTGAACTGCGATGCCGCCGTGCCGCCGCCCAGCGCCTTGACGCGTTCGAGGTTGCGATCCTAAATGGTCTCGCAGTGCCTAACTTGATGTATCATGAAACCAATCCTGATCGTTTGTCTGTGTTTGGTGCCCCTCGGCATCCCGGCCGAAGAAGTGCTCGCTTTCCTGCAAGTCCAAACCAATTCCTCCTCTCTGCAACTGACCCTGACCGTCTTGGGAGAAACCGATTCGGATACGCAGCGGCTCGACGGCACCATTAGCCTGGCGGTGGATTGCTTTGCCCCGTTGGCGGCCGCGTCGCTGCGCGATTTCCAGGTGCGCGCGGTCACTAATTTCGATCTGCAGCTCTCCTTTGGTTTCCTGGGCGCATTGTCGGGGTCCTTGAATGGTTTGGCGATTCGGCATGGTGATCCGGGCCCGCATCAGCCCTACGTGCCAGTCATCGGAGGCCAAATCACCTTTCTGGCCATCTCCAATGTGCTCGACGGTTCGGCCACCTATCAAGCGACCGGTGCGGCCTGTGCCATCCTGCAAAACGACAGCCTCCCTTGCTCCGACACCATTCTTCTGGCCAATCAACCCACTAGCCCTATCGGCGAGCTTTCCGGAAGTTTGACTCTGACAAACGGCGTCCTGCGCTTCGTTGGCGGCTTCGTTTTTGGACCCCTCACTCTGGCGGCGGGAGCCACGCTTAGCGGGGTGGCCAATATTACGGCCAGCGGCCTCGTGCAGCCCTGCTTGCAAATCGAGCAGACCCTTAACGAACATCGTGTGCGTTACAGTAGTGCCTTCCATGAATTCCGGCTGGAACGCACCGGGTCTTTGTCGGCGCCGGTAGTTTGGGAGCCAGCCGTGGCAAAAGCCGTCGTCGATGATGGGACCACCGTCACGGCCATCTTCCAAACGCTCACGGACAGCATGGCCTTCTATCGGCTGGCCCTTAGCCCCTGAGGCGCCGTCTCATCCCCAAAGGACTGGCAGCTGACCCTGCCGCGAAGACCGCGGGCCGCCACCAGAGATCGTCGCGGTTGCCCGCTGATTTCGACTGTCTGGGGAGGGCCAAAAATGGTTGAAGGTACCACGGTCCGCCAAAGAGGCAAAACCCCGATCCCAATTAATGGCGCTTCGCGCCGCCGTGACGGCGTCCAAGGAGCGGAGATGAGAAACACCGGATCGCCGAAGCGCTCCTGCCCAAAAATCCAAAATTCCGCGGCGTCTTTGCCGTGCTGGTCGGACGAGCTCCCGCACCGGTTTGGGAGGTTCGCCTCAATGCCCAAGGCCAGGTTGTCAATCTTCGCCATCGTGATCCCTGGCCTCACGTTCAGCATTACTATTTCCAGATCATCGATCCGGAGTGGGGCCATGTCATGGTGCGGATTTGTGGCTATCCTCCCTTTGGAGCCCAGGTCGTGCTGTCGTTATCAATGCCAACCTCGGCAACTCCGGACCCTCTGCGCCTACGTCGTTCTGCGCGAAGAGGTCCTCAAGCCTCTCCTGGCCGGGGCCAAAACCAATCGACTCCACGATCCACCCAAGCAGATGGCCCCTCTGGACCAGCAATACGTGCTCCTCCACGCTCAAATGCAACCGACCTTTGAACGCTTGGGTCTCGCCGCCTAAACCAATCAGCCTACTCTGACAACATGTTCGTAAGCTTTCGCACGGCCCGTTTCCTACAACGAGAATCGCTCGTGCAACACGCAAGCACTGAGCAAGGACATCAAGACCGGATCCCAGCCGACTCGTTCCGGATCCGACATCGCGGGCAGTTCGTCAAGCAAGGCAATGACTTTCTTCTGATCGTAAAACGGCAACGACGCCAAAGCCCGGCCCCGCAGAGTGTCCTGCATCATTTGGTGAAAACGTTCGCCCGGAACCGTGGTTACTGGTGGCGAGAGAAACGGATGCTTTTGCCGCCGGTAAACGGTGTCGGTGATCAGGGGTTTGGCGGCTTCCCGCAGCAAATATTTCTCGGTCACGCCTCGGATCTTCAACGACACCGGCGTGCGCGCGACGCATTCGACCACATGATGATCGAGGAAAGGCACGCGGCCTTCGATCGAGTGTGCCATCTCCATGCGGTCGCCGAGCAGGTTGAGAATGTAGTTCGGCAGGAACGATTTCGCCCAGACGAAGAGCGACTTGTTCAATGGATCGCGATCCTGGAGCCGCGTCAGGTCCAAACCATCCAGGAACAAGCGGGCGCTGTCGCGTCCCGCAAAGCGCGCCTTGAAGTCATCGGCGAATAGGCCTTCTCGCTGCCGGCCTTGAGCCGCGAACACTTTCAGGCAGCCCGGGACAAATCCGAGCAGGCGCTGGACGCTTTCCATCGGCCCGGTTTTGACCACCGGCATGAGCAGACCCCGCGAGACGCTGTTGGCGGCTTCGAGGTCGTGGAGCAACCGCTGGACTTCCGCAGGATCCTGGCCTTGCCGGTTGTGCTGCAGCATGTCCGTGCGAAAGTGGATGTAGCCGCCAAAGATTTCATCCGAACCTTCACCTGTGTATACAACCTTGAAGCCAGCGTCGCGCACCGCCCGGCTGAGGAGGTATTTCGACACGCCATGTCCGTTGTTGAACAGGGTTTCGGAGTGCCAGATGGCGTCAGCGAAATGGTCGGCGAGATCCGCCTGCTGAATTGGAATGGGCCGGAACCTGGCTCCGACGTGCGCGGCCATTTCGCGGGCAATGTCGCCTTCGTCATAGGCGGCCCGATCGAACGTGAGCGTGAAGGCCTGCACGGGTGAACTGGAGAACCGCGCCGCGAAACCCAACACCGAACAGGAGTCAAGCCCACCACTCAAATAACAGCCCACCGGGACGTCGGCCCGCAGGCGCAGGCGCACTGCTTCCTCGAACACGGCCGAGAATTCTTCGACATAAGAACGCTCGTCACGCGTGTCCGCCGCCAATTCCACCGCGGTCGGGTAATTGAATTCCCAATAGCGGAGCAGGCGCGCGCCGCCGGTCGTCGCGAGCAGACAATGGCCGGGGGGCACCTGCAGGACTCCGTCGAAGAGCGTGCGGTCCGGCATGGTCGGGCCGGTCGCATGCTGATGAAAATATTCATGATCCCAACGCGCCGGAACTCCCGCGGCAAACAAGGCCTTGATTTCGGAGGCCAGATAAAGGGTGCCCTGGTGGAACGCGTAATAGAGGGGTTTGATGCCGAACCGGTCGCGCGCCGCGAAAAGGGTTTGATTGGACTCATCCCACAAGACGAACGCAAACTCCCCACGCAAGTGGTGCACACATTGCGCGCCATAATCTTCGTACAAATGCAACGCGATCTCGCTGTCCGATCCCGTGCGAAATCGATGGCCGCGTTGCTCCAGGTCGCGCCGTTGACGCTCGAAGTCATAGAATTCGCCGTTCACGATGATGCGAATGCGTCCGTCCTCGTTTGCGATCGGTTGGTCGCCACTGGATAGATCGATAATGCTCAGACGCGTATGGCCGAGACCGACCTGCCCGTCTCGGGAAAACCAGAGGCTCTGGTTATCCGGGCCGCGGTGCTGGAGCGCGTCCGTTGCGCGCCTCAGGGTGAGCGTTGAACCGGGTTGGTTGGTCGAGAAGAATGCTGCGATACCGCACATAATATGGATTTGGATTTGGAGTAGACAGGAGTTTGGACGCGTGTTCGGAGTTCGATTAGCGGAATGCACCCAACCTCTGCAGGTTAGGAATGCGACTGGATCGTTCTTAATGTGTTTTCCATAACATCGAAGGCGCCAATCCTAACCCGGAGAGCAAAACCAACAATGGAACGAAAGGTCCAGGCGTGCCTGCGTTTTGAGACTCTTTTTTTGATCCCACCAGAGTGCTATAGGCCGGTGGTGGTAAGTTGGTTACCGTTGCTCGTGTGGCATTTCGGCTCGTTTACCGAGTCAAATGAGAATGTGGAGTTCTCGCGTACGGTCACCGACTTTTCAATTAACTGGACCATCCTGGGCGGCGTCCCGGAAATTGTGCCGGGGCAGTTCAGATTTACCGACGTCCTTGCGACGAACAGCCCGACCCGTTTCTACCGCGTGCGCTCACCGTAAGCGCATACCGTTACGGCGCGAGTGCGGCACTCACCAGGACCACAGTGTCGGTGGTCAACTTTGCCGTAAAGGTAACTTGACCTCGTTCATTGATGACCGGACCACAGAAGACACTGTCTAAGGCTTGCATCGTGCCGATGGTTCCCAGGACCGTTCCCGTTTTCGCGACTAACCGTATTACCCCGCCAGACTTCACGTATACCCCCTGGTCGCCATTGTCCAAAACAGCGCTGAAACTGACGTCACCACGATTATTAATCCCGTAGCTGGCGCTGGAGCCAGAGGTCACACGGCTCGCGCTGCCGCCCCCCGGCAAAGCATCTCCTGGTCGCACCACAGGAACGATGGACGACGAAGTGTAAAGATAGAGCCCCAGTGATTCGTCGAAGGCCGGCGGCGCGGTCAAATCGCCCACAAACACCACCGCGCCGGCGTCATTCACATACGGGCCCCAAGCGTGTCGGAAAGGAGCGCCCAAAGGATCCAAGTCCCCTGCCTGGGCAATCTTGATGATGTTTCCAGTGCTTGCTTGGCGCAGATATACTCCGGTGGCAAAGCACCCGATCGTGATGGCAGGGTCGGGATCGCCATTGATGCATTCTGCCTCCGCCAGATGCGCTTCAAAGGCCACGTCCCCACCCAGATTGATGCTGGCGTTCTGGGCGTAGTTGAAGGTCGCACCGCCCGGCGCCGTATCCCCTGGGAGGATCACTTTCGAAAAAGTCCCGGCGGTGTCCACCGTAAAGATGCCTGCTCCAACGGAAGTTCCCGGAAGTCCGGCCGTGCTGGGTATCACGCCGGGAAAAGCAATGGTGCCCAGATTATTGATGCTCACTCCCTGAGCCACCCCTTGGAAGGTCACACCCGCCAGTCCGGGGGCCGCAGTGACGCCGGGGACCAAAACGGCACTCAGGGTTCCGGAGCCGCTGGCGTAACGATAAAGTCCCGAGTTGAGGCCAAACGGAAAAGTAAATGGAGTCAGCCCCAATGGGAGGGCGGCCTGGTCCTGATCGTTGAACGCGGTTGGGCCAACGACGAAACCAGCAAACGTTCCGCCGCCCGGAACAGGACCGCCGGCGTGGATCGGCTGCCCGAGTGCTCCCCTCTTGCTGAGGAACACCCCTTCGCACAGAGCGAATCCGAAGGGCGTGTCGATGCACTCTGCCGTTTCAGAGACGAAGAGCACATCGCCGCGGTTATTGATTTGACCGAGCTCAAAGTCGCCAAAATTGGGGGCGACTCCCAAGGTCGCGAGGTTGCTGAAAGTGTAAGTCTTCGGCGCCTGCTGATTGGCCGGATCTGCATGGCTAATGGCTTCCATCACGCTGAAGGCCACGATCGCCATGAGTCCGAGCACAAACCCGAACGATACCTTTGGGCCGTGACCGTTCCTGTGTGTCTGCTGAAGCCGCGTGGGGTGATTGCGCATATACTCTCCTTTTGTTTTTCCAGGCAGATAGGGCCTGGTTTGGTTTAGTTTGATCATGCCACATCAATTGATATTGATGAACCTACTCCCCTGGGTTTGAGCCCCTTCCGTGCCCAAGCTTTCTGACGCGCAAACGCCTTCTTGGACGACTCGTCTGCG
>DATLUX010000422.1:0-11688 GCA_035577805.1 Verrucomicrobiia bacterium
GACCCGGCGCCAAGGAGATCCGACATGAAACCGAAGCGCCCGCGCCGGGTTCGGTGCAGCCGACGGGTTAGGCCGTTGTGTGTGCATGTGCTCGTCTCCGGAATCGTGAAACAATCCAAACCAAAGCGCCACCTCCGAGTATGACCGAGGCCAGAACAAAGACCGGCAACTCAACTCTGCCGAGCGGCCCAAGGTAAATGTAGCGGTCGGGAATACGCGGACCCGGACCGATGTGGAAGCGCATCGTGTAGTCGACCTCTGCGTATCCGAAACGGCCAACTGGAGTATCAATGGTCCAGTCACGAACCATAATCGGTGCTGCGTGGCTCACTCCAAAAGCTCCAAAGAGCAGCGCGGCGAAAAGCGATGAGAGGAGGTGAGTGCGCATGAGCGGCCCCAGCCGGAAATTTCCCGTCCCTTTATTCGTAAGCCGTTCATTCACAGCACCTATTTTTTGATCATGCGACGGCTGGTTCGTTGATCCCCAGCCGGGAATCAGTCGAAAGGATGCGGCAAAGTTATTCCGCGCCAACATAAAGATCCGTTCCTCTTCGTCACGCTCGCACCATAAGCGAAACCCGGCCGTTACTGCAAGCCGTTCCTGACCTGGCGGGATAAGTCCAGGGATTAACGCGAGTCGGTCGCGGTGTTCGTGGAAGGGCCTGGCACAGGCATTGCGATAGCTGCGTCGAGTTCAACTCGGTTTCAGCCCGCGGCGGCCCCTCAAGCCATTGCTTTATACCTTCCCTGAACACGGCACAAATCTCATCCACGGCGTTTACGCATGGCTGCGATCATCTCCACCGTGGTCAAGCCGACAAGCTCGTGGGCAGTTCCTTGCTCCAGCTTTGCGGGCAGATCTGCGACGCGGCGGACGCAGGTCGAAAGCCGAGCGACAACAAGCGTTGTCTGAAGGGCAGGCGGACGGGAGAAACCTAGGATCGACTTCGGAAAGCGTTTTGCTATGGTCGGCGCATTCCATGACGCTCGCGAAGCCTGCGCTCTCTCTCTGCTCGCTCTGGCCAAGCCAGCGCACGACGGGTTCAATCTCTCTTTTGCTGGTCGGCCTTTCGTGTATTCTTTCCGAACCGTCGCATGCGACCACCATCATCACGAACACACGGGCAGAGATCTCTTTCATGGCAGGGCTGTGGGAGGCCGACAGTGACCAGATCTCCGCGCTGGCCAACGCCCAATTCCCGCAGTTCAGCAACGACTGGCAGTATGTTTTCCCGCACAGAGCCATTTCCGACGACGGGGACATCCACATCGACATGGCAGTGGATGCATCCGGTTACGGCAGCACCAACAATAATTCCGGCGCCTCCCCGATTGTGGCCGAAATCATCAACGCATCACAAAGCCAACTGAACCAACTGACAAATCTGCTGACTGGGAGCCGTGCCAAGACGCGAGGCATTTTTCGATTCTGGACTGAGCATGCAGGTGAGCGCCACTTTGAGATTCATCCCGTGACGGAGCTTTTTAACTGGAATGGCAGCGAGTTTTTGCTGAGCAACGATTACCGCCCGAATATCAATTTCGTTAAAGACGGCGAAACTCACTCCGACAGCACGCTGGGCCGACTGCTCGATGGTTCGCAGACGATTACGGCATCAATGTCAGCTGACAACGAACGTGTCACGTTCACTTACCCCAGCCCGAGCGTGAATTACGTGCAATACAATGGCGTCGTTGTTTCCTCTCTCCTGAGTGATGCTGTTAGTCCATACTTCCTGTTCCAGACGACCTTATTCTTGTCGCCTTTGGGCCAACAGGTCGTGGTTAGATGCCGGATTGTGACGAACACCGTCGCGGCGGCAATTGCGTCGACATTGGCCTCGAACCAAACGGTCACCATCAACGCTCTTACGCGGACGGATATGCTGTCCGTCTCCAACCAAATTGCCTCGCTGGGCGCGAATCAGAGCAAGACGTTTGCGCGCCCGGTTGAGTTCATAACCCTGGGCGTTACATCCAAAGGAACGCCAACGAACTCGCGACCGGTCGTGCTCGCTCAATGGAATTTTAACAGTAATCCGCCAGATACAGATACCGCAACTGGCACCACAGTTCCGGCGCGGGGAGCGGGCCTGCTCACATTGGTGAGCGTGAACGGAGCGTTCGTCAGTGGCAGCCCGAATGATATAACCCTGGACAACTCCGGCTTGAACACCTCGGTTTATCCTCCTCAAGGAACCGGCAACAAGACAGCGGGGATTCAGGTCAAGGTCGGCACTTCAGGGAAAAAGAACATCCTGATAACCTGGGACCAGCGAGTCAGCCCTACGGCCAGCGGAATTAGCCGACTGCAGTTCAGCACGAACGGAACTTCTTTCATTGATACGCCGTCTCCCATTTTCATGAATGCCGCAGGTGAGTTTGAATCGCAAACCAGAAGTCTCGTTGGACTGCCCGGTGTGGAAGACAATACGAACATTGCCTTCCGGATCGTGAGCGAGTTTCAGAGCACCGCGCTCGGCGCCACGAACGATTTCTATGTCACCGCCTCAGGCTCCAACTACACCACGGTGGGCACGGTGCGCTTCGATCTCCTTACCGTGACCGGGGAACCGATAGTGCCCAGGTTGAGTTCCGCCAGGTTCTCAACGAACGGTGCATTGCAATTTGACGTGAGCGGAGCATCCGGTTCCAGTTACATCGCACAGGCATCGACGAACCTGGTTGATTGGGTTTGTCTCAAAACAAATGTTTCCCCGTTCACATTCACCGATGCCAATGCGGCCATGCTTCCCAATCGATTCTACCGTGCGGTGTACCTGCCTTAGCCGCTGAAACAAGGCGCCACGTCGGACAACGGCGCCGACGGGCTGCGACGCTCCCACAAGTCGCGGCGGCGCGTTCTGGCCGGACCCCAAGAGGTTCACCTGCCCAGCAGCGTGAGGCTTTGGCTTTCCACATTTCCGACCAGTCGTTCTATTTAGCACTTGGTCTGTCGCGCAATCGGCCGAGAAGGGTTGCACCGAGATTGCCTCCATGCCGTGGGTGGTATGCTCAGCGTCCCGGGCGCGGTACGTTGCGCTACTCAATTCGCTCATGAGTGTTTGTTGTTTTGCGTGGCCTTGCTCCTGAGTCAGCCGGCGACGAGGCGTGGTCCAACGGCTTGCTTCCCCGCTCGCGCCGCGGACTTTTAAGAGCGGGGTTCGACGTCGGGCAGATGGCGGAGAGGGTACGAATCGAACATACCTCGACCCGTAAAACGAGCCGACAGCGGTTTTGAAGACCGCGGGGGCCACCAGGCACCCATCACTCTCCAGCGAGAACGTGGCACGCGGACGGGTGAGTGTTAGGTCTCACACGATCACGATGCAGGCCCTTTCGCACCAAGGCGAAAGGCGTGGCCGCTTCCAGCGAGCGCACTCGAGGCTCTGTCAGCTCGCCACATCGAGTCGAGGCAAAACTGAGACCTCATTCGTTCGGGTTCCGGCGGCGGCGCAGGCTGCAAGGAGGGAGGAACGTGCTTGCCTGGTACATGGCCCCAAGGTATGATGCGCACCGTAGCCTTGGTATGAAGAACGTCCCTCCGTTCCTCTCATTGGCGTTTGTTATTCCTGCAATAGTGGCCTTACGTCCTGGGGCATTCCTTTCCGCTGCGAACGCCGGTGATCCAAAGCTGATCAGCGTCTGTACGGAAGTTGAATTGCGTCAGGCGGTGGAATCGGGAGGGCAGATCCAATTCGGCTGCAGCGGTGTCATCACATTAAGCGGGACGATCGAGATCGTGCGCGACGTGACGTTGGATGGCGGCGGGATGTCGGTGACGATCAGCGGCGGCAGCGCGGTCCGGTTGTTCAAGGTGGCATCGAACGTGACCTTCGAGGCGAGGAACTTGATCCTGGCTGATGGCTGGCACCAGGGAACGAATGGGTGGGACAATGGCTCGGAACAGACGGCCACGAACGGAGAAGATGCTTTTGGCGGCGCGGTCTACAACGCCGGGGGAACTTTCCGGCTGATTTCTTGCGTCTTAAGTAACAACGCGGCGCTCGGTGGGAAAGGTGGAGATAAGAACGGCGGCTCATCCGTCGGCGTAGGTGGGGCGGCCATGGGCGGGGCCATCTTCTGCAAGGACGGCGGCACTGCGCATATTGAGTCTAGTCTTCTGGTCAGCAACCGCGCCGCCGCCGGGACAGGAGGTATACTGATTCCCTGGGACCACGCGCCGGGTGGGGCGGCGCTGGGAGGCGCGTTGGCGGGTGCAGGGTGCCGGGTCTTCGTGACCAATTCGGAGTTCCGAGGAAATCTGACGACGGCGCCGGCCGGAGGCTCGGCTGCGCATGGCGGCGCTCTCGGGCTCGACGAGGGAGAGATTGTGCTGGTGAAATCGAGTTTGCTTGGAAATCGGTCGAGCACTGCGATTGTTCAGAACGGGCCGGGCGGAGCAGGGCCTGGCTCCGCCTTTGGCGGGGCGCTGCATTTGGGCAACGCCACCGGCACAGTGGCACGTTCGATCTTCAACTTTAACGCGGCTGAAGGCGGCTTCGGTCGCTATTCGTCGAGTGGAGACGGCTTTGGTGGTGCCATCCATAGTTTGGGGGACTTGCGCGTGTCGGATTCCACATTCATCGCCAATACCGCCCAAGGCGGGGTGTCGAAGTGGTGGCGCGGGGTCGCGCTCGGGGGAGGAATTTTCAATGGCGGCACGCTGGCCCTCTCGGGCACAACTTTTGCGAGCAATGAGGTTCGAGGAGGTCTGAGCGTCGCAATCATGGCTCCCCCTGCGCCTGGAGGCGATGCTGCTGGCGGAGGGGTCTACAATGCTGGCAGCGTCGCCGGCACAAACTGCACGCTTGCCTTCAATCGCAGCGTCTCAGGTTCGGAATGGTCGTACACCGACTCCACCGCCTATGGTGGCGGTGCCTTCAATAGCGGGCCCGCCATGACTTGGGTGAATGTGACTTTGGCCAGCAACGTGACCGAACAAGGCTATCGCGGCTTGCCTTCGCAGGGAGCGAATCTCGCTTCAACCAATGGCGTCGTGCGGTTGCGTAACTCGCTGCTCGCGTTTGGCACGGGCATGACGAACTTGTGGCCGCTCCAACCCCAGTTCGCTGGACTCATCGCCAACGGGTCCGGCATCTTCACGGACGAAGGAAACAATTTAAGCACCGACTTTTCCTGCGGCTTCACCAGCGCCAGCAGCCTCAGTGGCGTCGATCCGTTGCTCGGTCCGCTCAGCGATAACGGCGGCCCGACGCGCACCATGGCACTTCTTCCCGGCAGCCCGGCGATCAATGCAGCGACGTTCACCGGCGCGCCTTCCACAGACCAGCGGGGCAGTCCGCGACCGGCGGGAGCGGCCAACGACATCGGCGCCTATGAGGCGAGTCCGCCGTCGCCTCCGTTGGTGGGCGCGCGCACCGGAAGCTTCTTCCAGTTATCGTTTAACGGATTAAAGGGCTTCGGCTACGAACTGCAGAGTTCCTCCGACTTGGTCAACTGGAGCGTCCTCGAAACGATCCCGCCCTTGTTGACGAGCGAAACAGTGACTCGACAATTTCCGGTGAGCGGCCAGGTCCAACTCTATCGGTTGCAGACGAAATGAGGCCTGCAGGAGTGGGGGGCTGAGGTCGGAGTTGGGGAGAGGTTCTGGATTGGGATTCGCTTCAACGCCGGCTCCGGCTCCGCACCGCTTTGAGGATCGTCTCCGGCTCCGGGAACTGGCCGGTGGCCAGCTTCGAGTGGATTTTTTCGCCATTGACGATCACTTCAAACGCGCCGCCACCCGACGGGATGAGCGTGAGCGATTTGATCGCTTCTTTGAGCCGCAAGAGTTTCTCCGCCAGACCGACGGCATGAGGCTCGTAGTTTCAAGCGGTGCAATATTCGATTTTGATTTCCAAGGCCATACACGCAGCAGTGCTGCGAGCGGCAGGGTAGGGGAGGGTTGCGCCTTCGGTCAAGACGACAGCAAAAAGAGCGGGCAAACCCCGTAAGGCGTGGGTAGGTGTTTAGCCTATCTGTTAACAGGGCCACCTTTGTCGGAAACTGTCGAAAACTGTCGATGTCACCGCAGACTCCAGGTCGTGGCCTCGACAAAGTTTCCGACAAAGGGTCGCGTGCTGATCCGCTAAAGAGGTACACGCGGAGTGCCGCCCTGGGTCGAAGGCGCAAAACAGTCACCGTTGGGCGAGTTTCTCCGGCGCGGGCGCTTCAGCCACAAATCGCAATGCTTCTTCGATCAGGATCTCGCCAGTCTTTTCGCCGAGGCAAGTGCGCGAGACGTAGCTGTAAGTCTTGAAGCTATTCCAATCCACCCTGGTGAGGATGTAGCCAAAGGCGTCATTGGTCAGGCCAAAGAGAAGGTTGTGTTCACCGCGCATGTTGCGTTTCAGATAAAACCCGATGTTGGGGAGCGCTTCGCCGGGGATGGTCAGGATTTGCGCATTCCCGATGTTCACCAAATTGAATTGCGTGGTGGCGTTGGTGGCATCCTTCTCGCCCAAATGTAGGGGCGACGCCGCGATGACTGCGCGCAACTCGGGTGAGTCGATGGGAAAAGTTAACGAGCGGGCCTCGCAATGCAGCTTGGGCTGCTTCTGTTCGGGAGCTGAACTGACGATGCGCATCGCTTCGTCAGCCAGCAGATTACCGATGCGAATACATTCCTCCCAGGTGCCCACGCTTTTGCCGTCTGGGCCACGGTTATCAGCGGTCACCATGCCGCCCTGGGCGCTATTCATGAAAATGCCGATGCCGGCGCCTTTCTCGCGCAGCCGCTCGTAGAGGGGTCCGACCAAATCCGGGCTGCAGATCCCGCGACCAGAACCGAGGACCTCCGGATGGACGGCGTAATTGACGAGTGTGGCGAAGGGTTGGCCGTCCTGGCCGATGGCCTGGATGACGTGACAACGCGGATCATAAAGCCGGTCCGCATAATAATTGAACGCGATCTTCCCCTTGGCTTCGCCGGTAGCGATCTTCAGACGCGCAGGACGCAAATGCGCGGCCGCGTCGTTGATCGCTTCCGCCATACGCGTGACCACCGAATCCAGATATTTCAAATCCGCGCCGGTGCCGCCTTTGCCGTCGGGAAATCCATAAGCGTCCGGGCCGCTGTGCGTATGCGTGGCTCCGATCAAGATGTTCTCCGGCGGAATTCCCTTAACCAGCGCGCGCGCGCGTTGGCCCAATACGCTGGGGAATCCGAGGAAATCAGCACTGACAATGGCCACTTTGGTGGCGCCCGCCCCCTCTCCATCCGCGAGCACCAGGGCGCGTACGGTCAGGTCGCCTTCCATCTTCGTGGTCGGCTTGGACGGGCCGATGCCGCCCGAGACGGGCAGGAGCGGATCGGGCGTCACGACCCGCACCGCGATCCCGGCCTGGAATTCGGCCCGCGATACGCCGATGGAAGCGAGGAGAACAACCAGGAAAAATGGACGATGCAATTGGCTCATGCCCGTCCTTGTAACGGAAGCCCGGGCCGGCTGTCAGCGATTTTTGCTAATCGATAGCCAGACCATGAAGCCTCGTCCTCGAAAGGCGACCGCGGTTTGAGACGCTACAACGTTCCTCGCGCCCCGAATGGAGCGCGTCACCTTATGCACTTCAACCCAGGGCGGCGCCCTGACGGGCTTGCCCTGGGCTGGTTTACAGGCGCACCGTTGGTGCGGCAATTGTTAGCGTCATGGGTACACATTGTAGCTACGCTCTGTGAGCGCTGATCTTGCGGGACAAGTCCTAACTCAAATGTGTCACTGCCGCGAAGCGGCAGGTTGGCGCGCTCGATTCGAATTACTCAGCCGCGGTTGTTTTTGACTGCGTATCACACTTTGCAAAGTGTGAAATGCGAGGACGAGAACGAGGAGGACTCCGCACTCCGCATTCCGCATTCCCTAAAACGTCGGCCCTAATTGCCACGGTGCGAATTCTTCATCGCCCAATCCGGCCAGCTCGCTTTTGGTTCGTTCTCCGCTGGCGACGGCGATGATTTTCTCGAAGATACGCCGGCCGACTTGCTCCACCGTTTCCGTGCCGTCGAGGATGGTGCCGGCATTGATGTCCATGTCATCCTCCATCCACCGATAAAGGGCGGTATTGGTGGCGACCTTGATGCACGGGGCTGGTTTGCATCCGTAGACGCTGCCGCGGCCGGTGGTGAAGACGCCGATAGTACAGCCGCCGGCGACGAGGCCAGTCATGCTGACCGGATCGTAGCCGGGGGTGTCCATGAAGCAGAATCCAGGCGTGGTGATGGCTTCGGCATATTGATAGACGGCCGCCAGCGGGGCCTGGCCGCCCTTGGCCACCGCGCCGAGACTCTTCTCCACAATGTTGGTCAAGCCGCCCACTTTGTTGCCATGAGACGGATTATTGTCGATTGAGGCCTGATGCTGGCGTGCATGGTTTTCCCACCAACGAATCAAGCTGACTAACTTGTCCCCCACGTCACGAGTGATGGCGCGCCGCGTTAACAAATGTTCGGCGCCATAGATCTCCGGGGTTTCCGCGAGGACCGACGTGCCGCCGTGCCGGACCAGCTCATCAGAGGCCACGCCCAGGGCAGGGTTGGCTGTGATGCCGCTATTGCCGTCGGAGCCCCCACAGTTCTCCGCCAGGATCAATTTGTTCAAGGGCTGCGCCGAGCGGCGCAACGCTTCGGCTGCCGGCAACAATTTCAAAACAGCGCCGGCGCCGGCTTCGACGGTTTTTCGCACGCCACCGGTCGCCTGAATATTCAGGAATACCGGCGGAGCTTCCCCGGGACGCAGCTGGTCCAACGCATGATTCTGGCGGATGGCATCGACCTGGTTGACCTCGCAGCCGAGTCCGATCATGACGTAGCCGGAGATGTTCGGATGACGCGCCACGCCGGAGAGAACGCGTTGCAGGACGCGCTGGGGTTCGCCCGGGTCCATTGCGCAACCGGCCTTATGGGTGAACGCGATCACCCCATCCACATGCGGGTAATCGCGCCGAAAATCCGGGAGCCGAAATTGGTCGCGCACATAATGAGAAACCGATGCCGAACAGTTCACGCTGGAGATGATCGCCAGATAATTGCGCGTGCCCGCCCGGCCTCCGGGCCGAGCGTAGCCCTGAAAAGAAAGGGCCGCCTCCGGCGCAACGGGCGGCAACGCCCGGTTCTCGGTGCAGAAGGCGTAGTCTCTGGAGAAATCCTTTAGCACCAGGTTGTGTGTATGCACCCATTCGCCGGCCGCGATCGGCTGTTGGGCAAACCCGATGATCTGGCCGTATTTCTTGACTGGCGCGCCGGCTGCCACGGCTCGCAACGCCAGCTTGTGTCCAGCCCCGATCGATTCGGGCACAGGCAATTGAATTTTGCCGCTGGCCAGCAGCAGTTCGTCGCCTGCCTTCAGTGGTTTCTTAACCACGGCGACATCGTCTCCTTCACGGAGAATCAATGCGTAATCGGAGAAGTTCTTCAGCATGAGGAGACAGATCAGGAACGGTCCCATCCACAGTTGGTCAGATGACGGTTGCAATAGTAGCCTTAACCGGGTCGGGCGTTCCAGAGATTAATCTTCCCTTGGGTGCATTCGGTTACTTGCCCGCGGGATCGCGGCCTTTAGCTTTAGTCTAGGCCGATTCGAGAGCCCTTCAGCCCTTGCGGGTGGACGCCACACAACGCGTCGGGCTGGTAACTTGCATTGAAAGCAGAGTGCCCATTCCCTTGCCCCAAATTCCCTTGCCAAACATGGCCAGGCAGTTGGTCAGCTAAAGTTCTGGGCAGCCCGTTCGACTGCATCTTAGCTCCGGACGCTAGGTCCGTGGCGTGGTCACCACAGGACCAAACGAAAGAAGAGTCGATCGATTAGTCGAAGGGTGAGCTGGGACGGGCAAGTCGAGTAGGAGAAGGGCGCGCGCCGAGTATAATTGCCACTCAGGTTCCTCGGTTATCTCCTGTTCAAAAACGGGCGGAGTGTGCCCGGGATGGTGAGGATGGGGGGAACAGGAACAGGAGCAAACGGAGGGAACAGAGCCGTTGCCACTCAGGTTTCCTGGCTCACCCCCGCGTGTTGCCCAAATGCCCGAACGGCCATTGGAGCGCGACTGTCGATTGGGGCAACACACCCCTTCAATACACCCTCTTCTCTTGGTTTTCGGCCTTGGCAGCCCCGGTGGGCTTTGCTACTAAGGAAACGCAAGCAACCTTTTAATCCGGTAATGGGGGACATCGCGAACATTCTCGACGCCGTGCATCAAGGCGATCTGAAGGCCGCCGAGCAATTGCTGCCGTTGGTCTACGAAGAACTGCGACGGCTGGCCGCCAGCAAGTTGTCGGCGGAAAAAGCACCTCAAACCCTCCAACCCACCGCACTCGTCCATGAAGCCTGGCTTCGGCTTGCCCGCGAAGAAAAACAAGCGTGGAACGGGCGCACCCACTTTATGAGTGCCGCCGCCGAGGCCATGCGCCGCATCCTCATCGATAACGCCCGCCGCAAACGCGCCATCCGTCATGGCGGCGGCCAGGAGCGCGTGGACATGGATGATCTCGGCCTGGAAATTTGTGCGCCCGACACCGATGACGAGGAATTGCTCGCCATTCACGAGGCTTTGGATGCATTGGCGGCGCACGATGCCCGCAAGGCCGAAGTAGTGAAATTGCATTTTTTTGTGGGCTTGACCTTGGGAGAAACAGCGGAGGCCCTCGCCGTTTCCGAGCCCACCGCCAAGCGCGACTGGACTTACGCGCGGACTTGGCTTTTCCGGGAGTTGGAACGGCGCCGGTCGGCAGGGGAGTGAAACGGCGGCGCCACTCGGGCGTCACGACATCTTCCTGATCCGTTTGGGGACGAAATTTCGCGATCTATCTATGTAGTGGAGCCTGCGCTATTGCGCTATTGGCCTTGGCGCGCCATGAACGTCGACGACCTTTTTGTCACGGCGCTGGACATTCGTGATCCGGCGCAGAGACGAGCGTACCTCGACCGCGTTTGTTCGGGGGACGAGCCGTTGCGCCGGGAGGTGGATTCGCTGTTGGCGGCGCATGAACGCCAGGGCGAATTCCTGCAGAAGCGCCCCACGATCCTCGCCGGCGCCTCAGGATCGACTGCGGGCGATGAGACGATCGCGGAGAAGGCCGGCCAGCGCATCGGTCGCTACAAACTCCTGGAACCGATCGGTGAGGGCGGCTTCGGCGTGGTTTGGATGGCCGAACAGGAGGAACCGGTGCGCCGCCGTGTGGCGCTCAAGATCATCAAGCTGGGCATGGATACGCGGAGTGTGATCGCCCGCTTCGAGGCCGAGCGACAGGCCCTGGCGCTGATGGATCATCCTCACATCGCCAAAGTGTTCGATGGCGGCGCGACCGACTCCGGCCGCCCGTACTTTGTCATGGAATTGGTCAAAGGCGTGCCCATCACCAAATACTGCGAGGAGGTCAGGCTTTCCACGCGCGCGCGTCTTGAGTTGATCGTGCAAGTCTGCCGGGCCGTCCAGCATGCCCATCAGAAAGGCATCATTCACCGCGACCTCAAGCCCTCCAACATTCTGGTGACCGAACAAGACGGCCGCCCGTTGCCCAAGGTCATCGATTTTGGCATCGCCAAAGCCGTCGCGGGACGCTTGACCGACAAGACTCTCTTCACTGGTTTTCAGCAATGGATCGGCACGCCCTCCTACATGAGTCCTGAACAGGCCGGCCTGGGCAGCCTGGACGTCGACACCCGCAGCGACACCTACAGCCTGGGGGTAGTGCTC
>DATLUX010000423.1:0-22513 GCA_035577805.1 Verrucomicrobiia bacterium
GCAACCAGGAACCAGCAACCAGGAACAAGGAACTAGGAACAAGCAACCAGGAACCAGGAACAAGCAACCGCTCCTGGATTGACGCACGCCGATGGCTCCCTACCATCCGGCCCATTCATGCATTTCCGACATGTCGTGGCTGTGGCCTGGTTCGGGGCGCTGGTGGGTGGATTGTTTCCCCTTGGCGCGGCGCCGCCCATCTCATTGCATCCGGATAATCCGCATTACTTTCTGTTCCGGGGCGAACCGACGGTGTTGATCAGTTCGGCCGAACATTACGGAGCGGTTCTGAACCTGGATTTTGATTACGTGACGTATTTGGCCACGCTGGCGCGGGATAAACTGAATCACACGCGGGTCTGGACGGGCGGGGTGTATTTCGAGCCGCAGGGGGCGTTCAATATTGCGCGCAACACCCTGGCGCCTGCCCCCGGTCGTTTCATTTCACCTTATGCGCGCAGTCGCGAACCTGGGTTTGCCGGGGGCGGCAACAAGTTTGATCTGAGCCAGTGGGACCCGGCGTATTTTAAGCGTCTTCATTCCTTTATGCGCCATGCGTCGCGGCGTGGCGTGGTGGTGGAAATGAATCTGTTTTGCCCGATGTACGAGGAGAAAGAATGGTTGCTCAGCCCGTATCATCCCTCCAACAACGTGAATCGCGTTGGCCCAGTGGATCGCAATGGCATTTATACGCTCGATCAGCACGGGGGTCTGCTCTTGGCGGAGGAAATTCTGGTGCAAAAAATCGTTCAGGAGCTGGCCGATTACGACAACCTCTATTACGAGGTTATGAATGAGCCTTACGCCAAAAACGTGCCACTGGATTGGCAGGCTCATATCGCCGAGCGCATCGTGCAAACCGAAGCCGCCTTCGCCAAACGCGATACCCTGGAACGACGACGGCATCTCATTTCCCTCAATATCGCCAACAAGTCGGCCAAGATACAAAACCCGCCACCAAACATCTCCATCTTCAATTTTCATTACGCGACGCCGCCTGAGGCCGTCGATCTGAACTACCACCTCAACAAAGTGATCGGCGAAAACGAAACTGGTTTCCGCGGGACCAACGACGCTGTTTATCGCACCGAAGCCTGGGATTTCCTGATGGCGGGCGGGGCATTGTTTAGCCATCTGGATTACTCGTTCGTGGCTGGCCAGGAAAAAGGCACCTTCGTTTATCCTGCCCCTCAACCGGGGGGCGGCAGCGTCGCTTTCCGCAAACAAATGAGAGCGCTACACGATTTTATGAGCCAGCTGGATTTTGTTCTCATGCATCCGGACAACCGAATCCTGCCGGCGGTTCCACCTGGTCTGAGCGCGCGGGCGCTCGTCCAACCCGGGCGCGTTTACGCAATCTATCTGCATCCTGCCGGTGCTTCACCACCGGCGCCAGTCACCTCCCTGCAGCTTGAGCTTCCCGCCGGACACTATCGGGCGGAATGGATCATCCCGGCAACAGGCAAGGAGATGCGCAGCGAATCGCTGCGTCATCGTGGCGGCGCTTGCACGTTGGCCATGCCTCCGCTGGGCGAAGACGTGGCCCTTCTCATCCGGGCGCACTGATGAATTCGTGAAAACGGTGCCTTAGGCATGATCTTGATCGGACTCACCGGCGGAATCGGGATGGGCAAATCCACCTCAGCGCGCTTGCTGGTGGAACGAGGAGTGCCGGTCGTGGATACTGATGATTTGGCCCGTGAGGTGGTGGTGCCCGGTCAGCCTGCGCTCGAGGAGCTGCGGGCTCTTTTCGGTCCTGAGATCATCGGCTCGGATGGCGCGCTGAAACGGGAACAAGTGGCTCGGATGGTTTTTGCCGACCCGCCGCGCCGCCGGCAGTTGGAAGGCATCATCCATCCGCGCATCCGGCAACGCTGGCTGAATCTGGCGAACCAGTGGCGCCTGCAACGCCAGGCCTTGGGAGTGGTGATTATCCCCTTGCTCTATGAAACAGACGCCGCGGGCGAGTTCGGGGCGGTGGTCTGTGTCGCCTGCTCTGCCGCCAGCCAGCGGCAACGTCTGCGGAGCCGACAGTGGAGCGATCAAGAAATCGACCAACGTTTGGCCGCCCAATGGCCGGTGCCAAAAAAAATGGAACTGGCCGACTATGTGATCTGGACTGAACCGCGAGTGGAGACGCACGCCGCCCAGCTGGATCGAGTCTTGCGAAGTTTGCGTTCGTCATGAAGGACCTCACCCATCCCAAGTGGATCAAAATTAAGGGCGCCCTCTTTCTCTTTCTTGGTTTGGCAGCGGCCGCCTTGCTACTGCTGGAACAACCCAGCTTGAAAGCAGCGCTGTTGCTGGCCGTGGCCATCTGGTCCTTCTGCCGCTGTTATTACTTCGCTTTCTACGTCATCGAACATTACGTGGATCCCACTTACAAGTTCTCGGGCCTCGGCTCGTTCCTGCTGTATCTGACCCGGCGCCGCAAATGAACGGCAACGAAAAGGCGGCGGGAGTACCCTCACCCGGCCTGCGGCCACCCTCTCCCACTCGCCTCGGCGAAGCCTCCGGCGTAGCCAGGGTCGGATGGGAGAGGGGCTGGGGGTGAGGGCTCTTTTTCAGTGTAGGTTCAGGGACCCAATGCGCGTCACGTCATGTGCAGGTGGAAGCTCTCGATGAACCGACCCTCAGGTAGCAGCCGACGTCAGGAAGCCTGCCCTGAGCTTGTCGAAGGGGCTCACTCTATCCCAACGCGTTCGTCGAAAAAAAGATCAGAGCCCTTCGACAGGCTCAGGGTGTACCTTGTGACCTCGGCTGCTACGTTAGACTGGTGGGTTCAAGGCCGCAATTCACGTCCGAAATTTCGGAGGTCGAAGCTTCCCATGAATCGCACTGAAGAGACGTTCAACGTTCTATTCAACGCTCAGCTTTGAGGCCGGCTAGGTCGCCGGCCAGGATCCAGGCTTCATTGAAGTGCGCGTGTTTGATGGATTTGCCGGCCGGATCACCATCGACATCCTTGGGCAGGTTGCCCCGATGATGATGATAGCTGTAGCTGACGTGCATCGTTCCGTCCTTGGCCTGGATGATGGAAGGATAATGGTAAGCGCCCGCTTCGGGGCCCGGAGGGTCAACTTCCAGATGCCGTTTCCATTTCCAGGTGCGCCCCTCGTCGTCGGAGATTTGGACAGCCAAACTGTGGCGTCCGCGTTCGGTGTCATTGCCCACGAGGACCCAGTGGCCGTTACGCAACCCGATGATCTCGGCGCCTGAGCCGGGATTAGGCAGGGAACTGTCAGTGACCGGGCTCCAGGTTTCGCCGCGGTCGCGCGAATCACTTTGCAGCAATCGTTTGGGGGGCGGTCCATTATCGCGCATGAGCGTGTAAAGCGAGCCATCGCGGCGCTGGACGATGCTAGGTTGAATGTTACCTCCGCCCACCAGGGGCGCGCTGGGATGCCAGGTCTGCCCCCAGTCGTCGGTGATGGCCATCAGCGAAAAGGAAAAGCCATCGTGATAAAGGGGCACGATCAGCCGCTGGCCATCGAGCACGAAGGGATGGGCCCGGGTCATCCAGCCGAGGCGCCGATACAGTTTGTCGGTGGCGTGAAGTTTCATGGCGTCGAGGAAAGCCTGGGCTTCCTGGCGGTACTTTTCGGGGAGATCTTCCTGTTGCTGCAACGCACTTTCCAGTTGAGGCAACACCTGGTTGACCACAGCCTCGAATTCCGGCCCGGGTTTGACATGCAAAATCTCGCTCGTTCCCCAGCGGGGCGGGCCGTCCTGATCGTAATCGGAAGAGATCCGATACTTCATCAAGGAACTTTCCCAGAGGTTCGCCAGGATGGTCGGCCAGAGCAGCCAGAGCCGGCCTTGGGGATCGATAAACATCGCGCAATTAGTGTCCGGAAAACCCGGCGTATCGGCCATGGTGAATCGCGAGCTCCACGTGTTGGCCCCCTTGCGCCGGCGCGCCCCCTCAATTTTCACGTCATCGGCCTTGCGTTCTCCCGAGCCGTGAAACCAGCACACGACCAGATCGCCCTGCGGCGTTTCCACGATGCAGGAGCCGTGGTTGTGCCACGGTTCCAGTGGGAACAGGATTTCTGCGGTGTAGAAGGGCGGCTCGTCGCTGGCCGCAGCGCGGTGAGCCGACTGCAGGAACAATAGCAGCAGCCCCAGCGTCACCGCGTAACGCAGCCTTCCAACGTTGGGCCTCCAGCGTTGAGGGTTGAGCGTGGAACGTGGAACGTGGAACGTTGAAGGTTGGACGTCGAACGTGTTTTCAGTGGGGTGGTGGTTCATGGCAGGTCATGGGGGGTAGGAATCGCCTGGTCAAGCGCCCGCGGTTCGCCACGCGCTGGCGTCTATTTCGCGCTAGCGCGGGCTGTGTGCGCCTGGCTCGCGGCGGTGAGACGCCGCGCGATCAAGGGGCGCAGAATCGGAACTTGGGTTGTGGTGAGCAGTTTCTCCGCGAAGGCTGGGTCATTCCCGACCAACGGCTCGGCCGCAAACCAATACATCAAAGGCAGATTATGATCGTTGGCATCCTCAGCGTGTTGGATCAGCCGTTCCACAATTTGGCGGCGGAAATGATCGTCGGACGCGCGTTGGACCGCGCTGGCGATGAATAACCGGACCAGCGGAGATGGATCCGTCGCGGCCAGCCTCAGCATCTCTGGGTCGATTTCGGGGCCGAGGCGGGCGCGGGTGTCTTGGTTTTCGAAGGCGAGTTGAAGAGTCCAGCCACGCATCCACTCCTCGGGGCTTTTTAAATTGTCACTGGCGATGGCCGGGTCAATGCCACCGGTGACATGCAAGGCCCAGAGCGCGCGCAAAGCGTCCGGGGTGGACGCGTTTTCGCGCGCCAAGCGCCCCAAGCTGGCACGAGTCTCGGCAGCCAATCCGGTGGTTGCGGCGCGTTCCTGGAGGATTTGGCGAGCCTGCCGGCTGAGGAACTCGTTCCTGGAGATGACTTGCTTGACTAGGTCCGCTTCGCTCGACTTGGCCAGGTTGACGCGCGTGACCGGTTGATTCCGATAGACGATCTTGTAGATCCGCCCATTGCTGCGGTCGTGGCCGTCTTCCCGGTTGTTGTGGCATTGGTTCTTGTCGTACCAGTCGATCACGTAAACGCTTCCGTCCTGATCGCACAGCTGGTTGAGGGTTTGCGACCAGGTGTCATTGAAATTTAGAAAATCTTTGCCGTGGTGGCCGACATAACCTGAGCCTTGGCGCTCCGGGATGTCCATGTTGAGCCGCTGGCCGTGGATGTTGCCGAGCAGCAATTTGCCGCGGTATTCGGCCGGCCAGCTTTCGGCCTGGTAACAGAGCACGCCGGCATGGGCGTGGCCGCCGCCGGCGGCGTCGCTGCGGGCATTGGCCGCATGTGGACCGGCCGAGCCGGACCAATGCACATGATCTCCATGCTGTTTGATGTCAGCGTAGATGTAGGGATGGACTGGTTTCCCTTTGCCCTTGCCATAGCGTTGGATCTCAGCGGCATTGATGCAGAAATGCTCGCCACCCTGACGTTCGATGCGCGCCCCTTGGATCATGTGCCAGAAGTGGGGAATCACACACATCTCGGCAAAGAGCTGGCCGTGCTCGTTAAAATCGATCCCCCACGGATTGCTGCCGCCCTCGGTGAAGACTTCAAAGACGTGCCGGGTCGGATGATAACGCCACACGCCGGCGTCCATCCATTGCCGTTGGCTTTCTGAGGTTCCGGGTTTGCCAACGTTGGAAGGGCAAAACACCCCGTGACATCCGTAGAGCCAGCCGTCCGGACCCCAAGTAAACGTGTTGAGAGTCTCGTGGGTGTCCGCGGAAAAATTCCAACCGTCGAGCAGCAATTGGGGGTTGCCGGCCGGTTTCGGGTTATCCCAATCCTGAACCGGAACGAAGAGCAAGTAGGGGGCGGCCCCGATCCACACGCCGCCGAATCCAACCGCCAATCCGCTGATCAAATTCACGTTCTCGAGGAAGACCGTTTTTTTATCGAAATGATGATCGCCGTCAGTGTCTTCGAGCACGAGAATGCGATCGGCGCCGTTGAAGATATCACTGAGTTGACCAGGGCTGGGCTGGCTCGGATCCGCCTTTTCGGCGGCCGGCTCTTGCGGAGGGCGGCCCCGGCGTTTGGGGTAAGTGAATCCTTCCGCCACCCAAACCCGGCCGCGCGCATCGAGGCAAAACGCGATCGGCTGGCGGACGTCGGGTTCAGCGGCGAAGACGTGCATCTGGAACCCCGAGGGCAAAGTGGCCTTGGCCGCCGCGTCTTGTGGGCTCAAGCCGGCGAAGGGAACCACATCGGCCGGTGGCGCATCCGAGGCGGCCTGCAACCCACCAGCCATCGCCAGGCAGGAGAGCAAGGCTCGGAGCAGACGGCATGGATTGGTCATGAACAAGACCTACCAGAGCAAAGGGCGCTTGGGGAGGACGAAGTGAAGGGAAAAGCGGATGGGGAAAAGCGGGTGGGGAAAGCAGAAAGCGGAAAGCGGAAGGTGGAAGGAGGAAGGCGGAACGCGGAAAGCAAGCGGGACGCGGGAACCTGCGCTCATCCGGAGGTGGAGAGATTCTTCAGATCTGCCCGGACTTCCGCGTAAGTCGTGGCATAGGCGAGAATCTTGGGGTCGGGTGTCTTCTGCCAGGTTTGGCAGGCAGCCCGGTAGGCGTCGGGCCACCAGTTGCGGTGTTGGGTCTTGCCATCGCTGCGCCATTGTTCCCAATTCATCAGCACTTTGCTCCAGCATTGGTCCCCGTACTGCACGGCCGTTTTGGGGTCTTCAAACTCTTTGAGATACCAGTCGCGTCCGATCCGGGCGTGAAGGACTTCATCGGCCCAATCGTAATCCTGGAAGAGAGCGGAGAGCGGGTTATGGGAGGCCAGGCCGACTTCCCATTCGAAGCGTTTGCCGGTTCTAGGCATGAGTCCTTGCTCGATGAAATAGAGAACGGCGTGTCGTTCGATGGGGGTAAGCTGGGTGTTTAACGCCAGGCTCCAGGTGAAGTTGACCATCACTTGTTTAGGCCAATCGACTTGCAGGTTAACGAATCCGACTTCGCCCATCATGGCATGACGCGCCTCGTCCCAAAGTTGCCGGGTCATGTCCCGGTAATAATCCCAGGGTTTATTGGGCGTTTCAGCGATGATGCTGGACATCATCTCAGGCACATCGATTTCGCGCAGTCGCTTGTAAAACATCATCAGCGTCTTCGGTTCCGGCGGGAAACCTGCGTCGTAAAGAAAGACTTCGGCGTTGACTCCCATGTTGTAAGGATCAGGAAACCGCTCATCGCGGCGAGGAACGCCATCGAACCGGCAAGATCGTGTAGAATACTGTCGAGGCAAAGGCTCGGAGGGCGGGGCGGTTTGGGCGGTGCCATCGAGAGCGCCGGCCGCGGCCAGGCATCGATCCAGCAGGCTCAACCACGGCTGGGTTTGTTGCCGTTTGGCGTCGTCGACCAGGTTGAGGATGCATCCATGGCCAAACGCGATCATCTCTTCGATTTCGAGCAGGGCAAAGCGGCAAACGCGCACCGAAGGATGATCCGCCAGCGGATTGGTATCCGCGAGGTGTCGGTTCAGGGCCGCGTGAAGCGCCGGAAGAATTTTCTCGTAAATGCCGAGAAGCAACTCTTCGGTGCAAGCCGCGGCGAGCACTTCGTGGCAGAGGATCTCCAAAGCCGGATGCGGGACTTCGTCCAGGCCCAGGGGCGGTTCGCGCATTTCGCTCACACGTTTGCGCAAAGCGCTGACGTGTTCCGCGCAATAGTGAGCGTGCAGGCTGAATCCCATCTTGAGTTCGTAGATGGGTTCGGCCGTCAAGCGGTTATTGAAGATCTGGTGAAGGCGTTTGAGGATGTAATGATACCGTTTGAGGCGGCTGACGCAGCGTTCGACCGAAAGGCCAGGCTTCATGGCTTGTTCGAAGGAGCATAACCCGGCCAGCGGAGGGAGGTTCTTGTAGGAAGAGTAAGCGTTCATGACGGCAACCAAACCCTAGCCGAACACGAACACGAAGACACGCGCATTTTCGCGTGTGATCGACAAAGCAGCAAGTGCGCTCCTGCCTTAATGGCGCGGATCAATCCCCCGCTGCAAACATGTAGCCCTCGCCCCGTACGGTCACCAACACCTTGGGATGCGCAGGATCTTCCTGCAGTTTGTCGCGCAGATGCGCGATGTGCATATCGATCGTGCGGGTGATGAGCTTGCGCGGGTTCAGATGCCAGACGCACCGCAAGATTTCATCCCGGGAAACCGGCCGGCCCGGGTGGGAAGCCAGAAACTGCAGCAATTCAGACTCGCGCACCGACAATTCGACGCGATGCCCGTCGGCGTGCCGGATCTCGGACCGTTCGAAATCGGCGATCGCGTTGGGGAGCTGAAGGGCCCGGTAGGCGCCTGGGTTGGGGGTGGTGGAACCTGTGTTGAGGACTGAATCAAAATCGTTCGTGTTCACATATGACAGAACGCACCAGACGGCCGAAAGGTTCACATAAATCTTCAGGAAATGGCCAAGCTGGGGCTCGGACGCCCATTTCCTTCGGATCGGGCGCATTCGAGCACTGCCCTCGATGCATCAACTCCTGGAGGCCATCATTGTGTTGTATTCAAGAGCGGCGCCATTAGCCTGCGTGGCCGACATGCTGCTGGCATTCCATAAGCCTTACGGAGTTTTGTCCCAGTTTACCCCCGATGGCTCCGGGTATCGGTCGCTCCAGGAATTTGGTTTTCCGAAGGGCATTTACCCCATTGGCCGGTTGGACGCGGATTCGGAGGGATTGTTGTTATTGAGCGATGAACCCGCCTTAAATAGGCGGCTCTTGCATCCGGACCGCGCCCATCCGCGACTGTACCTGGCCCAGGTTGAAGGCATCCCAACGCCACCGATTTTGGCTCAAATGCAACGAGGAGTGATGCTGCAAGGCCGCCGGACCCGGCCCTGCCGGGCTTGGTTGATGGATCCGCAACCCGTCATGGCTCCACGCCAACCTCCGATCCGGGTCCGCAAATCCGTCCCCGACCGCTGGATCGCATTGGAGTTGGTGGAAGGCAAGAATCGACAGGTCCGCCGCATGACGGCCGCCATCGGCCATCCGACGCTCCGATTGATCCGCTGGCAGATTGGCAAATTTGTGCTGGGCACGCTTCGGCCGGGAGAATGGAAGATCTTGGACGAGCCCGAGCGCCGCGCGGTGCTCGGGCTAACGTGAGGCGCAAGTGGCGCTCCGGGGGTGTGCGGGGCTCGGAGCGGCGGGATGCCGATTGACGCAACACTGCAATCTGGCTGCTACGCAAAAGTTACACTTGACCTGAATCATAAGACGCCTTTACTGTCGCGCGCGAACCAACCAGCGTGTCAGGTTATCTTGGGGGATTGGTGTGTAGGAGTACCGCACGTAGCACCATTGTGCTTATCCGTTGAGGTGCATCGCGCTCCCCGGCGCTGAATCATGGAAGGATAGTGTATATGGCCAGTGGAAAGGTGAAATGGTTTGATAACAGACGAGGCTTCGGCTTTATCAGCCAGGATCAAGGACAAGATGTCTTCGTACACCACACTTCAATTCTTGGGACGGGTTACAAAACCCTCCACGAAGGCGAGATGGTGAATTATGAGTTGGTGGATAGCGACAAGGGGCCCAAAGCTCAGAATGTCCAGCGCGCCCGCGTCTGATCTCCGATGTGATTCTTAATACCGTTCGTTAATTATCGTTGCGAAACCCCACTACTCGGGCTGCCACGGCGCCGGCGCTCCCGAGTTGGTGGGATTTGGTCTGTACCGCCGCGCGTTCGAGCGAGGCGGCGCTGCGGCTGTCCCATTTCCAAGGCCGGCCCTCTCAAGTAGCAGCCGACGTCAGGAGGCTCACTCTATCCGGGCGCGTTCGTCGGGAAAAAGATCAGAGCCCTTCGACAGGCTCAGGGTGTACCTCGTTACCCGCCTGCGCTCTACGGGCTTCGGCGGGCAAGCCTCGGCTACATTTGATTTGGGTTCACGGCCCCAATTCGCGTGAATAAGCAGATGGAAACGCTCCACAAAGCTCGCATGTGTTCCCCAATCCGCCTAAGCTCTCCGGGATGTTGTCTGGCTTTTCCATCCTGCCGGTGGACAGCTTGTATGTGCATGTGCCCTTCTGCGCGCGCAAATGCGAGTATTGCGCCTTTTATTCGGAGGCGTCCAACGGGGATTTGACTCAGCGTTATGTGGGGGCGCTGGTGGCCGAGTTGGGATTGATCGCCGATGAACTGAAGCCCCGCACCGTCTTTTTCGGCGGAGGCACACCTTCGTTGCTGACCATCGCCCAGTGGGAAACCGTGTTGCAGGCGATGGAACGGTTGGGCTTGCTCGGGGCGCAGGAATGGACCATCGAATGCAACCCAGCCACGGTTTCCGCCGCCAAGGCCGGCCTTTGGCGAGCCTTCGGCGTGAATCGGGTTTCTCTTGGGGTTCAGTCTCTCGACGAATCGCTTCTGGATCGATTGGGGCGTGTTCACAGCCGGGCGATGGTGTTTAAGTCGTATGAACTGCTGCGCCGGGCCGGTTTTGACAACATCAATCTGGACCTGATGTTTGCCATTCCTGGCCAGACCTTGGAAGTCTGGCGCTCAACCCTCGAGGAGGCGGTGGCTCTGGGCAGCGAGCACCTCTCCAGTTACGAGGTGATTTACGAGGAGGACACTCCGCTGTTTCACCAATTGCAGGCCGGCCATTTCCGCGTGGACGAAGATCTCGCCTGCGCGATGTACGACCTGCTGCTGGAACGGGCGGCCGCCGGCGGATTTCACCAGTATGAAATTGCCAACTTCGCGAAACATTGTGCCGCCGTTGGGTGGAACGACGGCCGCTCCGAACCACCGCTGATCCCCAGCCGGGCCTGCCAGCATAACATCAATTATTGGCTGGGGGGCGCCTATCACGGGTTGGGGCCCAGCGCGGCCGGCTACGTGCGCGGTCGACGCACTAAAAACTGGTCCAATACCAACTTGTATTGCGAAGCGCTCGCACGCGGACAACGCGCGATCGAATGGAGTGAAGAGTTGACTCCCTTGCGTCGGGCCGGCGAGACCGCCGCCTTCGGGTTGCGGATGAATGCGGGTTGGAACTTTCGCCGGTTCCAGGAGCAGACCGGCTTCGATCTGCGTTCGGAATGGCAGCCCGAGCTCCGTCGATTGCTCGACCAAGGGTGGGCCATCGAGGGCCAACAACACTTCCGCTTAACTCCAGAGGGGATGCGCTTCGCGGATGCTGCGGCGGAGCTGTTCTTACGCGAATAAAGGCGAAGGCGGAAAGCGGAGATCTTTAGTTTGTCTTTCCCGCAGCTTCCCTCACGGCATTTGGATAAGGGACCCAGGTAATCGCATAGAAAAGCACGGCATCGCCATAGAAGAAACCGCTCACTCCACGGTGAGTGGCCCATCGAAGACGGTGAGGCTCAGCACTTCGGTTCGGGCCACGTGTGGTCCGTGTCGTTGACCTTTCGGAGCGAAGAAGAACGCACCGGTCTGATAAATGACCCCGGCTTCCTCCCATTCGCCGGAGAGCACATACACAAACTCGTTGGCTTGAGGATGGGTGTGGGCGGGCACGGTGACGCCGGCGTGGAATTTGCGCAACACGGCCACTCCGCCGGTGGCCTCGTTCTTGTGCAGGATCAGCAAGTCCACACCCTGGTAAGGGCCGGGCTGCCAGGATTTGTCCTTGGCCAGTGCGATGTAGGGAAACATAGCGCGCGAGTTTGGAGTTCGGGCGAGACGACGGTCGAACTTCCTGACGTCGGCCGCTGTTGGATGCGGGCGATGCGGCGTGTGCGGTCAGCCGTCCCCTTTTTTCTGGAAGGCCGCCAGGCGCTTTTGGAGTTCTTCCTGGCTGACGTCTTCCTGATGGGTTGCTACTCCCCACAAATGTCCAAATGGGTCGAGAATGCTGCCCGAACGATCCCCGTAAAACTTGTCCTGGACAGGGTCCAAGAGTTTTGCGCCCGCGGCCACCGCCTTGCTGACCACAGCGTCAACATCATGGACGTACAAATGAATCATCACGGGTGTTCCGCCGACCGCGTGCGGGCTGCGGGCATGGATCGACGGACATTCATCGGCGAGCATGATGACGGCGCCGTTGATGCTGATTTCGGCGTGGCCGATGGTGGAATTCGGGCCCGGTATGCGCAGGCGTTCCACAGCCCCGAAGATCTGTTTGTAGAAATCGAGAGCCTTCGTGGCGCCTTGGATAAAGAGATAGGGCGTGACCGCGCTGTAGCCGTCGGGAATGGGTTTGACTTGTTGTGGCATGCTCGAGGGTTGCGCCGGCGCCGGCTTTTTGCCAAGCCAATTTTGCCGAATCCTTTTCTCGCCTTGAGTCACCAGAGGTCAGTTTGCAGAGGGATCGGCCCGAACCGGCCTGGCGTCTCCGAGCACTTGGGAATTGCCCAGCCGTGGTTCGTTTGCATAATCCGCGCATGCTCGACATTAAGTTGATCCGCGAACAGCCGGACGCGGTGCGGGAACGGTTGGCCACGCGAGGAGCAGGGGACGACGGGAAGATAACTGAAGTGCTTGCTTTAGATGAGCGTCGGCGCCAAGGGCTGGCCGAGGTGGAACAGTTGAAGGCCGAGCGCAACCGGGCCGCCAAAGAAATCGGGGCGTTGCTGGGACAAAAGAAGGTGGCCGAAGCCGAAGCCCGGAAGCAGCAAACCCGTGAGCTTGGCGATCGCATCAGCGCCTTGGACAAGCAAGTGGCGGAGACGGAAGCGGCCCGGGATAATCTTCTTTTAAGCCTGCCGAACTTGCCGCATGCCCGAGTGGTCAAGGGGAGCAGCGCGGCGGACAATCCGGTGGTCCGGACGTGGGGAGACAAGCCAGCATTTGCGTTCAAGCCCAAGGGGCACCTGGAATTGTGTGAGCACCTCAAGCTGGTGGATTTCGTGCGCGGGGCGAAGCTGTCGGGAAGCGGTTTTCTCCTGTACACCCACTGGGGGGCGCGTCTGGAGCGTGCGTTGATCCAATTCCTGCTGGACTTGCATACGACTCAACACGGTTACACGGAAGTCTCTCCGCCTTACCTGATCGGACGGCAGTGCATGGTTGGGGTGGGACAATTCCCCAAATTTGAAGATCAGGCGTACGCGGTTCAGGAGGGAAAAGATGCCGGAACGTTGGGAGCGTTGTATCTCTTGCCGACGGCGGAGGCACCCGTGGCGAACATTCACCGGGAAGAAATCCTCAAGGAGAGCCAGTTGCCCATTTACTACTGCGCGTATAGCCCGTGTTTCCGGGCCGAGGCGGGGGCGGCCGGCGTGGATACCCGCGGAATGATTCGTGTGCACCAGTTCGACAAGGTGGAATTGATCAAGATCGTTCGTCCCGAGCACGGCTACGAGGAACTCGAGAAGATGGTCGCCCACGCCGAGAAGGTGCTGCAATGGCTGGGCCTCCATTATCAAGTGATCCAGCTCTGCACGGGCGACATGGGCTTTGCCAGCGCCATGACCTACGACATCGAAGTGTGGGCGCCCGGCCAGGGACGGTACCTGGAGGTTTCGAGCTGTTCGAATTGTGAAGATTTCCAATCGCGCCGCATGAACTTGCGTTACAAGGCGGACACGGGCGACAACCGTTTTCCTCACCTGCTCAACGGCAGCGGCACCGCCTTGGCCAGGCTGTTTGTGGCCTTGTTGGAAACGCATCAACAGGCCGATGGCAGTGTGATGATTCCCGAACGGCTTCGGCCTTATCTCCGGGCAGACCGCATCCCAGTGTGAGAGTCCTTCTGGCCAGCAGCGAGGTTCACCCTTACTCGAAGAGCGGCGGATTGGCTGACATGGTGGCCGCGCTGGCCAAGGCTTTGGGGAAAGCGGGCCATCAGGTCGGGTTGGTCACGCCCTTGTATCGCGGGATTCGCGAGCGGTTTCCGGAGGTCAGTTGGTTCGATTACTGGTTGGAACTTCCGTTGGGCCGGGACCGGCTGCGAGCAGAGGTGTGGACGCATGCCGCCAGTGAAGGGGTCACGGTTTATTTCATTGATCGTCCCGAATTCTATGATCGGTCCGGGTTATACAGCGAAGGCGGCTGGGATTATCCGGACAATCCGCAGCGGTTCATTTTCTTTTGCAAAGGCGTGGCGCATCTGGCTCGTTACTTGCCGGGGCACACGGAGGTGGTTCATGTGCATGACTGGCAGGCTGGCTTGGTGCCGTTGCTGATCTTGCATCAGCGTTCGCAGGGCAACTGGAAGGATTCGCCTGCCACCTGTCTTACCATTCATAACCTGGCCTACCAGGGCAGCTTTGCGCGGCAATATTACGACCTCACCAACCTGCCCCTGGATTACTTTCATCCGGACGGCGTGGAGTTCTGGGGACAAATGAATTGTTTGAAAGCGGGGTTGAGCTATGCCGACATGCTGACGACGGTGAGTCCCCGCTATGCGCGGGAGATCACCACGCCGGAGTTTGGCTGCGGGCTCGATCCGGTCTTACGCGCCCGGCACGACTCGCTGGTGGGCATTCTGAACGGGGTCGATTACGAGGAGTGGAACACCACGCGCAACCCGCACTTGAATCATCCGTATTCGATCAAGGATTTGGCGGGCAAGGCCGCCGGCAAAGCCGACTTGCAACGCGAAATGGGCTTGCCGCCCCAGCCCAACGTGCCGTTGTTTGGCAGCATCACGCGTCTGGCCGACCAGAAGGGTGTGGACATCCAGTTGGGGGCGCTGGAAGAGATGCTTTCCTCCAGCATGCAATTCGTCATGCTGGGCAGCGGTTCGCCGGAGTTCGAACGCGCTTACCAGGGTCTGGCCCGTCGCTTTCCCAGCAAGGTCTCCGTGCGCATCGGATTCAACCAGGCCCTCTCCCACCGCATCGAGGCCGCCAGCGATTTCTTTCTCATGCCCTCCCGCTTCGAGCCCTGCGGCTTGAACCAGATGTACAGCCAGCGCTATGGCGCCATCCCGATTGTCCGCGTGACGGGCGGTTTGGATGATACCATCACTGACCTGACCGAAAACAAGGCGCACGCCGATGGCATCAAGTTCCGTCAATACGGCGTGCGCGCCCTGGCCAAAGCCATTCGCAAGGCGCTCGTCCTGTATCAAAATCCGGACTTGTTCCAACACATGCGCAGGAACGCCATGCGCGCCGATTTTTCATGGGACCGGACCTGCCGCGAATACGTCGAGGTCTACGAACGAATCCTGAGTCGACGCATCTGAGTGCGGAAGGCGGAGGGCGGAGGGCGGAATGACGAATGACGAATGACGAGAGTCGGAAGGCCCCTACTTTAAGAGGGCCTGAGCTGCCTCCACCATTTTGGCGGCCGTAAGACCGTGTTGTTGGTAGAGGTGCTCGGCCACGTAGGCGGATTGGCCGAATTCGCCGCGGATCCCGAGGCTTTTGATGCGGTGAGGAATGTCGGCCTGGGACAGGGCGTGGGATATCTGGGCGCCCATGCCACCCACGATCTGATGATCCTCGATCGTGACCAACCGACCTGAACAGCCCTGCACCGCCGCGCCGATGGTGTCGAGATCCACACGGTTGATGAACGGATTGTTCAGAACGGTGGCTTTGATGCCGAGGTCAGCCAACTTTTTCCCCGCTTCGATGGCTTTGCCGAGCAGCGGTCCGCTGCCGATCAACACCACATCGGTGCCGGCTTGGAGGGTCTGCGCTTTGCCCCACGGATACTTGGCGTCCTCCAACCAGTGGATCGGATAATTTTCGCGGCCAACGAAGAAAACATAAGATTCGCCATCCTTGCCGTCAGCGCGGTCGGCGGCCTGGCGTTGGATCGCCGCATACATCAGCGCCTCGGCTTCATCGGCACAAGACGGAGCGATCACCACCGTGTGTGGAATGGAGCTGACCGCGGCGAAATAAGTGGTGGCCTGGTGGGAAGCGCCGTCCGCGGCATCCTGGAAGCCGACATGCGAAAACATGGCGATGACGGGAGCCTGGGACAGTGCGGCCATGGTGAGGGGGAGATTGCCTTTGGTCACGCCAAATTGGCCGAAGGTATCCACGATCGGGAGGAAGCCGGCTTTAGCGAAGCCGGCGCCGGTGCTGACCATGTTGGCTTCGGCGATGCCCACTTCGGCAAAGCGGTCGGGCAGACTCTTCTGAAAGGTGCTGATGCCGGTTGAGCCCTGCACATCAGAAGAGATGGAGTAGACGGGCAATCCTTCCTGGGCTGCGCGGATGGCCGCTTTGGCCAATCCAGCTTGGACCTTGTCCTTCTTGACTGCCGGGGCCGGTGCGGCAGGGGCGGAGGCGGCTTTGGCTTTTTTGGCTGCCTCCTTCTGTTCCCAATCGATTCGAAGCGCCTTGGCCCAGTCCGCGAACTCCAGCGGGGTTTGGCCGGAGTAGATCTCATTGACGAACTCGATGATCTTCTCGCCGTTGGGCAAAGGAAATCCGTGGCCGCCGGCGGCGTTCTCTTCGGTGGACTTCACTCCATAACCTTTGATGGTCTTGAGCCAGAGGCAAACGGGGACATTCGGATTGGCTTTGGCCTGCGCGATTCCCTTTTCCAGGGCCTGATAAACGGCCTGCAGATCGTGTCCGTTCGCCACGGGAATCACGTGCCAACCCAGCGTGCTCATGGCCTGGAAAGTCGGCTGCATCGAGAAGGCGTCCTTGGTGATGCGGCCCGACAATTTCGTGTCGTTATCCGACACCAGCAGCACGAAGGGATTCACCCGTCCCTTGGCGGCCAAACCGGGAATCGCCGCGAAAGCTTCTTTGGATTCCCCTTCCATGGAGGAGCCGTCGGAAACCGTGACGATCGTGACCCGATCGCGCTTGGCGACTTTGTCCGCCATGGCCATACCCTGGGCCTGCGGCAAAGCCGAACCCAACGGGCCATTGCTCAATAACACCCCCTGCGGATTCAGATGCGACTCGCCGTGTCCGGTCAATTTGCTTTTGATGCCGCGGAAGCCCTTCAGATCCTCGAAGGTCATGCCTTCGAAGCCGTAATTGGCGCGCAGCGCGTAGATGCCGTTCTCGGCATGGCCGGCGTCATTCACATAATTGAACGCTTCATGCCATGGACATCCGGCGGTGGCAAAGAGGATCCCATGGATGGCCGCCACCATTTCGGCAAACGCGGCCGGGCCGCCCCAATGACAGGCCGCGCCGCCGTTGACGGCGTAAACGTCCATGAGGGCGATGAGAGCGCGGGTGGCGCGAGGATCGCCCAGGACCACCGGTTGCCCGGCCGAGTTCTTGATCGTGACGGCGTATTTCGGCGGCCGGGTCGGTGTGCCGGCCAGACGTGACTTCAAGGCAAGCGGCTTGAGCGGCGGGGCTTCGACCGCCTTAACTGGAGTAGTGTCTGCAGCCATAGTTAGTCAGCAGGGATCAAACTTTACAAACAAGCGCGGCACTTTAGGTGTCACACCAGAAAAAGGAAGATCTAATTTCCAACGCGGCGGTTGGCGGGTGCATTCGGATACTGCCCCGGGATCGCGGCCTTTAGGCCGCTTGAAGATGGGATCGGAGGAAGCGCTGAACAGTCCATGGCCCCTGAGCCGGAGGACGCTGAAGCGGTCCCGCACATGCGGGACCGCGCACCAAACTGCATTGTTCGGGGGGCAGTGCTCGAATGCACCACAGGGGTTGCAATCCTGGACGGAGTGGGTATGGAGAGCGGATGACGATGCCCTTCCTGTCGCGCTTTGGTTTGTGTCTTTTGTTGCTGCCGTTAACCCGGGTCGCCGCCAATTGGTCTTGTGCCGGCGCCCCGCCGGATGTTCTGACTCCCCAGCGCGTGGCCGATCTTCGTCAAGTGACCGCGGTGGGCACGGCACCCAATGGCAGCCGGGTGGCTTACGTGTTGAGCGTCCCACGCAAACCGGGCGTCGAGCCCGATGGCGAGCCGTGGACGGAACTCTGGGTCGTGGACAGCAGCGAGGGCGGATCGCGTCCATTTGTGACCGGCAAGGTCAACGTCGAATCGGTTCGTTGGACGGCCGACAGCCGGCGGATCGCATTTCTGGCCAAGCGTGGAGAGGAGAAAACCAACAGCGTTTATCTCATTCCCATCGACGGCGGCGAAGCGCGGCGGGCTGCGGGACTGGCTTCGGATATTTCCACCTTCAGCCTGGCGCCGGACGGGAAGCGCATCGCATTGGTGGCGAGCGAACCGGAGCCCGAAGCCAGAAAGAAACTTCAAGACAAAGGATTCAAGCAGGAGATTTACGAAGAGGAGATGAGGCCGGCGAAAATTTGGATCGCTTCACTCTTTGACACCGATTCGCATCCGGTCCCTTTGGCGCTGACGGGCTCGGTGTTCCAAGTGCATTGGAGTCCGGTGGACGACAGGTTACTGGTGGGGTTGGCGCCCACGCCGCTGGTGGATCAAAGCATGATGGATCAACGAGTGCGGATTGTCAGCGCCAAGACGGGCGACATCCTGGCTGGATTTGAGAACAGCGGCAAACTGACGCAGTTGGCCTGGAGCCTGGACGGGCGCCGGATCGCTTGTGTGGCGGCCGCCGACGTCCATGATCCCGCGGCCGGGCGGCTGCTGGTGGCCGATGCGGCGGGAGGACCTTTGCGCGATGTGTTGCCCGCCTTACTGGGTCACGTCACGCAGGTGGCCTGGTCGAGAAACGATGAAGTCACCTACATCGCGGATGTGGGCGTGGAGACGATCCTTGGCCGCGTGCGGGTGAGCGGCAGTGAACCCAAGGACACCGTTCTCTCCGGGCTGGGACAGCGCGTGTTGACCGGGCTGTCGCTCTCCCAGGATGGCCAGCATCGGGCGTTGATCGCGCACGCCCCGCGGCATCCGCCCGAATTATTCACTATGAGCTCAAGCGAGGGTGGACTCCAACGTCGAACGGATAGCAATCCGGTTCTGGCGAAAATCCGGTGGGCGCGGCAGGAAGTGGTGCGCCACAAAGCGCGCGACGGTTTGCAGTTGGAAGGGGTACTGGTGCGTCCCCTTGATGAAGAACCGGGGCGTCGTTACCCATTGATTCTGGCCGTGCACGGAGGGCCTGAATCTCATGTCAGCCACGGCTGGGTGACCAGCTACAGCATGCCGGGCCAGGTTGGGGCCGCGCGGGGCATGGCCGTGTTTTATCCGAACTATCGAGGCAGCACCGGCCGGGGCGTAGCCTTTTCCAGGCTTGGCCAGGGCGACGCTGCCGGGAAAGAGTTTGATGATTTGCTTGATGCCGTGGATTACCTGGTGGCGAGCGGGTTGGTGGATCGGGCGAAGGTGGGAGTGACGGGCGGTTCCTACGGCGGGTATGCCACGGCCTGGTGTTCGACGCGCTTCTCCGATCGGTTCGCGGCCGGCGTGATGTTCGTGGGTATCAGCGACAAAGTTTCCAAAGTGGGCACGACCGATATTCCCAACGAGGAATATTATGTTCACGCGTTGAAACGGCCGTGGGAGGATTGGCAGTTTCTGCTCGAACGCAGCCCCATCTATTACGCCGGCAACGCGCGCACTCCGCTCCTGATTCTGCATGGGAAAGACGATCCGCGCGTGAATCCGGGGCAGTCGCGCGAACTTTATCGCCACTTAAAACTCCGGGGCCAGGCGCCTGTCCGGCTGGTGCTTTACCCGGGGGAAGGGCACGGCAACAAGAAAGCCGCCGCGCGTCTGGATTACAACCTGCGCATGATGGCGTGGCTGGAGCATTACCTGCAGGGCAAAGGCGGGGCGATGCCGCCCAGCGAGCTCGATTACAAGGAGCCCGGGGACAACCACGAAACCATCAAGCCGTGACTCGGCGTGATGAGTTGAGGGCCAAGTTAGTTAAGTTAGGACGCCGGGTGGCCGGTTTCTGCGCGTTTGAGCAACAAGCAGTCCTGCGGCCGGACGTGGACGGTCAAGGAGGCCCCGATTTGCCGCGGTTCCCGCGGGTTTTGTTCGCACGCCTTCACGGTGTGGCCCGGGCGATACTCAAGCACGTATTGTTCGACGTCTCCGAGGTAACTCACCTGGGTGATGCGGGTTTGAAATGAATTCATCCCGTTGCTCCCGATCTGCACCGACTCCGGCCGGAAACCAAGCCACGCCTTGTCTCCAGGTCGTAAGCCGGCGTCGATCGCAGTTTGAAAGGAACCCGACTCCGTTTCGAGGACCAGCCCCTCGCCCGAGGCCGCGCGCACTTCGGCCGGGAACCAGTTGCTTTCCCCAATGAAATCGGCCACGAAGCGGTTGACCGGCCCACGATACACGTCGCGCGGCTCCCCGACTTGCTCGATCACACCGTTGCGCAGAACGGCCAGGCGCGTGGCCATCGAAAGCGCCTCCTTCTGGTCATGGGTCACGTAGAGCGTCGTGATTCGCGTCTGCGCATGGATACGCCGGATCTCCTCGCGTAGTTCCAGTCGCAGCCGGGCGTCCAGATTGGAGAGAGGCTCGTCCAGCAACAGCAGATCGGGGCGGATGACCAAGGCCCGGGCCAGCGCCACGCGTTGTTGTTGTCCGCCGGAAAGTTGGTTGGGAGTTCGCGCGGCGTAATCCTGCATCTGCACGACTGCGAGCGCTTCTTCCACTCGTTGCTTGCGCTCCGCCAGTTTCACCCCTCTTACTTCCAAACCGTAGGCCACATTGCCCGCCACCGTCATGTGCGGCCATAACGCGTAATTCTGGAAAACCATGCCCGTGTTGCGCTCGTGCGGCGGCACGCCGCTCATCGAGCGCTCGCCGAAAAACAGACTTCCTCCGTCCGGTTGATAAAATCCGGCCAGGAGCCGAAGCAGAGTGGTCTTGCCGCAGCCCGACGGTCCGAGCAGAAAAAAAAGTTCCTGAGGCTCGATCTCCAAGGAAACGCGGTCCACGGCGGTGATGGCGCCAAAACGCTTGGTCAGATTCTGGATCTTGACTCGCATAGTTTCCGGTATTTGTTCCGAGCCCAAATTTGCCATTCGATCTTGCGCGCGTTGCGGGCGGCTGGATCCTTCCATCCCCCCGACGCCAGCGCCAGCGCCTCCGGTTCGCTCAGCGGCGCTCGGCCCAGTTCCGCGATGTCCCCGGCCGCCAGGCCCCGCCGGATCACGGCCCGCCACGCCGCCTGCAACTCCGTGTGGGTATCCACCAGCAGGGTGCCGAAGAGCGCTGCGACCACCTCCCGGCGATCCCCGCCCAGTTTCGAGTTGTAGGTAAACGTTTGCTTGAGCTCGTAAGGCGAAGACTTGATGTTGCTCAGTCCCCGATAACGCTCATAAAAATCCGGGCGAATCGACATCCGCTCAATCGAGAATCGCTGAGGCCCGCCCGGATCGCCCCGCTTCAAAAACCAAAGCCGCTGCCCGTCCTCCGACAAGACAAACTCCAAAAACCGCTGCGCCGCCAACCGGTTGGGCGCCCCTTTCAGGATCGCGATGCAATCGGCATTCAGCGCGGTGACATCCTCCGGTAACACGAAGGCCATGTTGGTTGGACCCGCGATGGCAATCTGACTGAACCCATAAAAATCGATGGCAAAGGCATAGGCGGTTTCTCCGAGCGTCACGTCTTTGGCGGTGGAACTGGAGACACGATCGAATTTGCGCACATTGCCGCCGATCCGAGTCAGCATCTGCCAGCCCTTGTCCCAGCCGTAAGCCTGCAGCAAGGATTCGTACATCACCAGCATGGTGCTGCTATTGCGCGGATCCCCTGCACCCACCCAGCCAATCAGGTTTGGCCGAGACAAATCATCCCACCGACGCGCCGGGCTAAGTCCCAGCGCTTCTTGAACGCGCGTGTTCTGCAGGATCCCGAAACTCGAGAGCGCGGCCGCAAACCAACGGTACCCGCGGTCATACACCTCCACGCCCTGGACGCTCTGCGGTAGGCCGGCCAGAATCTTCGCCGCCGGTTTGTAACTCCAGGTCAGATTCTGGCCCGCCAAGACCAAATACGGCTCCTGGCCCCCTCCAAACATCATGTCGACCCCAATCCCGTCCGGCTTGTTGGCAAACTCAGACCGCACAAACCGCAAGGCGTCCGATGTTCCTCCAACGTTCCGCCAATCCACTTCCGCCCTTTCGCCAAACTCCCGTTCGTGCCACGCCGCAAATTCTCGCCCAAACTCGTGCCGAATGGCGTCCACATGCGGCGTGATGATGACCACGCGCTGGGAGCCAACAACGGTCGAGCAAGTCATGACGCCGAGCAGCAGGAGCGCCCTCAACCGACCAACAGGTCCGCCCCACGCACCCTTCCAGCACGGCCATTGCAGCATGCCGCCAATCATCTCGGCCCGAGCGTAGGAAATTGCAGGCAACGGAGCAAGGCAGGCGCTGCCGGCCTGGATAGATGGGAAAAGCGGAAAGCGGAAAGCGGAAAACGGAACCCGGGGAAATCGCCCTCAGAGATGTAAGGCGGTCACGCGGGGTTCGGTCGGCAGTGGGTGTGCAAGCACTTGAAGCAGTCCACTTTAATAAAACGTAACTTGACTTTCGAATTATTAAACATAGAATGAAAGCGCGGTTGAATGTTCTTTATGTCACAGGAAAATCATCGTGGTTGGATCGAGTTGTTGGAGGAAGAGGATTTGGTGTTCATCAAGCGGTTCGTGTTGTTTTCTGGATCCCTTAAGGATCTGGCGAG
>DATLUX010000424.1:0-5790 GCA_035577805.1 Verrucomicrobiia bacterium
CCGCACTCCGCATTCGAATGGGTGCGCGTTCGCACGGCTGCCTGAAGGACCTTTATTTGGACCCTTGAATCACTCCGCCTTCCGCCTTCCGCACTCCGCATTGGGAATTCCGCATTCCGCACTCCGCACCTCGCATTGGAAATCGCACTCCGCATTGGAAATAAACATGTTGCGCCGATTTGAGCCGAGACAGCTCTCTGATCGTGTCCCCCCAGCTGCGTCGGAGCATCGGGGAATCCCCTAGAACAATGATCGTAGTAGCCATTCATTGTTTTGTGAGCGACAAGTAAGCATGAAGAATGGGGTTTTATACCCGTTGCTCCTGGCGAGCTTGGCGGGCTGGTTGATGACGGGATGCAGTCACGTTTCCATGCGAACGAGCGGTCTTCACCCGCGCCCTTTACCGCCCGACCTGGAAAAAGAATACGCCTGCCCGAAAGGTGGCGATTTCGATCCGCAAGTTGAGATTTTGGAGCAGACCCCCGCGTATGTGCGGAAGCAGGTCATGATCAAGCCGCCGCCGGGTGTCCTGGATGGGGTCGGCGGGACCAATACCGAACGGCGGATTGGGCTGGATTATTACGATCTACGCACTCCGCATAAAACTCCGGTGGTGCTGGTGCTGCCCATGGCCGGGGGCGGCTACGCGATCGA
The DNA here is from genome assembly GCA_035577805.1 of Verrucomicrobiia bacterium. GTDB lineage: Bacteria > Verrucomicrobiota > Verrucomicrobiia > Limisphaerales > JADJPG01 > DATLUX01. Next base: position 655 of record DATLUX010000424.1, read on the forward strand.
ACGGCATTTCGCCAACTATTTTGCCAACCACGGCTACGCGGCGGTGATCGTTCACAGGGAAAAGCTGCCCAAGGACAAGCAACTGATCGAGAACCTGAACCCGATGATGTTGCGCATGGTGTTGGATCACAAGCGCGTGATCGACTGGCTGGAAACGCAGCCTGATATTGAAGCCGGCAAGATCGGTCTGTTTGGGATTAGTCTGGGCGGCATCAAGGCCGCGATTCTCACTCCGCTCGAAAATCGCATCCAAGCATCGATGATCGGTTTGGCCGGCGGCGATGTTCCTTATCTGCTGGCCCATTCCACTGAGCCCGGTCTGGCCAAGAGACGCGAAGAATTCCTTAAGAAATACAATCTCACTTTGGACGAAGCCGAAGTGAAGCTGCGCACCATCATTACGCGCGACCCGCTGGTCTACGCCCCCTATGTGGACCCTCAAAGAGTGCTGATGGTCATCGCCCGCTATGACACCGTGGTTCCCACAGAAAAAGGACTGCTGCTCAAAGAGAAGATGGGCAATCCCGAAACGATCATGCTGCCCTCTGGCCATTACACCGCCGTTTTGAGCATCCCGTACATCAAGAGCGAGGCCTTTGAGTTCTTCGCGAGACGCTTCCAAGCCCTTGACGGTAAGCCCGCCACCATCACCATGCACTCACCCTATACCGGACGCGGTCGTCCCGATTTCCAAGGCGCCACCCGCCTCACTAACCGGTAAGTTGTTTGGCCCACTGTCGTGCCGCGGCCCAATCCGCCGCCGTGTTGATGTTAACAAACTGGCGCTCCCGCGTGGCCGGGACCTGAACCCGCTCCGCGTCGAGTGCCACTGCCAGCTGTTGCAAGGAATAATGCCCGGCGACAATCTGCCGTTGCACGACGTCCAGGGATGAGCGGCGAAGCAAACAAGGAAACCCCACCACACCGCGCACGACACTGAAGACCGCCGGGGCCTGGGCATGCCCCCGCCCCACCCTCACCCCAACCAACTTCCGCAGCCAGCGCGCCTCGATAAAGGGCATATCACAGGCCAGAAACAGCTCGGCTTCGGCCTGCGAGGTACTTAAGGCGGCGTGAATCCCGCTCAAAGGCCCGCAACGCGGCAACAGATCGCGCCGAATCACCCGAACCGCGCAGCCCGTTTGCAATGCCGTGCCCCGAACCCACTGCAAAAGCCGCTTCCCTTGCAGGCGCAGGCCCGCTTTATCGCGTCCCATCCGCGTGCTTAAGCCCCCTGCCAGGATCGAGACGCCAATCCGGGACGAGACGGACGCAGCGCGGAGAGGGCGGGCGGCTCGTTTCATCTGCTTTGGATACAACCCGATCGCCCGAAAATAAAGGTTGCTCTGCAGGTCCGCTTTGATAACGTGCCCGCTCCCCTGGTCCGGGGCGACTCGGTCTGGGAGGGAGTCACGGCCTGAAATTGCCGCCTTCGCGTGAAGATGGCGGGCCACAACAACACTAGTGAAAATCCCGTTTTCCGCGGGATGGTTGGCGTCGCAGCAGACGCCGGCTCCGAACCAAAGGAAAGATCGTGCTGAGCATAGGCCTCAAAGAACTGTTGGAAGCGGGTGTCCATTTCGGACACCAAACCCGCCGTTGGAATCCGAAGATGAAACAATTCATCTTCGACGCCCGCAACGGCATCCATATCATCGACCTGAGCAAGACCCTGTCGCAGCTGGACACCGCCTGCGAATTCCTCGGGTCCACTTGCCGGAAAGGCGGCCAGGTCCTCTTCGTGGGCACCAAAAAACAAGCCCAGGAAGCCGTCAAAGAAGCCGCCAAAGCCTGCGGCCAACATTTTGTCACCGAACGTTGGCTGGGCGGCACCATGACTAATTTCAATACCGTCAAACGTTCCATCGCGCGCCTCAAGCAGATCGAGAAGATGGAGACGGACGGCTCGATCAACAATTACGTGAAACAAGAGCAGTCCATGATCCGCCGGGAAGCGGGCCGTTTGCTCAAGAATTTCGAAGGCATTCGCAGCATGGAACGGTTCCCCACCGCCATGTTCGTAGTGGATATCAAGCGCGAACATAACGCCGTGGCCGAAGGACGCCGCCTCAATATCCCGATCGTCGCGATCGTGGATACCAATTGCGATCCGGACCTGGTCGATTATCCGATCGCGGGCAACGACGATGCCATCCGCTCCGTGCGCATGATCCTCACCACCGTCGTCCAAACCGTGACCCACGCCCGCACCGAGTGGGAAAGCCGCGCCTCCCGCCGCAAACCCGAAGAAACTGCCACGGACGCCAGCGTGCCCGCAGAAACGCCGCCAACCGACATGCCGCCCGCCGCCGAACCAGCCGCGGAGGTTGCACCCGTTTAACTTTACCTAACCAGGCAGCCAAGCCGGCGACGAGCGAATGGTTCAGTCGAACCGGCTCCGCGCTACCCAGAACGCACGACCAACGAACGGAGACCGTATTATGGCCGATATAAGCGCAGCAGATGTAGGCAAACTCCGCGAGATGACCAACGCCGGACTGATGGATTGCAAGAAGGCCCTCCAGGAAGCCAATGGCGACTTTGATCTCGCCGTGGATATCCTTCGCAAAAAAGGCGTCGCTTCCGCCGGTAAAAAGGCCGGACGCGAAGCCCGCGAAGGTGTGATCGCGCAATTTGTGCAACCCGGGGCGCGTCTAGGCATCCTGGTGGAGATCAACTGCGAAACGGATTTCGTGGCGCGCAACGAAACGTTCAAGGCGTTTTGTGACGAGACCGCCCGGAAACTGGCCGCCAATCCCAGCGCTGACCTGGAAGCCGATCGCGTCGCGGCGGTCGCCAAGATCGGCGAAAACATCAAGATCTCCCGGCATCACCGCCTCGAAGTCAGTGGCAACGGTATGATCGCCGCCTACATCCATACTGGCGCTAAACTGGGCGTGCTCGTTGAGGTCGGTGCCGGCAAGGAAACGACCGTCGTCAGCGACGATTTCAAGCAATTGGTGCGGGATATCACCCTGCAGATCGCTTCCGCCAACCCGGCTGTGGTCGCTCGCGATCAAGTGCAGCCCGACCTCCTGGCCAAAGAACGAGAAATCGCCGCTGAACAAGTGAAGAATAAACCGCCCCAGGCCATCGCCAAGATCGTGGAAGGAAAACTGGAAAAGTTTTATCAAACCCATTGCCTGGTCGATCAGGGATTCGTGAAACGAAATTCCGAAGTCAGCGTCAAGGAACACGTCGCCACCATTGCCAAACAGCTCGGCGATGAAATCACCCTGCGCCGTTTCGTCCGCTTCCAGGTCGGGGAAACCCAGGGCTAGGTTCAGTGCGCAGTGCGCAGTGCGCAGTGCTCAGTTCCCAGTGTAGGCTTCACGATGGTCATACCATCAGCAGCATGGATCCGCCTTTCAGGCGGATGAAGCACTCCGCACTCCCTCACCGCGTCACCAGCGTGCCCACTTCCTCGCCCAGAACGACTCGGCGCAGGTTATGCGGTTTGAAGAAATCAAAAACGATAATGGGCATTTTGTTATCCATGCACATGGAAAACGCGGTGGAATCCATCACTTTCAGCTGTTCCTGCAGTGCTTCCAGGTAAGTGATGCGTTGGAAGCGTTTGGCTTTGTCGCCGCCTGGAGACGCTCAAGGAAACCGCGGGCAAATTCCGGATGAATGTCGAACTGCCGATATGCTTTAACGGGCAAGGAAAGAAGGAAGTGGATTTTCTATGCGCGGAGGCGTCCGTTGTGTTGTATGGTCGCGCATTCATCACGATTTTGGTTTCGACTCCAAGGGACAGTGTTTAATGGAATCTCAAGTTTCTTGGGAATTGGAGAGGGAGTTAGTTGGACTCCTTCCTCTGGATCCATTCGACTCGGCCTGCGGCCTCGCTCATGGCAGATCAATTTGATTCTCAAGCACGGGCGACTCTGCTATATAGGTGGGATATCCACGAATAACCAATGCTTGGGGAGCATCGTTTTCATAAGACGTTGCCCCTGAGCAAAGATTTCGGGATCGGCGTAATCGGCTATACCATTCGTACCATATGAAAGCATTACTCTCTGTTGTTCTGGGTCTCGGCGCTTTCCTCTCCTCAAGCCTGGCGGCCCAACTCGCCATCTACAACTTCACCTCGAGCCATGACATCGTGGGTAACGGCTCTTACATTAAATCACGGTCCACCGGCGTATTAATCATCGATCTGGAGGGGGACCGCGCCGCGCGCATTTCAAAATTCCGCGGGGACGGGTTCCGGCTATTCGCGGTGGCTGACGAGCCGAATTTCAAACGATGGCGTGCGCTCCGGCCTAAAGGCGCCACCACGATGACGGTCAGCCGGTACGTCACCGGAACGAACGGCGTTTCTCGGCAGGGAGTGACATTCGCCAGCGGCAAGGACGAGTCTCTGAACATCGGCCGACAAACGTCTAGCCTGCCCAAGAGCCTCGTCGAAACGGGCTACACCTTAATCGATGTCGGCGGCGAGTATGTGAATGGGATGAGCACGATCAACTCGACCCACACCTTTTCGGCAAAGCAAACCATCGCTGCCAATACCCAGAACGAAACGCTCGAACAGGTGGTGGAGCGCTTGCGGCAAGCCCTGAACGCAGAGGGCTATTCCGAAATCACACCGAACTAAGGCCTGCCGCCGGTCGAATCGAGCATCGATCGACAGCGCCATGTCGGCGGGTCTGCTGTCGTCGCCAGTCACCCCCGTCACTCCATCGGCGTTGAGCAGGTTCAACGCGCCATCCGCCGTGAGCCGCTAACCGGAAATGGTGCCGCTTCCAGCGTTCGCGGCGTAGGCAAAGCGGCCGTTTCCGGTGGCGATGGCCCAGCAGGCGGACGTTTCCGTCGTGGGAACGCTCGGACTGATGACCTCCAAATCCCCATCGCGCTCCCCATTTCGGCTTCGCCGAGTGACGAACTTGGGCTAATTGAGCCTTGATGGATTGCCCTTTCAGGGCGAAGGGGGATCTCTTGGGTTCGGCCTACCGAGGGCGTTGCCCTCGGCTACGATGGATCCGCCTTTCAGGCAGATGAAGCACTCCGCACTCCGCCCTCCGCCCCTCCGCACTCCGCACTCCCTCACCCCGTCACCAGCGTGCCCACTTCCTCGCCCAGAACCACTCGGCGCAGGTTATGCGGTTTGAAGAAATCAAAAACGAT
>DATLUX010000425.1:0-14034 GCA_035577805.1 Verrucomicrobiia bacterium
CTCCAGTGCCATCATCACGATTGAATCCAGGTCGCCGCGGATTTGCCGAATTAAACCTGAAGGGCCCGCCTGGCGGCGTCGGCAGACTTCCGCGAAATCTCCCCCATTCATCTCTCTCAATCGCGTCGAGGGGCGCACTGCCTCCACGTCACGAACCACACGTCTGACCTCATCAAACCCGGACTTAAGCAGTTCGCGAGCGTCGACTGGCGTGGTGCCAGTAAGCAACTCGTAGAGCAGAACCCCCAAGCTGTAAACGTCAGTGCGAGTATCCAACTCTGTACTGGTCAGAGCCGCCTGCTCAGGGCTCATGTAGGCGGGCGTTCCGATCAGCATCTCGTGCGTGGTAAACACGGTTTTATCCGTCAATTGCTGGCCGGCGGTCGCCTTGGCGATTCCAAAATCAATTACCTTTGGCATCGGCTTCGCGTCCGCTTCTGTCGTCACGAGGATGTTCGAGGGTTTGATGTCTCGATGAATGATTCCTTTTTGGTGCGCATGTTGGATCGCGTCGCAGACTTGAACAAACAGTTCCAGCCGACCACTGATTGACAGGGAATGGCTGTCGCAGTAGTCGGTGATTTTAATGCCGTCCACCAATTCCATCACAAAATAAGGCCGCCCGCTTTCGGTCGCGCCAGCGTCGAAAACGCGAGCGATGTTCGGATGGTCCATCAGAGCCAGCGCTTGTCGCTCGGCCTCAAAGCGCGCAATCACCGCTTTTGTGTCCATCCCAGCCTTGATGACTTTCAAAGCGACCGGCCGACGGACCGGCCTCTCCTGTTCGGCCATGAAAACGATGCCACAGCCTCCTTCTCCGATTTGCTGCAACAACGTATACCTGTCTACGCGGTCACCCAGATTTTCTCCGGCTCTGCTTTTGACGCGGGCCTTACCGATCACCGCAGTTGGAGCCGCCTCCAGGAAATCCCCGAGCTGGTCGTTTGACTTGAGTAAAGCTTCCATGCTGCGACGCAGGTCCTTGTCGCCAGCGCAAGCGCAGTCCAAAAACGCGATCCGTTCTTGATGGGAAAGCTGAAAAGCTTCCATGAATACGTCAATATCGCGTTTGCGTTTGCCGCTCATACAATGAACGGTTCACACGTCCTCAAATTCAGACAGACTTGACCGACTCTGGCAAAGCGCCCCAGACCAACGTGAACAATAGGCCTGATTATTTGTTCGAATTTCCCTGTGCAGCCAGGCACGGGCGAACGTCCAGTAGTTCTTGACGGTAGAAATCGAAATTCCAAGGACCTCCCCGACTTCCTCGTTAGTCATTCCTACAAAATATCGCAATTTGACCAATTCGGCCTGAACCGGATAATCAAGAGCAAGCTTGTCCAGAGAGTCATTTACGGCCAGCAGTTGTTCATCGTGAGCCGAATCCGTCAGATCGAAGTCCTCAAGATCGACACGTCGGTAAGCGCCGCCATGACGCTGCGTCCTTTTCTGACGGGCTCGGTCGATCAAAATATGCCGCATTGTCTCGGCCGAGGCGCGGAAGAAATGGGTGCGATCCTTGAATGAGGGATTTTGATCGCCAACAAGGCGGAGCCACGCTTCATGCACCAGCGACGTAGGCTGGAGCGTCTGGCTTGCAGTTCCGGTCGCGAGAAGCTTTGATGCCGCCAACCGCCTCAAGTCGTCGTAGACAAGCACGAGCAACTGCTCGGCAGTCGCGAGGTCGTCACCTTCCTCAATCCCTGCGGACACGGTCCTGAGCTCATCAATGCCGCCGGTGTGCGTTTCTCCAGAAAATAAACGCACCACATCCGCACAACGCGCTTTACTGTTCATTTTCGTAAAAATCGCAAGCAATTACGGTGTTCCGCCAAAGCCACATCTCTTCCAACTGACTCTTCTTTGGCAGGCCTGCAGTCTCGCCACGGGCTCTGTCTGTTCAAGTTGTGTCATTTCGGATTCCAGCTCGATAACCCATCAGCGATATTTTTCGTCCAAAAGGCCAAAAACTGTTGCCTGGCATTTTCAGTTTCGAAGTCCTGTTGTTTGCAGCAGAACTAGTGAACGAGGAGCTCGAACCCTTCCCTTGATGTTCGCCGCTGACCGGAAAGGGTCGTTCGGGGAGTTACCTAGTCCTAGTATAGCGTGGCCGACAGCCGCAATTATTTCTGGCGGGGGTTGCTGAGGGCGACTCGGGCCCTGCAATTCAGCAGCTCAAATGGCTGGTACGGCTCCTCGGTTACTCGGGCCATACAGAATCGAGCGCAATGAGTCTAAGCGATTCCAGGGCCACGTCGCCCCCTTCCGTTAAGCGTCGAAAGCGAGTCAAAAATTGCCCAGTTTTACAGGCTAATCAAGCACTACTCCACGTCCAGACCAGACCCTGCAGCCCACGGCGCTCGTGCATGAAGCCTGGCTGCGGCTCGTCGGCAAAGGCGTCTCAGTCCCGGTTGCCGTGAGCGCCTTTCCTGACGAACTCTTTCAATGCCCACGAAATTGGGCAGAGCGGGCGTATGCCAAACTCATTCATTACAACAAGCTCGACAAAGGTGGTCACTTCCCGGGCTGGGATCAGCCGGAGCTTTCGCGACGGAACTTCGCGCTGCATTCAAATCGCTTCGCGGCGACAAGGCCATAGGTGGATCTTCCACCAACCACTTTTGCCCTTAACTTGGTCTCATGATCTGGTCGTTAGCACAAAATGTCGAGGCCAGAGCGGACGGCAGGCGGCCATCATTGCCTCCTCTATGGACGCTCCCATCCCCCACCAAGGGCTTTGGCGAGAAGGATGGTCGAGACGGCGCGCTGGCCGTTGAGTTGCACTTCGGTGCGCTCGGCTTGCAGGGCGGCGCGTTGGGCATCCACGACGTCGAGGTAGCTCGTGAGTCCCTGTTGATAACGCTGGGAGGCAAGCGTCGCAGTATCGCGGGCGGACACCAATGCGCGGTTCACGGCTTCGCCCTGCGCGGTGAGCGTGCTTAGGTCGGAAAGCGAGTCTTCGACTTCGCGGAAGGCATTGAGCACCGTGCCGCGATACGAGGCGATGGACTGTTCGTAGCGTGCCTTCGCAGCCTTGAGGTTGGCCTGGTTGCGCCCCCCCTCAAAGATCGGAACGTGGATGCTCGGGCCCAGCGACCAGAGTCGGCTCTGCCAGTTGAACAATGTGCCGAGGTCCGCGGTGGCGCCGCCACCGTAGCCCGTCAACTTGATCGTCGGAAAGAACGCGGCCTCGGCAACACCGATGCGCGCACATTCGGCGTGGAGGTGATGTTCGGCTTCGACGACATCCGGCCGGCGTTCCAAAAGAGTGGAAGGCAAACCGGCGGGAATTTCCGGCGGCAGGAGATTCTTCGGCGCTGCCAGCACCGTGAACTCAGCCGGGGCCCTCCCGCAAAGAATCGCGAGCGCGTGTTCCACCTGGGCGCGGCTGCGTGTGATGGAGTGCAACTCGGCCTCGACGTTCGCGAGCTCGGTGCGGGCGCGCGTCACATCGACTTCGTTGATCAAGCCCGCCTGGTTGCGCGTTTCCTGGAGCTGCACGGTGTCGCGCCGGAGCGCGATAGTTGCCTGCACGACTTCTCTTTCCCGGTCGAGCGAACGCAGGAGGAAATAATTCCGCGCCACGTCCGACGTGAGGGTCAACAGGACGACCTGCATGTCTGTTTCGGTCGCCGCCAGGTCCGCCTTGCCGGCTTCGATGGAATGGCGCACACGCCCCCAGGCGTCGATTTCGTAACTCAGTTCGATCTGCCGGTAGTAATCCTTGTATTGGAGATCGTGCATGGGCGCATGCGCTGCGTTCGCGCTTGCACGATTCACGGTGTTGCCTCCGCTGGCGGAGACCTGCGGATACACGTCGGCTTCGCTCAGGCGGGCCAGGGCGCGCGCTTCGCTGACTCGCGCCACGGCCTGCTTCAAGTCTTGATTCGCTTCGATCGCCTGCGACTCCACTAAGTCGAGTTCCGCGTCGTTGAAGATGCTCCACCAGTTCGGCGAAAGCACCGCGGCATTGGTGGCAACAGTGCCTTCCTTCCAGGTGGTCGGCGACGCGACGCCGGGCCGCGAGTAGTTCGGGCCGACTGCGCAGCCGGCCAGTAAGGCGAGGCTCATGCCCAGGGCGAGGAAGATTGGCCGCCGGTGACATTTCAGTTCCGCCGCCATGTGCAATCGTCGCGTGGCGCGAACGACAACGGGGTTGAAGCGGGCGTAAATGTGGTCCACGCGGCGCCTGACTGGCGTTGTCCGGTTCATCCCTCCGCCCAGCCCCTCTCCCCGTGTGGGAGAGAAGGGTTCCGTTGGGCGGGAGAGAGTGCAGGCCGGAGTAACCTGCGCCGTGGCGAGAGTGGTCGAATTCATTTCAATGGGCTGGTGCATGATTACAAGTTTCCTTTCTGGGCGTACTGCCTGATTGAATTCACTTTGGCGGCGACCGCCGGGATTTCGGATTTCACGAACATGTCCACTTGTTGACCGACATAAACGGGCCGGTCCTTCGGGCGCTCGAACGAATAGATGACCTGCAGGACGCGCGTGTCCACGCGCTCGGTGCTCGATCCGGTAAGCGACGTCTTTGGCACGACATACGGCTCAATGCGCACAAAGCTCAGCTCGATGGGCTTGGTCGTGTCACCCTTGAGATAGGCCGTGGCGGTTTGGCCCTCCTGCAATCGGGACGCATTCTGCTCGTCCACGTCGGCGCGCACTTGCAGATGCTCCACGTCACCGAGCACCATCGCGGCGTTCTTCGGTGTGACGGACGCGTATTCGCCGGAACGAATGTTGACTTGAAGAATCGTTCCGTCGCGGGGAGCGTGGACGATCAGGCGTTCAAGACAGACCTTGTTCTGCGCAACTTGCGCCCGAGCCGCCTCCAATTGCGCCATGGCCACCGCCACGTCATTTTCCCTGGTGCGAACTTCGTCCTGGCTGACCGCGCGCGGATCGTTCACGCCTTGTAGCCGTTTCAATTGATCGACGAGCCGCCACAACGTTGCTTCAGCGACGCTGGCGTTGGCCATGTTCACCTTCAATTGCGCGCTGAGTTCGCGATCATCCAGCGTGAATAGCGGCTGGCCTTCCTTGACGGAATCCCAAACCTTCACATGAACTTTCGTGACCAGGCCCGGCTCCGGCACGCCGATGGCGACGTTTTCACTGAGCGCCTCGACAATGCCCGAGGCTGCGACGCTCACCTCGTAAGGCTTGGGCGACGGCTCGATGGGCGGCGGCGACATGGGCGCCGAGGCACTCATACGCGAAGCCATGACGGCGGTGGCTCCGAGGCCGGCAATGGCGAGATAAAAGGTGGCTTTCTTTAATATCATAATGTTCTCCGTTTCTGTTTTTGGTTTTGGTTGTCTTGTTGAGGTAGCGACGCCGCGCGGTGGCGTCCGGTCGGCGCAGCGCGCCGACCCTACCTATGTTTGTTCAATTGTGTTGTGCGATTCTGTCCTGGCTGATTTCCGTGTGATCAATCCGACCGTCTTCCATGTGCGTCATGCGGTCGGCGTATTTGAAAATGCGATTGTCGTGCGTGACGATGATGACGCAGCGGTCCGGCTTGGCGGCGACGTTCTTCAAAATCTCCATCACCTTCTGGCCGTTCTCGCTGTCGAGCGCCGCCGTCGGCTCGTCGCAAATGATCAACTTCGGGTCATGCACGAGCGCCCGCGCGATGGCCACGCGCTGCTGCTGTCCGCCGGATAGCATGTTCGGGCGATGATGCATCCGCTTGCCCAGGCCGACCGTCTCAAGCATCTCCGCCGCCTTCTTCTCCGCGACGGCGGCGGTCGCGCCCTGGATGCGCAACGGCACACTGACGTTCTCGATGCAGTTCAACGTCGGGATCAGATTGTATTGCTGGAAAATGAACCCGATGTTCGCCGCGCGGAACTGCGTGACGGCCTTCTTGTCCAGGCGATGCAACGGCGCATCGAACACCTCCACCTCGCCGCGATCCGTGGCGAGCGTTCCGGCGATGACACTGAGCAGCGTCGTCTTGCCGCAACCGGACGGGCCGACCAGCATGAGCAGCTCACCCATGCGCGCCTCGAAGTTGACCTCCTTGAGCACCTCGGTGCGGGATTCGTCCTCACCGAATCCCTTGTTCACTCCGCTGGTTTTGACTGCGATATTTTTCATAGTTCGAATTTCGCTTTTTGTTACGCGTCTTGTTGTAGCCCGGGGTTGGAAAAGCCAAAATAGCGCTTCGGTATTAGGCTACCGGGCTGTCTGAAATCGGGGGTTTAACCACGGATGGACACGAATGAACACCGATGGGAAGGAATGCGAATCACTTGCCCTCGAATATCCCGAAGGAATCAAAATGGGAACCAACCCCGAAGCGGGTTGAAGCCGGATACGTGGGACGCTGATGCAACCCGCGTTGGGGTTGCCCGGCTATCAGAACAGCAGTTTCGTCAAACCCGACTGAGAAAAGACTTTTTGCCAAATCAAAATCCACTTCGAGAAAGTCCGGTAGATCAACTTTCAGAAAATCCCGGTCTGGAAAAACAATTTCGTAAAAACCTTCACTCAGCTTTATGGCTGCCTCCATCCGAAAAGAAACGGAGTTGGGCTTGTCAGGGTGGCCCGACAACCAACCGCCAGTCCCGATCCGGTTCGTCACGTCCGGGGGAATCCGATCCAGGCCCGCACCCGATTCCCAACAACCTGCCCATCGAGGGCTGGCCGTCGCAGACCGGCACCCAGACGCTAGAGCAGGTGCAACGGAGCACGTCCGGCGGCGATCGCCACTCGATCCTCATCCAGCCGGGCACCGGATTCATTTGGGAAACCTGGCAGACGCGGCCTGGGCGGGTGGAACTGCGCCATTTCAACTGGAAGGCACCATGTTGCTGCCCGCGACTCAGTGGCTGTTCCTCGGCGCCTTTTCGACCAACACCACAACAGTCCCTCGCACCTCCAATGCGATGTTCTTTCGGGTGCCGGGCAGTAAAAGCATGGCCGAGTGCAGCGAACAAAAACGCTCCGATCCGATTACAGGGATAGCCTGCCGCGGTGGACAACTTCAGCCGCAATCTTCGAGGCGGTCTGCTTCACGTTTTGATCCAGGTCCTTGCTGGCAATAACAAAGCGGGCCGCCGCACCGGCAGGACAGAGCACGATGGCAGGCCCGACACCTGACGTGTTGCCACTGCTGGCGGACGTGTTCAATTCGTAGAAGCGTTTTGGCGGGCCTTGCGCGAGGTCGTTGATGTCCACGAGCACCTGCAGGTCAGTTTTGCCCGCGCCAAAGCCGATGACGGCGCGGCTCAGTTGATCGCCTTGGTTCACATCAGCATGGAGAGCATCGAGGCGAGCGCGATTGGGTTCGAAGTAGTTTTCATACGTGTGAATCTGTAATCATCCGTGGTTAATAGTTTTTTCGTGCGCTGCGGCTTGGCTTTGCCACAACCGCGGTCGTTCTAACCGCGGAACACGACGGCCGGTTCGAGGCTGCGGATCTTGCGGATGCCGAGTGACGCGGCCAGCCAGCAGATGAACAGGATGGCGACCAGCGTGATCGCCGGCAGTTGCCACGGCAGGAAAAACGGCGGCATGCTCTTCTTGATGCATAGGTAACCGAATACCGTAGCCAGCCCGACGCCGCAGCCGTAACCGATGAGGCCGACGGTCAGCGTTTGCAGCATCACCATGCGGGCCAGCACGCGGTCGGATGCGCCCATTGCTTTGAGCGCGCCGAGATTGCGGAGGTTTTCCAGGACGAAGGAGTAAAACGTCTGGCTGCTGATGGCGAGGCCGACGACGAAGCCGAGCAACACGGTCGCGCCGAAAGCCACAGGGATGCCGGTGTTCTTGATGTACCACCAGATGCTCAGCCAGAAGAATTCGCTCTTGGTGTAAGCCTTGAGTCCGGTCGCTTCGCTGATGCGGCGGGCGACAGTGGCGGAGTCTTCGCCGGGTTTCGCGGCGGCAAGGACGCACGAGAGCATTTTGCGCTGGCTGGGTGCGTATTGAATCGCCTTGTCGTAGGTCGTGAGGAAATAAGGATTGCCGGAGAAAGACATCCGCGATTTGCAGATGCCGACGACGCGCGCCTCGTGATCGTTGATTTCGAACACATCTCCGACTTTGATGGGATTGGCCGGGTCGCGGCTCAACTTCTTCACGCCGTATTCGTCAATGATGACCGTGTTTGGCAGGCGCAAGTCGTCGAGTTTGCCGGCGACAATCTCTTTGGGCGCGCCGGCGAAGGTGGTCGAGTCAATGCCCAGGAGTTGTACGAACTTGAACGAACCATCGCGCATCCGAGTGCGCAAGTTGCCCTGATAAAACGGCGCGGCCCAGGCCACGCCCTCCACCGAACGGACGCGATTGATGTCCGTGTCGCGCATGGCTTCGGTGTCGTTGACCTGCTCGACCATCGGATCCACGACCCAGATGGGTGCGCCGACATTGTCGAGGGTTGAGCCGGTCCACTGCATGATGCCGCAGAAGATGCCGGCCTGTTCGGTCATGAGCAGCGAGGCGAACGTGAGGCCACTGATGAGCATGATGTATTTGGCGCGGTCGCCGAGGAGCATTTTGAGAGCGAGGTCGAACATAGGAATGGGAGTTGATAGTGGATGGTTGAGAGTTGAGTTCCAGTGATTCAGTAGATGGGTTGGTGCATACTGGAGAGGACGTCCCCACCAGTAGCCTGCCAGTTGTCGAATTCAGCTTCGCGCAGCGCGGCAAGCATTGCGCGCCGTGTCGGGCATGACTCGCGCCGGCGAAATGGAAGCGAGATGCGAATTGGCCGCCGACGCGCCCGCGCTTCCGCGAGTTGAAGAAACGGTGATGTTTTCCGGGCCGGTTGAATTTCGATTTCGATGGCGGACTCAGTGTTCCAGATCAATTGTTGTTTTGTCATACGCGCTGGTTGTAGCCCGGGAACGCAGGCATCGAAATAGCGCTTCGGTATTACAGAAGTCGGAAGACCGTCCTGCCAATGCCGGCCGCTGGATCCGCGGCCTGCGCCACGCGCGTTTACCTTTTTCCAGGACAGGGAGAATCTCGTCAGGTGGCAGCGAAAGGGTAATCCACTGCGTCAATTCAAAGTGGCAATCGGGAACGCTCTTCGCTAACATTCGAGTGCAATGCCAACGCTCATTTCTGCTCCCACCCGCATCACTGCGGCGGGCAACAAACCGAAGCTGATCGAAGAATTCATTGGCCGGGTGAACACCGGGGAGACACGCCTCAGCATCGCGCAGATGCGGAGTCCGGGGGGCTGGGTTGAACCTGGCCAGACGCCGGAATTTGATGAGTTCACTATGGTGCTCAAAGGTGCGCTTCGTGTGACTCACAAAAGTGGTGTCCTCGACGTGCCAGCCGGACAGTCGATCGTGACACGCGCCGGCGAATGGGTGCAGTACAGCACGCCCAATCCAGAGGGCGCTGAGTACATCGCCGTCTGCCTTCCGGCGTTTTCACCCGGGATGGTGCATCGTGATCTATGAGCCAGACCTGTTGCGTGCCTGGGGCGAGCCAAACGCGCCCCGGCTCATCACCTGGCCGTTGTCAGTGCGGCTTGGACGGAAATGAAGCAGGCGTGTGGTCACGGCTGAGGTTCTATGCGTTCGTCTCGTCCGAACGGGCCGAAGGAATGCGAAGCAGGGAGGCGCAGCCGCAACGCGGGCACAGGGCGTTCCCCCCGGTCGCGTCGTGGCGCGCTTCGCAGAACCGTCCCCGCCATCCGCAAGCAGGAGCGCCCGCACCGGAGTAAGAGTTGATGCAAAACATGTCGCAGTCCGGCCACGGAAGAAGCCGGTCGCCGTCCGTGCGATTGCCAGATACTTCGTTCATGTGTTCAAAGTCCGAGGCGCGCCAGCCTTGCGCCATAATACTTCGGTATTACATCAACGGATTCCACTTTTTCCGCACGCGGACTTGGCTACACTTGCGGCGATGACCAACGGGCATGAGAGCAAATCTTCGACGGCGTTCGCGGGGTTGGCGGGGTTGCTGCGCATGGAGCCAGACATTTCGTCGCAGTCTGATGGAGTGGAGAGTGGGAATGAACGAAAGAGCCTGCGCCGGGAGCTGAAGCCTTACACACTATTTTCTGCTCTCTCCCCCCTTCAATGACCATTCCCCAGCGCATCCTTCTGCATGTGGCCGTCGGCGCTGCCGTCGTCATCGCCGTAGCGACCGGGGTGACGTACAAAATCGTGTACGAAGGGGCAAAGCAACGCGATTTGAAGCACCTCGAAACTTACGTGACCGAGCGGGCGCGCCGGGAGGAAATCGGGTTCAAACAGGTCGAAGCGAACCTCATGCTCGTACGCGGCCAATTCCTCAAGCGCATGGAAGGGCCCACTCCGCGAAACATCGAAGGGCAGTGGGACGGACGCTTCGAACTGTTCCCCGATGGCGCCTGGCGCAGTCGCACGAATTTTTCCGACGGCCGGAAGTATTCGACGCTCTGGGCCCACAAGGACGTTGTGTTCACCCCGGAGCTGAAGACCGAGATTCTTCGCGCGCAGAACATTTGCGATGAGGTGCTGCCTGGCTGGGTCGATTCGTTTCCGAGCGTTTATTTCGTGCTGTCCGGCGGGCCGGCCTGGTTGAACATTGGCTTCGATCCGCGCATTCCGAACTGGGTCTGGGACACGCCAGCGGACTACGAGGCAGCCCAATTGGAATGGTATCGCCTCGCCATGCCGGGCGGGTCCCCGCGCGAGGGCTTTGGCTGGACTGGTGTGATCGAAGAGCCGACCACGAAGGTCCCCATCGTTTCGGTCTATCTTCCCATCATAAAGGACGGACGTTTCCTCGGCTCCATCGGGCACGACAAGTATCTGAATCGCCTGATGGAGGAGATGACCCGGAGCGATCTTCCCGGCGCGCGACACGTCATCTTCCGGGGCGACGGGCGCATCATGGCGCACCCGACCAAGCTCAAGGAAATCCTCGCCAGCAAAGGCCAGTTGAAAATGCAGAACAGCGGCGAGCCGGCATTGGCCAGCCTATATGACGTCATTCGCCCGCGCGCCGAGCGCCAATTCTCCGGCTACAACCCGGCGAGCGGCATGTATTACTCCGTCGCGCGGCTGGCGGGGCCGGAATGGTTGTTTCTCACCACGATGCCGCGCGAGCTGTTGCAGGAACAGGCGTTTCAATCCGCTCAATGGGTGTTGTGGTCGGGCCTGATCTCGCTGACGCTGGTATTGGGCTTTCTGGCCGCGACGCTCCGACGGCAGATTGCTGCTCCACTGGCGGAATTGACCCGCGCCACCGAGCAGATGAGCGCCGGGGATACCTCGACCCGCGTCACCGTCGAACGGAAGGACGAACTTGGAGAACTGGCCCGCGTCTTCAACGAAATGGCCGCGCGCGTGGCGCAACGCGACGCGGAATTGCAGGCGGAGAAGGCCGCGCTCGAACGCCGCGTGGCCGAACGCACCGCGGCATTGCGCGACAGCGAGGCGCGCTTTCGCACCCTCTTCCACAACAGCCCAGCCATGCAGAGCCTGTTGCGCGCGGAGGACAGTGTCCTGATGGAAGTGAACGAAACGTTTCTGAACAAGCTGGGATTCAAGCGCGAGGAGGTTATTGGCAAATCCCCCTTCGAACTAAACGCCCCGTCTGACCAGGCGGATTTGATCGCCTTCCGAAGAAAGCTCGACGAGCAGGGTTTCGTGCAGAACCACGAAATCCCCCTGCGCGCCCATGATGGTCGGCTCGTGACCGCGTTGCTCTCGACGCATCCGGTCACCATAGACGGGGTGCCGCATTTCGTCAGCGCCGGCGTGGACATCACAGCGCGTAAAGAGGCAGAGGCCGTGACCCGTGCTCTCTACGAAAGCCTCAGCGCCGCCGTGGCGGTGCAGGATGAGAGCGGTTTTATCCAAATCAATTCCGCCTCGTTGAAGTTGTTCGGTGCGGAGCGCGCGGAGGAAATCATGGGCCGGCACCCGGCTGACTTTTCCGCACCGCGCCAGCCCGACGGCGAGGATAGCGCCCTTGCCGCGCAACGGCACATGGAGCGGGCGCGAGCCAATGGTGTGGAGCGGTTCGAGTGGCTGGCGCGGCGGCTGGATGGGACGGAACTTCCGGTCGAGGTGACGTTGACCGCGCTGGAACTGCAAGGCCGCCCTGTGTTGCAAGCGGTCATCATCGACCTCACCGAGCGCAAACGAGCGGAGGCCGAGTTGCAGAACGCACTGGCGAAGGAACGCGAGTTGAGCCAGCTCAAGAGCGAGTTCGTCTCGCTCGTCTCGCACGAGTTTCGCACCCCGCTGGAAATTATCCTCTCCTCGGCGGACAACCTGCGGCGCTACCACGATCGGCTCGAGCCGGAGAAGCGAGAGCAACTCTTGCAAACGATCCACAAGTCCGTGCGCCGCATGTCCGGCATGATGGAGGAAGTGCTCGTGCTGGGGCGGCTCGAAACGGATCGCATGACGTTCAATCCCGTGGTGTTCGACGTGCGCGCCTTCTGCCAGCGAGTGAGCGACGAGATCGAATCAGCCACCAACCAGCGCTGCCCGATTCGCCTGGCGATGGAGGGCGTGCCCGGTGAGGCAACAGGAGACGAGAACGTGTTGCGACACGTCTTTGCCAACCTGCTGGCCAACGCCGTGAAGTATTCGCCGGAGGGCAGTGAAGTGAATTTCGGCGTATCGCGCGACGACGGCGTGGCCGTCTTCCGCATTGTTGACCGTGGCTGCGGCATCCCGGCCGCCGACCAGAAACGTTTGTTCCAGGCTTTCCATCGCGGCAGCAACGTTGGGCAGATTCCCGGCACCGGCCTTGGCCTGCTGATTGTCCAGCGCTGCGCAGCCTTGCACGGCGGTGAGATCCAGTTCGAGAGCGCCGAGGGAAGTGGGACGATTTTCACCGTGCGACTACCCCTCTTTACCCGGCCTGTTTAAATGACTATGAGAAAAATCCTTGTGATCGAAGACGAAGCCGAGACACGCGATAATCTCGTGCTCATGCTGGACATGGAAGGCTTCAAGGCGCTCTCCGCGCCCAATGGCCGCAAGGGGGTGGCCGTGGCAAAGAAAGAATTGCCCGACGTGATCCTCTGCGATGTCTCCATGCCAGAACTGGACGGTTATGGCGTTTTGGAGGCATTGCGCTCGGACGAGAAAACTGTCTCGATCCCATTCATCTTCCTCACGGCCAAGACGGATAAGAAGGACCTGCGCACCGGCATGAACCTCGGCGCGGATGATTACCTCACCAAACCCGCGAGCGCCGAGGACGTGCTGGCCGCGATCAACGCCCGCCTCGATCGTCACAACGAGAAAGAACAAGCCGCGATGGCCAAGGTTGAACTCAAAGCAAACTTCGATTGCGCGAAGCCGCTTGAATCCCTCGGCCTCACTCCACGCGAAGCGGAGGTTTTGCTCTGGGTCGCCCAGGGAAAATCCAATGCCGACATCGGCACGATACTCGGCTGCGCCGAAAACACGGTGAAAGTTCACCTTGCCCGCGTGTTTGAAAAGCTTGGCTTCGAAAACCGAAACGCAGCCACCGTGCGGGCGCTGGAAGTGTTGAGCTCGCCGGAGAATAGGGGTTGACGCCGCGTGATTCCCGAATCAGGCGAATCGAGTCGCACATTCATTCCTCGTGTGCGCCACGGAGAATATGCTGGGATACGGTCTGCGCAGCGAGCGCTTCTTCAAATCATCGATATTTCTCCTGGCGGATGGGTTCGCCGTCGCGCAAACCATCTTGAATGAAGAGAATCTCATCGCCGGTGAACAGGTAAATGTCACATCTGGTACGGCAAGCGATGTCCTCAACCGCCCGACTACAGCTGCCCAGGGGCTCAGGGAATGAAGGGGTTTGCCTCCGGGCCAAAAATCATTTGTAACCAACAGCCAATTTACCGTCGCGCTCACCCTCATCTGCCTCGGATGCAGTTTGGCGAAATCTTCACACATCCAGCCGACGCGCGTCGGCGAGAATGATCCATGTTGTGATCACAATTACTATCATCAAGGCTGTCATACGATGCTCCTTTCCGGATTATGCTCTTGGCACAGCGGCCGGGCTGGTGGACAAAGTTGCAGGGGCGGACGTCGCCGCTTTTCGGCGAAGGACGTATTTGTG
>DATLUX010000426.1:0-5437 GCA_035577805.1 Verrucomicrobiia bacterium
GGCAAGGTAGAGTGAACCCGTCAGGACACTGTCGACTTCAAAGCCGTTCGTGTAAGAATTCGGCGAACTGCCCGGTGGCCGGATCCAACTCATTAACCCGTGCAAGTCATCGCTTGGCCGATTGGTGTCAAAGATCACCCAGCTCAGAATCGACCCTCGCTTTTGGTAAGGCGCAGCGTAAAGCGGGAAGTACCCGGCTTGCGAAACCGGCGCGCTGGCGGAGACCTTTGTTCCGTCGGCCAGAGTGCCGTTGAACGTCACCTTGCCGCCGGCATCCATGGTGGCTGTGCCGAAGCCATCGCCCTCAGGCAACGCCGGCTGGTTAGTGCCCGGAATCACGAACGTGTATTTGCCGATCCAAGGCGCAGGTTGCGAACGGGCGTTGAACACGGCACGATCCCCCACCAACTTCGCGTGCCAACTCGCGCTGCTGACGATCCCGGTCACCTGGTTGCCTCTCTGAAGATTTACGGCCCAGACCACTGACATCGGTTCGCCCCCGCGCAATCCGATTAAGTTGGTCGCATTCCCTTCCAGGTTGAGTTGGCCACTCACAGGTAGTTTCGCTCCATTCAGCAGCAGCGATCCCGAGTAAACTCCGCTGGCGGTGGCAACGAAGGTGAAGAAGCCCGAACTGTTCTGCCGGACATTGTCCTCTTCACTGAACAACCCCGCGAACGAACCCGCCACCAGCGGAAAAGGATTCGCCACAAAGTTGGCACTCAACGTGAGATTCGAGCGCATGACGAAAGTCAGCGTAGGCGAAGCGCTGGGCGGAAGCACGCCAGTCCAGTTGCTGAAGACAAATCCTGGCCCCGGCTTGGCCGCAAGCGTGAAGTTGCGTCCGACTTCAAGCAACTGCCCATCCAGGGCGGGCGTCACCGTTCCGACGCCGGTGATCCGCACCGTCAACGGGCTGACCACCACGAAGACAACACTTCGTGCCGCCACCGTCGAAAAATTGCCGGCGACGTCCTTCGCGCGCACGCGCACGACGTTTGTTCCCGGGCTCAAATTCGGGAACACCGCCGACCATTGGAGTGTTCCGATGGCCGGCTGGTAGGCGGTGACACCGGCGGCATTCTCGATTCGATATTCAACCAACGCCACGCCGGCGTTGTCGCCGGCTGTGCCTTGGAACGTGACGGTGTCATTGGTCAGCCGTGTTCCGGCCGAAGGCGACGTGATTGTGAGCGTAGGGATGGTTCGATCGGCATTGGTTGACGTGGAACCGATCAGCAGATCGTCCAGCGTTGCCCAACCCTCAGCCGCAATTCCAAATGAGACACCCTCAATGCTCGTGCCGACACTGCTCGCGCCGGCGATCCGGGCAAAGTCGGCAAACACATTCCTGGTGAACGACCCGCCGGCCGGATCGAGGAAGATCTCGATGTAACCGATCCCGGTATGCTCGACGTAATTTGGCGCCCGTTGGAAGATGTAAACCACCTGGTTGCCCGCGTTGTCCAACACCGTCAGATTCACCGTGTCCCCGCAGGGAGGGGCGACGCAGTTGAAGAACCCATTCCACAACGGATTCGCCATAAAGCCGCGCTCGAAAAAAGAGATCTGCATATCCTGGACCAAGGGAATCGGGAACGATGTCGCGGTGCGCCGATCGATCGACACACCGATATTCTCCGCACACCCGCCATCATTGTGCACTGAAGTCAGCTTGAGCAGTTTGCGGCCATTCTCGAGGACGATGTCCGCATGGTTCAGCGGCGGCCCGCATTCTGGAAAAAAGGAAACCGTGTCCTCAATAACCCAGCGACCTTTATCGCCACTGATCATGCTGACCGCGTTGCTCAAAGCCGTGTGCGCTCCCAACGCCGCCGTTTCCCAACCTTCGTACCACGGAGGTCCCGGCGGTTTGACCAGCAATTGCGCCGTCGCGCTCGTCACCGTTCCGCCCACGTTGCTGACAATCACAGAATACCCGCCCGCATCGGCCAGTTGAACATTGGTGATCGTCAACACCGATCCATGGGTGCCGGATAGCACCGTCGTGCCTTTGCGCCAGAAGTAGCTCAAAGGCGCCTTGCCGCCCGCCGTCACGTTGAATGTCACGTTTTGCCCTTCGTAGGCCGTCTGAGCCTGCGGCTGTTCCGAGATGGCCGGGGCACCGACCACTTCCCGGAACGTCACAGTGGATGAGACATAAGCCTTCAAGCTTCCGCCGATCATGTTTCCTCCGCCCTCGATGGCATCGGCAGGTCCCGATCCGGAGTAGGTTTGGAAACGCTCGAAGGCGGGAACCTCACCGTCCACGAGCGGCACCTTGACCGCGAAACAGCCGCCGAACACCAATCCGTAGGCCTTCGTCCCAAAGCCCGGAGCAAAGACGTAGCCGCCGCGGATGCTGTAGTTACCCCCGTTCATCGACACCGATCGACTTTTGAGGCTTTGGTTTTGGCCCGGCGCCGACCACGCGATCCCCGTTCGATCGATGATTTGAAATTGGCCGTTGGAAACGTGGACAGTGCCGCTCTGTGTTCCTTCGAAGTGTTTTGTTCCGGTGAACGTGTCGGCAAAATCGGTGTATTCCAGCGTGACTGACCACTCTTCGGTGACCGTGAACGTGCCGTCCACGCCGGGGAATGCGACGACGGTCCGGACTAAAAGACACAAAAGCAGGGAAATGACACGCGCTGACAACAGCAGCGGCCGACGGGCGTGGACATAGGGAAGCATAAGCGCCTTTGGATGCCCAAAATCACACCACAACAGGGCGTGAGAAGCAATCAGGAACGGGCTTCTAACTAAGGCCAGTAAATCCGGCGGAAACTCACAAACCGAAGCATGGTCACCAGCGTCCGCCCGGGCCACGCCGACGGCGTGGCGGGAAACCAGCCCAGGGTAAGTCCGCGAAGCGGACGCCACCCTGGGTCAACGCACGCAAAAAGAAACGGTTGGGTTCGCCGACTGCCCCGCTGATGACCTGTCCATAAAGCAATCCCGTGCATGATTTGAATTGTCGTTCGGCGAACGTTTTGGCAGCCTTCTCATGATACCGTGGAGTCTTTGGGCGACCATCTATTTGCTGCCGAAGTGCCAGTCCAGGAGGGAGGCGCGTTTTTGACGACGCATTGGAGTGTGGTCCTGGGCGCGTATCAGACCGATCCTGTCCTGGCCGGTGCGGCGTTGGAACGGCTTTGTCGCATCCCGCGTTGGGAGGGCAGTCAGAATATATGACCGATGTGACGCGCATTTTGCAGTCAATCGAGCACGGCGACCCGAAAGCCGCTGAGGAGTTGCTGCCGCTGGTGTATGAAGAATTGCGTAAACTGGCAGCGCACAGCATGGCCCAGGAGGCGGCGGGCCATACCCTGCAACCAACCGCACTGGTCCACGAGGCCTGGCTGCGGCTGGTCGGCGGGCCACGTCAGGACTGGAATGGCCGCAATCATTTCTTCATGGCCGCCGCGCAAGCGATGCGGCGCATTCTGATCGAGCGAGCCCGCCAAAAGGCGCGGCTCAAACGCGGGGGTGACCAGCAGCGCGTCCCATTGCAAGAGTTGGAGTTGGCTGCCCATGCCGACTCCGAAACTCTGTTGCTGGTTGATGAAGCGATGCAACGCTTGGCCAACGTCGATCCGGCTAAAGCCCGGCTCGTCGAGTTGCGTTTCTTCACCGGCCTGAGCTTGGAGGAAGCCGCCCAAGTCCTCGGCGTAGCCGCCCCCACGGCCAAGCGGCATTGGACTTACGCCCGGGCTTGGCTGCTCCAGGAAATTGAGCGGCTCCGCTGATCCCTGATCCTTTTTGGGCATCAAACGGCGCACTATTCTTTTGGATGAACCACGAAGAGACTATTCTGGAACAGGCGCTCGGAATTGATGCCCAGCAAGCCCGTGACGAGTTTCTCCGCGGCGCTTGCGGCGATGACGAGGCCATGTTCGCGCGCCTCCAGGGCTTGCTCCGCGCTCACGAACGGGCCGGAAAATTCCTCGAACACAGCCGACCGTCCCCCGCCTCCTCCGCCGCGTCGGGCGTCCCGTCTCCGGGCAGCGCAGCACCGGAGACAGCTCAGACCAGAACGCCCAGCCTGCTCTCGGAACATCCGGGGGACCGCATTGGCCGCTACAAGCTCCTGCAGAAAATCGGCGAAGGCGGGTGTGGTGTGGTTTATATGGCCGAGCAGCAGGAACCCGTCCGCCGCCGCGTCGCGCTCAAAATCATCAAGCTGGGCATGGACACGCGTAGCGTCGTCGCCCGTTTCGAAGCCGAGCGGCAGGCCCTGGCGATGATGGACCATCCGAACATCGCCAGAGTGTTTGATGCCGGAGCAACCGGAACGTCCGTCGCGGCAGAACGGATGCCGGCCGCCACGCTCTCCGCCGGCCGGCCCTACTTTGTCATGGAACTCGTGCGCGGAGTCAAAATCACCACGTACTGCGATGAGCAACAGCTCTCCACTCGGCAGCGCCTCGACCTCTTCATCCAGGTCTGCCAGGCGGTCCAGCACGCGCATCAGAAGGGCATCATCCATCGCGACCTCAAGCCCTCGAACATTCTTGTCACGGAGCAGGACGGCGCGCCTGTCCCCAAGATCATTGATTTCGGCATCGCCAAGGCCACCACCGACCAGCGGCTTACGGACAAAACCCTCTTCACCGCGTTCGAACAGTTCATCGGCACGCCCGCCTACATGAGCCCGGAACAAGCCGGGTTGGGCGGACTGGACATCGACACGCGCAGCGACATCTACAGCCTGGGCGTGCTGCTCTACGAATTGCTCACCGGCAAGCCGCCGTTCGACTCGGAACGGCTGGCCCGGTCTGCGCTCGACGAACTTCTGCGCACGATTCGTGAGACGGAACCGCCGCGGCCCTCGGCCCGATTGACGACGCTGACCGAACAAGAACTCACCAGCGTGGCGCAACGCCGCCAAACCGAAGCCGCCAAATTGTCCAACCTCGTGCGCGGCGACCTGGATTGGATCGTGATGAAGGCGTTGGACAAGGATCGGCGCCGCCGCTACGACACCGCCAACGGTCTGGCGCGCGATCTCGAACGTTATCTTGGGAATGAGCCGGTCGTAGCTCGCCCGCCCACGGCTACTTATCGCCTAAAAAAACTTGTTCGAAGAAACAAGGTGGCATTCGCGGCCGGAGCGGTAATTCTGGTTACTCTGGTGTTGGGCGTTGTGATGAGCACATGGCAGACCGTGCTAGCCACTCGCGCTCGGGCGGACGCGCAGGCCGCGGCGAAGGAGGCACAGGAAGCCCGAATTTCCGAAGCGAATCAGCGAAAACAGGCGATCGCCGCTCGCGACGCAGCCCAGGAGCAGGAAATGCGCGCACGCGAGCGGCTCTATCTCGCCAACATAACCTCGGCCAACGAAGCATTGCAGAAAGGACACCTGGGCCGTGCCCGAGAGTTGGTGCAAAAGGCAGCCGAAGCCGCTACGATCACCGCACCGCGCGGCGAGCAGGGC
>DATLUX010000427.1:0-12401 GCA_035577805.1 Verrucomicrobiia bacterium
GTGATGTTGGCGATGAGATCAAAGATCATGTTCGCTTCTCAATTCGTCGCGTCGCTGAATGCTGCGGAGCGGATTTGGCAAAGCCGCGTGATGCGATCTTCTGCCGATGCGTCTTGATGCCTATATGCCGGTCGCTTATGCGCTTGGTCTTGGCAATGGCTGGAACGTCGCGGTTAGTCGTCTTGTCCTTGTGGCAGGCGATACAAAGAACGACGCAATTTTCAAGGACCGGCTCGCCACCGAGCCCGTCCGGGATATCGTGGTCGTAATGATATTTGCCGATGGTGAGCTTTACGCAGCACCGCTCGCCGCCATATGGCGTCCCCTCGCAGCGCCCGTTGGCCCTTGCGAAGGCATCCCGCCTAACTTGCTTGGAAAACTCGCGCCTCATGCCGCCGTCTCCGGTTCATGAAACACGACGCCATTTTCAGCACCCCATTGAAAGATGAACTCGATCAAGTCCGTCATTTCCTGTTTTGAAAGATCGGAGGATGACTGGCCCCATGGAATGAATGTCGTATTGTCCAACGAGGGGATGAATTGAACCTCCCGACCGCAAGCGTGCATGAACAAGATTTTCCACTGGTCCGGCGTATATTTGCGGCCGGCGTGTTCTTTCTGAGTGGCAACGTCTGTCAGCATCGCCCACATGCGGTCGTTTTGGGGAAGTGAACGCTTCGCGCCCTTGAACTCAATGCGCGTTCCTGACGGCACTTGCGTAACAAGTCGCAATGCCCGTTCGCGATCTGCGTTCCCGTGTATGGCGATCAGCGCGCGGCTCATGCTGCTGCCTTTTCGCCGTACAGACTATTGAGTTGTGAAAGCTTGACGGCCAATTCCAACAGGAAGCTTGCTACTTCGGTTTCGAGTTCGGAAATGCGCTTATCGTCCCGGTCAACGCGCTTGATGAACAGCCGCATGTTTTCCGGCATCCTGGGATCATACGAAACGAAATCGCACCACTTCCGGCCCGTGCAGGCCATCTGATACTGCATCTGTGTTTCGTATTTGCCGGGAACGGCTTGACCGAGCAGTGTTTCAAGGTGCGCCGCGGTCTGCGGACATTTGATCTCGACCAAGCCATCTTCGCCAACCATCCCATCGGGCGAACATCCCGATTGATCGATCTTCGGATGGGGAACAAATGCAATCTCCCGCACCGTGACACCTTGATAAAATTCGTAAGCCGCGCGGGCTTCGGGCTCGGTTTCCGTTCCATGCTGCATCGCTGCATTGGTGTAGGATTCGGCGGCCGTGCCAGTCAGGCGCTCGGCAATGAGTTGAGCGGCATAGTTGGCGCGGGAGGCCGCTGGGCCTGATTTGGTTTTTGCAACCACGTCCGCAACACGCGAAGCCGTTACCTTGCCAAGCCGCAATGCTTTCCATTCTTCCGAGCCTTGAATGATTTCGTCGGTCATTTCGCCGCCCTCTTTTTGTTGAGCGCAGCGATGGCGCGCGGGAAATCCTTGGTTGAAATGTTGGCGATGCCATCAACCTGGAAATACCGGCAGAAGGCTTCCTTGTCTGCACCGACTTCATCGGCCAGCGCTACCAATTCTTCGACCTGTTCAAGGCTGATAGCGCCAGCCTCGCCCGCTGCCTTGCCGTCATCATCGGCTGCGGCCGCCAGACCAAGCATCTGCACAAGCGAGTAACGCTGCAAATAAGTCAGCGTCGATCCGATGGCCTGGATGGCGTTCTTGTTGCCGGTCGTATCGGCAGGCCCGACAAGCGTTGTTTCCTCGCTATGGCCTGCCTTGTGTGATAGGATGCAAGTGACGCTAATACGGTCACTTTGCGCGGTGCGGAAACGATAGGAAAGGCCATGCGCGCCGATGATCGGATCAACCACCTTGGCGATGGCGGCAAAGTCGGCATAGCGCTTTTCGTTGTGGCCCTTGGCGCTGCGCTGGATCGGCGGGATTTCCTTTTTCGCCGCCGCGACCGCTTCATCGAATGCCTTGCGAGCCTGACTGGCTTCCCAACGCTCTTGCAGGTTCATCAGCTTTTCGATCATGTCGATATCGGCGCCGGACGAAACCGCGCGGTTCAACATGTCCATCGGCGTCACAGGAACCAGCGCGGACAGTTCGTCCTGAGGAATGACATTGATCTTCTCTAATGGCTTGGTACTCATTTGCTGTTCTCCATGCACTGCTTGACTGCTTCAAGATCATGCTCGTAAATCGCATCCAGGCGCTTCGCGAACTCGCCCATGCGTTCGTTCGCGACAAGAGGACAGGAACCAGCGCGGCGCTCGGCGGAATAGAAATTCAACAGCGCGCGCTCGCGAAACTCGGGGTCCATGCTCATAGCGACCAAGCTCCTTCGCCGGGGAAGGTACTGGGAACGCTAACTCGTAGGGCTTCACACGCCTTGCGGCCCTCATCGTCGAAAAGCGCTTCCGTTGGCTCCATCCAAGAACGAGACAGCCCCGGCGTTTCGGAATCACCATCGCCATTCTTCTGCCATTCGCTGGCGTAGAATTTCAGGACAGCCTCCAACTCTTCAATCCGCTGATAGGCCGCTCTCAACTCTTCCGGCTGTACAGGTGTTGCATCGCCTGTGAAGGCTCCTAGTTCGTGATAGTTTGGATGGCCTTTGTGGTTGGTCATGCTGCGCTCTCGATCTGTCCTATACGCTGGCGCGTCACCCCAAAAACTTGACCAATTGTCTCAAGCCGAGCGCCGGATTTTCTGGCCAGCTTGATCGCATCGTTGCGGCGAAGCCCAGCAGCAATCCGTTCCTTCATTTTTTTTATAGCTTCATTTTCCTTGAGAAGTTGGGCCTCATGCCTCGCCGCTGTCTGAGCCCGAGATTCTTTCCTACCCGGACTTATGTAATCAGCGTAGTCACCTTGCAGCCGATGAAAACGGCCAATTACCGCATTCCGGGTTGTTCCGATCTCCGAAGCGATTTCGCTGGCGCTTTTCGTCGGCCATAGACGTTTGAGCGCAGCATCTTTTTCAGTCGTCCACTTCACTCTGCCGCCTCCGCGTATTCTTCCCTCGCCCTGCGCTCGGCATTCATCTTCCGCAATTCAGCTTCAACTGATGCCCAGCGCTTCGCATCGTCTTGAACGTACAGATGCCAGCGCCAACCCTTGCAGTGTTCGTTGTGATCTTGGGGACCGCAGAGCAGTTCGCGGATTTGTTCGGCTGAACCGATGACTGCGTAGGACATCACATGCTTCGCCGATAGCTGATGATGGTTGCCTTGATCGCCTTTGACAGCGCGCCGGGCGCGACGCCCTGACGCTTGCTGCCACTAACCAATAGTTCGATGGTGTCAACGGGAATGCCGTGCTCGATGAGTGCGGTCACGCAAGCCGCAGCGGCGTCATGATCGGCATCTTCCGAAGCCGGGGTGACTTTCTCCGCTGTTGGAGAGCCCGTGGCGTTTCGGTGATCCATGATCTCTTTCCCTTTTCCGCTCAGAGCTGGTCTGGAGCGATGGGGATAAATCTATAGGACTATTCCTATCCAGTCAATAGGCATAATCCTATTGGGCATAATTATTTTCGCGGCCTATGCTCTGGATTCAACCGGGGCGTGCCAAAATGTTGAAATTCGTGTGGGTTTTTGCTTGGCTATTAATTCTGGGGTTTCCAGCCGTAGCCCAGCCTGAAATCCCCGTGGCCGAGGAACATACTGAGATTTTTATCCCGCTGGGCTATACCGAAGTGCTGCGGTTTCAGTCTGTGATCGATACGGTGAAGGTTGTCACCAAAGGGGCGGTGGAGGCGAACCCGCTCACCGACCGTTCAATTGCTCTAACCGGCATCGGGATTGGTTCGACCATCATGCTTGTGTACGCGCCGAACGGGGAGTTGCTCTATAAATCCAGGATAACGGTCGCCGCCAGCGAACCGGGGCATCGGGTCAATGTGCACTCCAAGCCGAACGCTCCTCATGAGTATTGGGCTTACTACTGCACGGGAACAAGGTGCGCGCGGGTTAAGGACGATCTTGAGGGCGCCCCGCCCGACAGCCGGATCAGCCGCAGCACCACAATATACGTTCCGGGCCAAGGTTGGACTTCCCAATCGAGCACCGAAAGACGCTAACTGCGGCTGTATTTCCCTACCATGACATGGCAAATCTGCCATTCGCTCTTTCTCATGGTGAACTCTCGCGGTGTGAGTTTACCATCCGAGTTCCATTCCTTGACGTACCATGTATCGGCCGTCTGGCGGCGCAGGTATTTGATACTGGATAGGACTGTGCCATCGGCCCGGTGTGCTTGGAAAATGCATGTGGAGCCATCTCTGGGCGGCCTGTGGGGATGCACATGAACGATGTCGCCAGGCTCAAGCGCGGGGAACATGGAATCGCCGGTAACCATTACCCCGTAACCATCCTTAACTCTTGCAAGGGGTTCGGGCCTCGCCACCCAATCGACAGGATCGCTTGACAAGACAATAGCCCCTTTCCCGCCTTGAGAAGTGGCGAAAACAGGTAAATCGCGCTCTCCGATGAGCTGCGATCCCGGAATTATTGGGGTTGATATATGTGGAGGGTCGGCGTTCGTCACCTTCCCGACATTATTAACAACCCGAGATTGTGGCTGTTTTGTGCCACCATTAGAAACTTTTAATGTTGACTTGGATTCTGGCCCGCGCAGCCGCTCCTCCGGTACGCCGATCTCCCTTGCTAATGCTGATCGTACCTTTTCAGGCAACTCTAAAGGAATGCCGCGCCTGATGAACTGCTGCAAATAAGCATGGTTTTTGTTGATCTTTTTCGACACTTCGGAGAGCGGCCGCTTTAGCTCGGCCGCCCGGTCGAGAATCAATTGCCGCACTGCATCCATGAGGGAGTTTATAGGTAATTTCCTATCGGGAGAAAAATAGGATTTACCCTCTTGACTTATAGGAATAGTCCTATAGTTTGGCTCGTCATGACGCACGCTGAACAATTCCTAGCCGAAGTCGAAGCCTTCCTGGAACGAAGCAATATGACCGCCAGCGCCTTCGGCAAGGCCGCGGTCAATGACCCCAATTTTGTTGGCGACCTCCGCACGGGCCGAAAGCCCAATCTCGGTTTAGTCGATCGCGTTCACGAATTCATCAAATCTCAAGAAGAGGCGGCTGCGATTTCCTCGGAACAGGCGGCGGCCGAATGAGCGGATCAGGTCATATCTATTTCCTGCGCCACGGCGATTTCGTGAAGATCGGATTTTCCACGAACTACCTTGAACGGTGCGCTGCGATTTCTGTCTGTACGCCAGAGGAAACTACGATCATCGCGGCTCACGCTGGCACGTACGCGGACGAGGCGCGATTTCACCGGCTGCTCAAGGCCCACCATCATCGCGCGGAATGGTTTCACTGGACACCCGAGGTTGAAGCGCTCGCGGTTAGCGGACTTCCGTTCGAGGCGGGGCGCTCGTCGCGGACCAGATCGGCCGCCCTCGATACCGTGCGAGAGAGGATCAGTGGCAAGGCAATAGCGAAGGCACTCAACACGACGCCGCAAGCCATTTCGCAGTGGAATCGCGTTCCGGTTCTTCGCGTGTTGGACGTTGAGAGGATCACTGGCGTTCCGCGTCATGAGCTTCGCCCCGATATTTATCCCGCGCCTACGCAAGCAGAGCAGGCAGCCGAATGACATTTAGGGTGGGGCAGAAAGTGGTCATGGTCGGGCAGGAAACATCTTACGATGTGGAGCATGGCTGGTACGGCTGGCCTCCATGCATCGAGCCCGGCGGCATCTACACGATCAGGGATGTTGACACGCGCGCCGCTGAATATGGGTGGCCGATTGTGCTCCGCTTCGAGGAGTTCATCATAAAACCCCTTCCTGTTCCAGATAGTCCGGAGTTGGGTTTGTGGGAATGCGGTTTCCCCGGCGACTGTTTCCGCCCCGTCGTTGAACGTAGCACAGACATCAGCGCATTGCAGGCGCTTCTTCTGCCGAATGCCAAAGTCTTGGAGGGCGCGTGACATGAACGCGCTCCTGCACCCATCGATGATTTGGAATTTCAATTCCGGGACCGCTGGCGGTCCGGATACGGCCGCTGCTCTGAACAACGCCCCATTTTCGGATGCAGCGGCCGGAATTATTTCACAGGTTCCGCTAGGTTGGTCCCCGGCGGATCGCCAGACGGCCGCCGAGGCTTCATCACCACTGGAGCTTTCGGCGGCCGTCATTGATTCAGTTTCCGCTTCGGCGGAAACTTGCGGCGGCGTGGTTAGGACACGCAGCGAAGGTAGCTCAGCAATAGAGCGCTGGCATGAGCCAGAGGTCACCGGGTGCAAATCCCGCGTCATCGTCGGAGAGACGTCTCCAGCCGGTATCAAGCCCGGCCCGCAAGATTTAATTCCAGAACCATACTCGGTACACAACACAAACTGCATCCCTGAACTGTTGGCAGCGCTCAATCGCGACGGGCACTATGTTGATCTGGATTTGCTCGCGGAAAATATCGACAAGATCGACCAGTCTGACGTGTATGCCAAGCGAGCCAAGCCATATCCGGACCTTGGCGAAACGCCTGACCGACATCAACTCACGTTCCTGGATGCCGAGCCAATCTACTGGCCTGTGGTACAGCGTACCTCACTCGATTGCGTCATGGAATGGCTGCTGCGTCTTGGCGGCGCGGTAACGACGCTCGCGAATGATCGCAATACAGAACAGCACGATCGATCCAACTCCGAAGGCTATCATTACAAATTCGGTCATCGAGGTCTCTCCCCTTTGACCGAGACGTAACTACTACGCGAACCTTTCTGCACGCTAATAACCGAAGCGAACATAAATCAACCATAGCGGGAACGGTAATGCTCTTTAATTTTCTAGCCGCCGTGGCTTCCATCAGTTCGATGACAGCAATTTTTCAGGGTCAGCCATTTTGGGCATTGGCCATTGCGGTGGCTGGAATTGTTCTTTGTCTGATTGAAATTCACCATCGAGATCGTGGAGCTAGTCATGAGTAACAGTCTCAAAGCCATAGTTCGCCATCTGGTTGAGCGCGTCGGCGGGCAAATCACAGCCGGCAAACTGCTGGGTGTTTCCACCACCGAAGTCAGCCTGTGGGGCAACGACAACAATACACGGTTTATCCCGGTCGATCATCTCGTGGACCTTGATGCAGCCGGCGGCGATTTGTTCCTGAAGCATCTGGCGCGCCAGCGCGGCTATGATCTGGTCAAGCGCGAAGAACAGCCGAACAAAGCTGATGACGTGCTCAGAACCATCGGGCAGCTAGCACGCGCCAGCGGCGATCTGGAATGTACCACGCTTGAAGCCGTATCAGACCACGATCTTACGCCTAATGAAGAGCGCGCGATACGAGATCGCATAAGGCCGGTGAAGGATTCAATCGAAGCGTTAGAGCAGTCGTTCGCTCACTAGTCGAGTTCGTTTTTCTTAATCCTCAGCGTTAACCGGGTTTGTATTCCGGCGAGGGGCAACACATGAAAGCGCGTGGGGATGGCAGACACAGGTTGCTGGACGCTGGAACAATCGGACGCTCTCAGGGGATTTGTTGGCGAGGGTTTTTCCTATTCGGAAACCGCTCACAAGATCAACGCACAATTCGGTACTGCCTACACGCGAAACTCGGCCATAGGACGTGCGAACCGGATCGGGCTTGCTTGTCCGGTGCGTCCAGGTGGTGGCACGGTCAAGCGCAGCGCGGAAGAAAAAATAGCAGCACGCATTGAGCGCAACAGACGTGCCAACGCACGATATCATGCGAAAATGGCCAGCCGCAAGCCGATTGATGAAGTCGAGTTCGAACGCAAGCAGGCGGCGCGCGAGAGTATTGAGCATTACATCGCGGCAAGCATCGAAGAATTGTCGGAGGATAATGTTCGCGGCATTGCTGCGCTGGGGGACCGCCACTGTAGATACCCGCTCAATGACGACATGAGCAATCCAATATTTTGTGGCCAGCGCACGTTCACCGAAGGCGCATCCTACTGTGGATTTCACCAAATGCGTTGCCACAGCCCAAGCACTCACACAGAGCAGGGAGCAGCAAAATGACCGATCTATACAACAATGCCTGGATCGAGCGGCAGAAACAGCTTTGGTTTTCCGTTGTCGATGATCTGGGCCCAACCGAACCTCGCAAGCCTCGCATCGATGAAATCCAGACCGCGGTTGCCAAGCACTACGGCGTGAAGCGGTTCGATATGCTTTCAGCTCGCCGTACTGCAGATGTTGTGCGGCCCCGTCAAATAGCAATGTATCTCTGCAAGCAACTGACGCTGAGATCAACGCCAGACATTGGACGGCGATTTGGCGACCGGGATCATACCACGGTCATTCATGCTGTGAAGAAAATAGAACTGTTGGCGGCAAAGGCTCATAGTGGCGTTGCCTCCGATCTTGCGATAATCCGCGCGGAGCTTCGCGCATGACCCGCAGGCAAACCCAGGCACTCGCATATATCGCCCGCCATATCAGCGATCATGGCCAGCCTCCGACATTGGCTGAAATATCCGCAGAGCTTGGCACCGCAAAAGGCAACGTCCACCGCATCGTTGCAGCCCTTGAACTGCAAGGACATATCCGCCGCTGGCCTAATCGTCCCAGATCAATTCAGATCATCGATCCCGGCGAGGTGAGGCTGAACGCCGACGTGTTCAAGCGTGTCCAGCAATACGCCGAGGCTTCGCACGTCGGCATTGACGCGGCGGCAAATGAATTGATCCGGCAAAGTTTGGGAGCGGCGGGATGACAGACCTTTTTAACTATTCAGCGCCAGCACTTCCGAGTCCACCGAAAGAGCGCGCATTTGACGGCAAAACCTATGAGCCCGACCAGGATCACGCCCGCCTCAAAGGCCAGCTTTGGCGCGTATTCCAGCTAATGAGCGATGGCAAATGGCGAACATTGACCGAGATTGCCGAACAGGCCGGAGGGAGCGAGGCCGGAGTCAGTGCGCGATTGCGCGATCTGCGGAAGGAAAAATACGGCTCCAGAGAGATTGAGCGGAAGCGGGTGGACGGCGGCCTATGGTGCTATCGGATGAAGCCATTGGGGGATGTTTCGCTGATTGGCGGGGCGGAATGATGACCCGCGTCAAACTAACAAATCCGCAGCGCCAGGAATTGATAAACGTCTATCTCACTCAAGGCTTGAGCGCAGCAAAGCCACTGTGCGCCGAACTCGGAATCGATCCTCGCAAGATATCACAATATACCCGAGCAATCGGCATCAAGGGCAAGCGGGGCAGGCCGACCGGCAAGCGCGTGGTCAGGCCAAAATATGTGAAGTGGGGATGGGCGGTTGAGCGGGGAGCGGTGGTCGTTTGAAATAGAAATGAATGCGTTCGCTGGAGAGACCTGGATGATTCCAGAACAGTGGCGGCGAACGTAACTGGCACTACCACGGGGCCTGACACAGTGCCAACCCGGTCCGAAAGGCGCGAGGGTTGAGGTCAGCGCGGAGGGGTAATCCGCGACAAGTCGGCGCCAATCTGATCCGCACCCCGCGCGATCAGGGTCCGAAGCGACGGCATGGCTCCGGCCGGCAGTACGCTAAGGGCACGGACCAACCTCACATTCCGTGGGGCTGGTCGTCCTGTGTCCTTCGCTCAAGCATTCCACCAACCGGCAGGTGGATAAGAGCCATCGAAAAGAGAAATTGATGAAGATTGATCTTGAGATGCTTGAGGCAATGGTAGCGAACGGCGCAACGGGAGCGATGGTTTTGGCGGTGATAAGGCTGGAATGCGAGCGACACGAGGCCGCAAGAGCTGCGCGTAGGCCCGTGGAAGCTGAGAGCAAGCGTCGGACCCGCGGTGGAAACGCGCGGACAATGGTGGAAACTGGTGGACATGATGTGGACAAGGATAGGACATTGGTGGACATGCAGTTTGGAGAGTTCTGGAAAGCTTACCCGAAGCGGTCGGGATCAAACCCGAGGGCGCCAGCGGCGAAACTTTTCATTGCAGCCGTCAAGGCTGGGATCAGCGCCGACGACATCATCGCAGGAACCAAACGATACGCGACAACGGAGTCTGCAAAGGTCGGCACTGAGTTCATTCCCCAGGCGATGAAATGGCTACGCAACAAATGCTGGCAGGATTATTCCGCGGCCTCTGCAGAGCCAGCCGAGAAGATTGATTGGGATGCGGTGCTGACATCTTACAAGAACTTCGGCCACTGGTCACGGTTTGCCGGGCCGCACCCTGATTCTCCCGCCTGCCAATGTCCCAAGGAAATGCTTGTAAAATATGGACTTTTGGCTGATTCGCAAGCGGCGTAACTGTGTGTCCAACTTACTCTACATCACTGGGAATTTGAAATGCTGCCAAAGATCGAAATCGACGTTGAGAATCTACTCCGCTGGGCCTACCTGGACGAGCTTTCAAAGCGCCAGACTTCAAGCGCCGAAGGCACATGGGACCAGATAAACCTGATAGGCCGGCAAGGCACCGAGATCGACCACGGCCATGGATCGGCGCAGCGATACTGTCATTTCGGGTTACCTGATCCTGACGCGCTGTTAATCGAGAAGGCCGTGGCAGGACTTGAGGATTTAGTGATCGACTGGGAACAAAGCTTCGACGCTATCGCCGCCGAACTGTCGGGCCTGATCTCGGTAAACGATATCACAAAACGCGGCAAACAACCACGAGCAACGAAAGCCGGTTGGGGTAAGGCCGGCGCGAAAGCGGTCAAAGTGTTTTTCGGCGAAGAGCCTCGACAGGCGCAGGACAAACCACGAGACGTTCTAATGGTTGGAGGGCTTTGCACCGGGGCGCTGGTGACCATGCATGCGGTAAGAGGTACGCGGCCGGACTGGATCGAGGATAGCCCGAAACCGGAACGAGTCCCCGCCGCAAGCGGTCCTAACGCCATGGTGGTTGGAGATTGCCGGGGCAGGAATCTATATTCGATCGGGTCGTATTGTCCGCTGAAGTGGGAGCCGTCGCCGCTGTCGATCGTGAGCAGCCGAGCCGAATATGTCGCGTGGCATGATGGGCTGACCAGGATCGCCGAGACGATTCAGTTAGCCAAGTTCACGCCGCTACCGCCGAAAGTGTCTCGGACGCCGTGGTTGGAGGATGACAGGGAAAACCCCGGCCATAGCATCAAGCCTGTTATGCCGACGCCGAACAACAATGTCGGCGCTTGGGGTACGTTGCCTCTTGTTCCGTCCCGCGGGAGAATGGGACCGCCATTAAGGCAGCAAAGGGCAGGTCCGGTACGGTATCTGGAGCTAGGCGCAAAATCTTGTGGGTGAGGGGCTTTACATGGGCAAACTATTGACATACAACAAACCATTGGAATTTTGTTTCAAGGCAACCCGTCCGGCAGCAACGCCGCGGCGGGTTTCATGTTTTGTGGACCGCCGCGAGGCCCGGCTACTCGAACAGATCAAGGCGGCGTGATGGGCGAACAACCGCAAGATGCATGCATGCATATCGGCGGTTCGTTCGGCCAACGATACGCGGGAAAGTTCGCGCCGCCGCTTTACGCCTTAGCCGCGAGTTATTCCCGCCGAAGCCTAAGCCGATGTTTCGCCCCGGCGACATCGTTACCATGAATGGTCGCGAGCTGGTAGTTCGCAAGTGCCGTGGCCGTAACTTAGTTGAATTCACGGACGGAAGCGAAGCGAGGATCATCCATGGCTGACATCCTCGAATTCAAAAAGCCAAAGCCATTGAAGGGCTTCATCCCTGTAGAAATGAAGGAACATATACGCAGCTTTCTTGGTCAGCCCAAGTTCAACCTTGCCGAGCCCATCATAGACCTACGCGAGATAGACTCGGGAATGCCTAGCGATTCCCCGTATGGGAGACCTGAGAAAGAACCGGCGTAGTTTGTGGACCATAACCACCGTGCGGAGGAGCCGTCACGACTGGTGTTCAGAGAGCGGAGTATGCGGCGTGAACGATCTTGAATATAGGTCATTTTGCACGTTGCTGGTCATTCTTGCGGCCTTTGGCGGGGCTGCCGTTGGCGTGTTGCCGGGCCTGTTAGTGAGCGCGTGGATCGGCACAAACCTTAGCGAAGGCGTTTTCTGGGGCATGGTGGGCGGCAGCATCCTTTGCCCGGCGGCGATGTTGTATCAGATTATTGCCGACTATCGCGAGTTGGCATGATGGGCAAGCGGCGCGGAATTTGGTGTCCTCGCCATCCTGAATCGCTGCTAGTTCGAACAGACCTGCCGAGCGGTAAATTCGATTTGCGCTGTCCAGCGTGTACGAATGATCGGATAGCAGCTATCAAGTTAGTTAAGCGCGATTCCCCATATCGGTGGGATGAGAAGGAGCCGGCGTGATGGTGTCTTGTTCGCACTGGGGAATGTTCCCGGACGACGCGCCAATTATTCGCGTGGAAACCATCGGTTCTGACGAGGTGAAGTTCTTTCGCGGCCGGTACGAGCAGTCGTGGTCGCCTATTCGCACCGAGCCGCGGCCAGAGGATTGGCGCAAGG
>DATLUX010000428.1:0-2970 GCA_035577805.1 Verrucomicrobiia bacterium
GTCAACCCGACGAAAGCGGATCGGCGTTGGGCATCCTGGTCTATAACGCACAAGGCTTCCGGCGGTCCGATAAGAACATCGCTCGTGGCCTGTCGCCGTTCGATCAATCAATGATCGATGAAGCAGGCGACGGCGGGAAAATCGAACTGGACGGCGGGACCGTGCTCAATGTTCGGCGGATCGAGGGAAAGCTTTGGGCGCTGAAACCCCGGGCCCGACGATACGCCGTCGCGGCAATCGGCCAACCCGCCAAGATCCTCAAGCGCGGGAAGAAACCGGCGGCCGTTTAGAGCTCTCCAGAACTTTCCCGCACATCAATAACCCGATCCTGGGGCTGATTGATAACCGTCACTGGCGCGACAACCTCAACAACCGTGATCGGCACCGCCAGCGGTTTTCCGTCCGCCCCTGCGATCCGCGCGGGAACTTTGCCCTCGACCCTGTTTAGGAGCTCGCGAACGAAGTGGATATCACCGTGAACCGCGCGCTCGATCATTACCCCCATGATGACATCCCGCACCGTCACGCCTTCCGGGAGATCAACCGTTTTGAGCTCCTCCGTCACGCGATCGAGGTAGGCGAACCGAGTGCCGTAAAGGGCTTTCTTCAAGAGCCCGGTTATCGGTTGCGGTTTCTTCACCGGGAGGTTGTTCGCGTGTCTTTTGAGAGGGCCAAATTCGTCATCGGCCGCGACGCGCGGTTTGATGCGGCCGGAGTGTTCGCCGTTGGATTCGCTCATACCCTTGATTTTCCCGCCCGCGTGTGCTTGCGGTCAAGAGCCCTCTTTAGGGCGCGAGAAATCTTTTCAACACTCGCGAAAAATATTGACATGACGTCACACACCGCGATAGAGTCGGTATTGTAGTTAGTCGAGTCGCTAAACGACTGGTTAGGAAACCCACAAGTTCAGGAGAACCCCATGATTGCTACCCGTTCCGCCGCGTCTATGTCCTCCGTCCCGTCTGGCGGCCGAGTCGCCTTGACCGATGACCAGTTGCGGCGTGCCGCTCCCTCGATCTTCGCCGCTTCTCCCTGGGAAACGATGTCCGACCGATATCGTTTCATTCCCACGATTGAAGTTGTTCACATCTTGAAAGATAAGGGATACCTGCCCACGACGGCGATTCAGTCGCGATCCCGGATCGAGGGAAAGGGCAATTTCACCAAGCACCTTTTGCGGTTCCGAGAGGCCAGCGCGTTCGGTGCTCTCGTTCCCGGCCAGTCGATCGCGGAGCTTGTCCTCGTGAACAGCCACGACGGGACCAGCGGCTATCAACTGATGAGCGGTATCTACGAGGTTCGATGCGCCAACGGTATGGTCTGTCACTCGGCCGACCTGGGGAGCGTCTCCGTCCGCCACACCGGCGGGAAAGATTTCGACCAGCAGATCATTGACGCTACCTACGAGGTGATGGACACGGGACCGCGAACCCTCGAGACCATCCGCGATTGGAAACAATTGGCCTTGCCAGCGCCAGCCCGGGAAGCGTTCGCCGCTGCGGTGTTGGAACTGACTCACGAAAAGCCGATTCAGGCACCGCAACTGCTTCGGCCACGCCGGGAGGACGACAAAAACGACTCACTTTGGACCGTCTCCAACGTGGTGCAGGAAAACATGATCCGTGGGGGGCTGCGCGGGACCACCCCGAGCGGCAAGCGCTCGACCACGCGGGCCGTCAATTCGGTGGGAGAAAATCTCCGCTTGAATAAGGCGATTTGGACCCTTACGGAGAAGATGGCGCAACTGATCGGCTAGGACGCACGGCGGGGCCAGGGAGGGCCTTTTAGGATCGGGGCGAAGCTTTTACACGGGGGATAGAGACGATGACCATGCTGGAAGCCTGGGCCAAACGGTACGGCCTTTCGATCACCGACGCGAAGCGGATTGCCCGTCTGATCCGCTGTCGCGCTCGCGAACAGACCCACTATTGCAACGGTGATCCTCACCATACGGTTGCCGATCCGAGCGACAAAAACGCCTGCGCTACGGCCTGGGCCAAGGAATCCGATAGGACCGATGCCGTGTTGACGTCGGTTGCGGCTGAGTTTGGATTCTCCGTTGATTACGGCGTGGGTCTCTATCCCGCGCTGATGCGCGACGGGGACACCTGCATCATGGTTCCGGTTTGAGGGCTACCCCATGCCGCGCCCCCGCACAATCGTCGTCACTGGCGATACTTTCCCCGTAAAGGGCGCGCTCCGTCGTCTAGGAGGCCGCTGGGACGCTTCCCGGCAGGCTTGGGTGTTCAACCTGCGGAACCATCCCGAGAACACGACACGCGCACGGGAGAGGCTTGACGCGGCCCTGCGCGTGATCGAGCGAACGGGCTGCAAGATCGAACGCGAGTAACCTTTACCCTGGGAGCTCAGACGATGACCGCTCTACTTTCCGCGCCCTCCGAGCGCCGTCTTACCCTCCGTGACCGCATCGCCCCAGCGGCCGCCTACCTGAATTCGTGCCGGTTCCCTGGTGTCTGGTTCGAGGTCTCCGAGAGCGAGGGCGGACACGCGCTGATACGCGGGCGCTGGGAAGATGGCTCGTTCGCGGACTTCTACGTGGCCAGTGCTGGCGGCCGATGCTATCTCGAGGCCACTTTCGTCTCAATGCCGCGCGGCGTCGTCTCGCCGCTCGAGTGCGCCCGGTGCGAATTCAGGGTGGACGAGGGACCCCCGGTGTACTATCCGGCCGGAGTGTTCGCGGCGGTTGTGCTCGCACTGCGGACGTGCGAGGCGACGGCGGGGCGGATCTGATCGGCGGGATTTTAGGGCGCTTTGAAACCTTTTCCTACGAGGAATTTTCCATGGGCCGCGAAGTTCGCCGAGTGCCGATCGATTTCGATTGGCCGATCAATGAAACGTGGGTCGGATTCCTGAACCCATTCAGCCACTTTGCCAAGGAATGCCCAGCGTGCGGCGGCTCCGGATCGTCTCCCGGAGCGCGCCTCATGTCCGATCAGTGGTACGGAAACG
>DATLUX010000429.1:0-23434 GCA_035577805.1 Verrucomicrobiia bacterium
CTCGAAATCCTCAATTTCATCGAAGATGGCCGAGTAATTGAGGAGGCGTTGCTGAGTCCGGTTCTGCGGATTGAAGCTGGCGTGCAGAGGCACGCTCTTGCGCGGACCCGCGTTGAACTGCCAGATCACGCCGTCGGTCAGCCCTTTAAAATGGCAGCTGGCGCAACTCTGCCAGCCTTCGCTCGAAAGCCGGTCGCGCAACGAGTTCGTCCCGGGAATCGAATCGAAATTGCCACGCGATGAGAAAAACATCTCGGCCCCGACCAGGTTGGTCTCCCCTTGGGAACCGGGCGCCGGCAGATCCGAAGTGGAAACCACCGCGATGACCGTGTCGTTGGTCAGGTTTATCACACTGACATTGCGCGACACAAAATTCGCCACATACGCAAGCCCGCCGCTGCTGGTGACGGCTATGCCTTGGGGATTTTTTCCGGCGTTGGCCCCGCTGGTATTGGGCTGGGTTGGATCATTGAGATCGATGTAACGCGTGGTGTCCGCATCGCCGGTAAAGGCCAATTCGCCGCCTGCGCCCACGTTCAACTTGACCAACACATCGCTCGCGGCCGAAACCACGTAAGCCTGGCCGGCGCCACTCTGCGTGGTGAACGCCATCGCCCACGGGTTAGCGAAGAACACCTTCCGTTTCCCGGGCTCCGGATCGCGCGCGCCCAAATGCAGGTTCGTGTGCCCAAGATCCGTGGGGGCAGCCCCGTTGACTCCTCCGATGACGTTGACGAATGCATGCGTGTCCAGGCTAAAGCGCAACGGCCCCGTCGGGGATGCTGCGATGTTCGGGAGATACGCCTGATTCCCACGGATCACGATGCTTTGAAGTTGATTGGGAAACGCGAACGTGTCCGGTGCCGGCGGAGTGGTTAAGCCCGGGAAACGAAAGCCGGTCACCCGCGCGCTGAGCGGGATGGCGCGCGCGACCGAATAATCGCCGATGTAGGTCGACGAGGTGTTGATGTCCAGCACCGCCACCAACCCTTCTTTGCCCAGGTCATCGCCTTGGTGGCCTCCCGGCTTGGTGAAGGAGAGGAATCGCGTCACGTAAAGCTTGGAACTGTCCACCGTGCACGCCAGGCCGCGCGGTTGGAAATGACGAGAACGATCCGGGTCGTTGGCCAGGCTGTTCCGCAAATCCACGTGGCCAATGATGGTGCGGTTCAGCGCATTGATCACTGTGATGGTGTCCTGCGCGCTGTTGGCCACAAAAATGCGGTTCCCATCCGGCGACCCCACGATGTTCCAAGGCTCAGCGCCCGTGATCAATTGTCCGCCTTGGCCCACGGTCGTGTCCACTGAAGCCGAAAAGGTTCCCCAAGCCGGATCTTGGATGCGGATGACCGTGACGGAACTTCCA
Source organism: Verrucomicrobiia bacterium (assembly GCA_035577805.1). Classification (GTDB taxonomy): domain Bacteria; phylum Verrucomicrobiota; class Verrucomicrobiia; order Limisphaerales; family JADJPG01; genus DATLUX01. The sequence goes on from DATLUX010000429.1 coordinate 1,367, forward strand.
GCCGCGTTGGCCACATACGCGTACTGGCCATCGGGCGTCAGGGCCAGGCTCTGCGGTTCATCGCCAACTGCGATTTTGGCCAAGCGCTGGTTGGTGTCCGGCCGAATCACGCTCACGCTGTCGTCGCTGGGATTCACCACCCAGATCAAGCGGTCATTGGCCGAAATGGCGATAGGGCTGGAGTAAGTGGGCCGGCCCCAATTGGCCTGGGCACGGGCCACGTCGCGCACGCCATCAAACATCAGCACAAACAGAACAAGAAGAAGAAATCGCGGGATGGCAACGCGACCGGTGGCGGGCACGCAACGAGGCGATCGCATCACAGAATTGAGGGGAGAGAAGCAGAACAGTTCTGAATTCATACACACTCCTTCGATGAAGGTTTAGGGTTACAGCCGTTGGTCTAGCCGGGGAGCGTGGCAGTAATCTCAAGTAATTCCAAGCCCTGATTCGGATGAAATTTACGCTGCGGCGTATTTGGGCACTGCCCTAAAGGCGCCCTAAAGGCCGCGATCCTACGCCCATCGGAGCGCGGCGTTCACGCCGCTTCAGCGTCCGCCGGCTCGGGGGCCATGGACTGTTCAATTCAATGCTTCCTCCGATCCCCATCTTCAAGCGGCCTAAAGGCCGCGATCCCGGGGGCAATGGCTAAATACACCCTTTGCCCTGTAGCGCGGACGTAGCCCTTCGACAAGGGCAGGGCAGACCCCAGCCGCAGCGTGCCCACAGGCGAGCCGACGCGGAAATTTCATCCAACGGCTTACGAAGCGAGCATTTTGTGCCCTTCTCACCCCTCACCCCAGCCCTCTCCCCGTTGAGGGGAGAGGGAGTGGTGGAATCTCACACGTGCACAACCAACTCCCGCACGACCCGGGCTCCGGTCACGGGCGAATCGGTCAGGGTCTCTTCGCGGCCACTGTGCAAGTACGTGACGCGATCATGATCCAGACCCAATTGATGCAGCAAGGTGGCGTGCAGGTCCGGGACGGTCACCGGACTTTGCACGGCGCGGTACCCGACTTCGTCCGTGGCTCCATGGATGTAGCCGGGACGGAAGCCGCCGCCGGCCACCAGCGTGGTGAAGGCATTGCGATTATGATCGCGGCCCGCGCCGTTCTGCGAAACGGGGAGCCGGCCGAATTCGCCGGACCAGATCACGATCGTGCTGTCCAGCAATCCGCGCGATTTTAAATCCTGGATCAAGGCCGCGCTCGGCTGATCGCAGGCCGCGCAGATCTTTTCGAGCTCGGTTTTGACGTTGGAATGCGAATCCCACGGTTGAAATTGCGGTTTGACTGGGGGAAAGACTTGGACAAACCGGACGCCGGCTTCGACCAAGCGCCGGGCCATCAGACAGCGCAGCCCATAACCGGCGGTGGCGTCCTGATCGAGCCCGTAAAGTTTGCGAGTCGCCGGCGATTCGCGGTCCAAGTCCAGCAGGTCGGCCGCTGCCAGTTGCAAGCGAGCCGCCAATTCATAGTTGTGAATGCGCGCTTCCAATTCGGTTTCCTGCGGGTAGGCCTCGCGATGTTTGCTGTTCAGGCGGGCCAACAGATCGAGATTCTCGCGTTGCACGTCTGCCGGCACCGGCTCGGCCGGATGCAAGTTCAGGATCGGCGCGCCGCGCGTGCTGATCTCCGTGCCGCGATAAAGCGCGGGCATCCAGCCATTCTGCCAGAGCAAGGTGCCGCTTGTGTTGTAGCCATCCGGATCGCGCAAGACGACATAGGCCGGCAGATTCTGGTTCTCCGTGCCCAGCGCATAGCTGATCCAGGAACCCAACGCCGGCCGGCCCGGAAAGATCTTGCCCGTATTAAACATCACCAGGCCTTCCGTGTGATTGTTATGTTCCGTGCGCATCGAGCGAATCATGCAAAGTTCATCCGCCACCGTGCCCAAATACGGAATCACTTCGCTCATCTCCATTCCGCAGATTCCCTGACGATAAAACCGGAATGGTGTTCCCAGAAGCTTGTTGGCTTCGCTCCCTTTCTGGAACATCTCGACCTTCTCGCCATGAACCTTTCCCTCAAACCGCGTGAGATCCGGTTTGGGATCAAACAAATCCATTTGCGACGGGCCGCCATTCTGCATCAGCAGGATCACCGCGCGCGCAGCCGGACGGTCCTGCGGTCGACGCGCCTGGAACGGATGCGCTGAGCCCGAACCGTTCTCGGCCCGCGCGTGCCCGGCGCCAAACAATGTGTGCAACGCCAACGCTCCCAGGCCCAGACCCGACTTCTCGAGCATCTCCCGCCGGCTCAGGCTCGGAGCCCCGGGAGTTTTGCTCCACAGATTGTTCGCGGGCCGTTGCATCCATCCACCGGCACCCGATTGGTGTGCACGATTCATGGGAGGTAAAGAAATTCGCTGCTGTTCAGCAGCGTATGACACAAATTACGCAACGCCTGTTGCCGCGCGTCGGCGGGCGCGTCTCCCGCCTGCTCACAGCGTTCCTGTTGTCGGCGGAAATGCTCAACGCACCAGGCACTTTCCTCCGGGTCGGGCAATCGCCCTAACGCGAACTGAAAAGCGCGGCGGATGGCCGGCTCCGGCTCCGACGAAAGCCCGGGAGAAAGACCGGCGACGCGCGCAGCCAGCGACCGCGTTGAATCACGCACAAAATCGTCATTGAGCATGGTGAGTGACTGCGCCACCACCGCCGACGAAATGCGCCGGGCGCAACTCACGGGCATCGCGGGCTGATCAAACGTGCTCAGAAGCGAGAATTGATAATTGCGGCGGGCCAACAGATACAAGCTGCGCCGGCCACGACCCTCGGGTGGACCGGTTTTGTTGTTGTTTTTCAACACCACTAACCCGTTTGGACGACTCTCGATCGGCACAGGTGGGCCGCCGACGGTGCGGTCCAGTTGGCCACTGACGGCCAGCAATGAATCGCGCACTGCTTCGGCCTCCAGCCGCCGCAAGCGCTGCCGCCAAAGCAACGTGTCGTCCGGATCCAATTCGCGCGCGCGAGCCACGCTGGAGGACGCCGGCGGGCTTGAGCTTTGCTGATAAACGGCGCTGGCCAGCAACTGGCGAAGGAGAGGCTTCAAGCGCCAGCCGTTTCGAATGAAATCAGCCGCCAGATAATCCAGCAACTCGGGATGGCTGGGCCGCGCGCCGGCCAGGCCGAAGTTGTCGCTGGTTTCCACCAAACCCACGCCGAACAACTGTTGCCAGACGCGATTGACCAGCACGCGCGCCACGAGTTGCCCGCCCAAGGACTGCGGATCGGTCAGCCACCGGGCCAGAGCCAGCCGACGCCCGCTGGTGGCACCGCACGGCTCCGGCGCGGTTGCCCCTGAAGCGCTGGCTGCGCTGGACGGCATGAGCGCGGAGGGAAAACCGGGTTGGACTTCCTCACCCGGAGCCAGGTAATCGCCTCGCTTGAGCAAACGAGTGGCGGGCGGTGGGCCGACGTCATAGACCGCCTGCAGCACGCCCCATTGTTGTCGCGTTGCTTCGAGCCGTTTGGATTCGTCGGCCAGGGCGGCCAGCGCGGCTCGTTGCGGCTCGCTCAGCGCCGCTTGAACCTGCGCCGGGCCGGGCGCCACGGATTTTTCAAACTTCGCGGCCAGATAACTTTGCACCGAATCACGCTTGCTAGCCGGAGTCCGCAGAGCCCGCCGAGTGTCTTCGCGGATTTCTTCCGGCAACTTGGCGAGGTTATCGTTGAGCAAGCGCAAGCGGGCGGGTTCCTCGAGGGCGGCGCGGCGTTCCTGCAGCGCGTGCACCGATTCATCCACGCTCCGGTTGTGCCGGAGCATGACCTCGCGGGCCGCCGCGCCGACATCGGGCAGCGCGCGGTTCGTTGGTTGCAACCAGGCGTCCGGATTGAAGGCGGGGGTGAAATACGCCAGAAACCGATAATAATCACGCTGCGGGATTGGATCGTATTTGTGATCGTGACATTTGGCGCATTGCCAAGTCAGGGCCAACAGGTTGTTGACCACCGCTTCGGCCGTCCGCTGCAGAACGCCGTATCGAATATCCGTTGTGTTCAATTCCGACTCGTCGGTGTCGTCAGCGGTACTGCGCAGAAAGGTGGTGGCGGTAAGCAGATCGACCATCGCGGGAGTCCATTCGGCTGCGCCGCGCCAATCGATCATCTCATCGCCCGCGATTTGTTCGCGCAGAAATTCATCAAACGGTTTATCCTCGGCCAAGGCGCGCACGACATAATCGCGGTAACGCCATTTGCCCTGACCCAGCTTGATCGTACCGGCGTCGTTGTCGCCGCCCAACACATCCACATAGCCGGACCAATCCAGCCAATGGCGTCCCCAGCATTCCCCAAAATGCGCGGGCGCCAGCAACCGTTCCACGAGCCGCGCGCCGGCATCCGGCCTGTCGTCCGTCACAAACTCCTCGATCTCATCCGCGGTCGGCGGAAGCCCAATCAAATCGAGCGTCAAGCGGCGTACCAAAGCGACGCGCGTCGCCGGCCCCGCCAGCTGCAGATTCTTTTCCTCAAGTTTGGCCAGAATGAAGCGATCAACCGGACCACGGGCGGCCAGCGTGTCCTTGACCAACGGCACCGGCCCCGGTTGCAGCGGCTCAAACGCCCAATGCTTCGCCCGATTCGCCGGCGCAGGCAAAGTTGAGGACCCCAAGACAACAATCGGGATCAGAAATAAGAGCAGCAGACAGAAAGAAGAGGACGGAACCGGCCCAGGTCGTCTGCGTTTATCGGCGTTCATCTGGCGCAAAGCTGCGAGTTCCCAACGATGCCGGATGGAAAACGGCCGGCGGCTATCGCACGTGTCGAACCGGTCCGCGAGCCCAAGCAGGCCAAGGGTCGTGAGCCGCGATTAATTCGCGGGCGTCCTTGGCCTCCTCGTCCGGCACTTGCACGAGAATGCCGCCCGCGGTCAGGGCATACCCTTCGAGGCTAAGGGCGGAAAGTTCGTGCGACACCTGCGGATGAAGACCGCCCGCTTCGAGACGCGAATGGATGACCTGCGCATCCATCGGGTTAAACGCAGTAAAAACAGTCACCATTGCCATAAGCGCCTTTCCATTGCCGATTGCCACCTTCCAGCTCACCTCTTGAGTCCACCTTCGATGACTCGCGCAAGTACAGTATGAAGCGACCTGCCGAAAAGCAATGCTGCTGTCTGCCCGGCGGCGGCCCGAACGCGGTCCCGCCGAGGCGGGGTTATGCGTTTAGCGTTCCCCTCTCCCCTCAATGGGGAGAGGGTTAGGGTGGGGTGAGAACGTCGAAGCGGGTTTGTCTTCTGAATGCGTGTTGACGGACAGATTCGTGTCGAGCCGTGCAGTATGAATTACTTTTGCTCGGTTTGCGCACTCGGAAAGCACAAAAACGCGTTCAAGGACTGAAAACCCAAGGCGGAGAAGACCGCAATGGGCTCTTCTCACCCCTCACCCCTACCCTCTCCCCGTTGAGGGGAGAGGGGGAACGATTGGGACGACTTCGCTTTACACACCAAGGACGCTAAACACGTACGAGGCGGGACCGCGCACCCGGACACCCGGACGGCTTTCGCCGTTGCCGCTTCCCTTGAGTCCGTTCCTTCTTTATGCTGGCGATTCATGAACGTAGCAGAGCCGTCTCAAGCCGCCCGAGCGCGTCCTCGCATCCCGGAATGGTTGCGGTTGCGGCTTCCCACTTCCAATACGTTCGGCCAGACGCGCAATTTGCTGGCGGACCTGCATCTGCATACGGTTTGCGAGAGCGCCAAATGCCCTAATCACTGGGAATGTTGGAGCAAAGGCACCGCCACCTTTATGATCGCAGGGGACCGTTGCACGCGGGCCTGCGGGTTCTGCGCGGTCACCACCGCCAAACCGTTCGCGTTGGAAGCCGACGAACCGGCGCGGGTGGCGGAAGCCACGCGTCGCATGGCGCTCAAACACGTGGTGATCACGGCAGTGGCCCGGGATGATCTGGCGGATGGCGGCGCCGAACATTTTCGCCAGACCATCGAAGCGGTCCGGGCCGCCAACCCGGATATCATCATCGAGATCCTGGTGCCGGATTTTTTGGATCAAGATGCCGCCATCGACATTGTGCTTTCGGCCAATCCGCACATCTACAATCACAATCTCGAAACGGTGCGGCGGCTTACTCCGACGGTGCGTTCACGCGCCACTTATGACCGTTCCTTAAGTGTGCTTCGCAAAGTCAAAACGAAGCGCGGCTCCGCGTTGTACACCAAGTCGGGGATCATGCTGGGCTTGGGCGAAACGGAGGATGAACTAATGATCGCCTTGGCCGACCTGCGCCAAGCCGGCTGCGATATCCTCACCCTGGGCCAATATCTCCAACCCACTCTGCGTCACTTACCGGTGGTGGAGTTCATCCCGCCCGCCAAATTCGAAGAGTACGGTGAACGCGCCCGGCAGATGGGTTTTGTCCATGTCGCCAGCGGACCCATGGTCCGCAGCTCTTATCACGCGGACGACTTCCATCCTAACGAGGCGGGGCCTCAGAGCGGCAAGGCACTCCACGGCGCCCAACCTTTCAAAGAATCGTCCTCGCCTTGCCGGTCTGAGGCTCTGCCTCGTTAGGAAACCGACGCCACTTTCTGCCGGAATTGGTCGTGCAACTTTTTCTTCGCTCCACTGCCCAGCCCGTAAGCCACCAGGAAGCTGCAACCGATCCAAGCGAGGAACAGCGCCACCGGCAGGCCGGTAACGCCCGTCGATGAACCTCCGGAAAGCACGAGCGCTGCGATCGGCAACACCCACGGCAGGATAAACAGACGCAACGCGCACTCCAACGCCGCGCGCCAGGGCCGATGGTGACGCAACCCCAGCCACATCCCGAGCCAGCTCAGCGCCCACAGGTCCATCAGCAACATCCCCAGCAAGATCAGACCCGTGAACAAGGTGCCGGTCAGAACATCGTGGCGACCCAACGGACCCGCTCCACGCAGCGACTTGGCCACCAGGATAACCGCCGAAATGGCATCCAAACAAATCACCAGCGTGATGGCGCGTTTGAACATAAAACGCAGCGTGCCGACGCAACCGTTGAGGATATCCACCACCGTCATCCGGCTGACCAGGACCAATTCCAACCCGCCCGCCCGATGATGATCTTCCAGGATGCGGCTGGCTTCCCAGGCCATACAAAGCTTCAACGCCCCGTGGATCGAACAAATCAAAAATAATTGCAGCCACCAGGCCGGTGACGGATTGAACCAGGTCAGAAACAGAACACTCGCCCCCAGGATCGTCACCAACCAGATCAAGCTGCCACTGCTATGCCGTGAGAAAAGCCATTGGGCCGGATTAACCTCAAGCGTGGCGCTGTCCGCCAACGAACGAGGCGGCTTCACCGACCCTGCAGCTGGCAGCGACTCACCCGTCTCTCCTTTCGGTTTGCTGCCAAATCCGCGCCAACCCCATCGCCCACGCCAACGCCAATGCCAATGCCAATGCCAATCCCAACGGGCAGGGGCCCGCACGGGTTGGTCTTGCCACGCGCCGGGCAGCACCCAGGACGCGCACCACAACAAGGCGCCGCCGCAGCCTGCCACCGCCAAGAGGGAAAAGATGTATTCGGACACGGAGGTAAACCCCGGTTTGCCCAAGGCCAGCAGATGCAAAGTCAAGGGACTGATCACCCGCAGTCCGGGCACCAGCACCGTCGGGATTGCCCAGACCGCCAATGCCCCGGCGGTTGTCGCCATGGTGGGTCGTTCGGAACGGAAGCACGCCGAACAAAACATGCCTAGACAAAGCGAGAACAACAGCGTGCCACTCAAACCGACGGCCACCCGCGCAAATTCCCACCAACTTACGCCGCCCAGAATCAGCGGCATGGCCAGAACGGGAAAGATCGCGAGTAGCCCATAGAAGCCGGTCAAGGAACTGGCGGCCAGCTTGCCCAGAACAATGTCTGCCGGACGCAGGTCGGTCAGGAAGAGCAACCCCAACGTGCCCGACCGTTTCTCTTCGCTCAGCGAATCAGCGGTCAAAAACACTCCGGCGGCCAGGCAGGCCACCCAGGCCGACGTAGACAGGATCCCAAATAAATGTCCGCCGGCACTGGCTCCGGCGACCGCCGCCGAGGTCTCAAAAATCCAGACCGCCAAAGCCGTGGCCAACAGGGCCGCGCCTGACCGGGTCCAGTAGGTGATGCGGCGGCGGGCCGCCACATGTAACTCGCGTTCGACAATCGGCAGAAAGGTCATTGAAAACCCCATCGGGAACCGCACACTGGCTCCCATGCAAGCCCATCTTCCGCGTTCATCCAGCCTCAACCTGTCTCATCCAGAGTCCAGTCCAAAAACCGCCTCCTCGAGGGCCAGCCACGTCCTGGTCGCCGGCGCTTTCCTTGGCCTCGCCTCCCTGGCAGCTTTCTGTGCTCTCCCTGCTCTGGCGGCCCCGGCTCGCGCCGATCTGGGCGTCGGCGCCCCGCCCATCCCCGACGCAGAGCTGCTCCTGGATGGCTCCCGGCAAATGCTCGACCAGAAATGGACCTATTGGGAAGGACCCGGGTTCAAATCTTCTCTCCCCATCAAATGGAAGATCGTCGATGACCCCGTGGATCCGGGCAAAGTCCTGATGACCGATGATCCTGCCGCCGCCGGTGGGAAATATGGGGCCGCCGACCTGGTCACCAAAAAGGCCTATCGCGATTTCCGGTTGCACATCGAGTTCCTGATTATGAAAGAAGGCGGCAACAGCGGAGTGTACTTGCAAAACCGGTACGAGATCCAGGTCTTGGATGGCGATCAAACCAGTCATGGCATGGGCGCGGTCATTAACGAAACTCCCTCCCCATATCATGCCTACCGCGGGGTGGGGAAATGGAATTCCTACGACATTATGTTCCGCGCCGCGCATTTCCAGGATGGCAAACGCTCGGAGAAAGCGCTGGTCACGATGTATTTCAACGGCATCAAAGTTCACACCAACCAACCGATCAGCCAGGTCTGGGGCGGCGCCCGCTCCGGTCTCGACGGCGGCAACGATGGCGGCAAAGGCATTACCGATACTCCTGGCGGTCTCAAGCTTCAATGCGAAGGCCACGACGTCCGCTATCGCAACGCGTGGATCAAGGAAATGGATCTGAAGGACGCGAACACGGACTTTTAACGAGGCAGAGCCTCAGACCAGCAAGGCGAGGACGATTCTTTGCAAGATTGGGCGCCTTGGAGTGCCTTGCGCTCTGCGGCCCCGCCTCGTTAGGCCAGGCTTTCCCGCACCTCCCGGTTTGGACGTAACGGTATTCTCGGATGTGCGGCAGTCTGAGACGCCCCTGCTCATTGCGACAATCATCGGACTTCTAGGATCACCGTCAAAGCCAAATGTTCTTCATCTCCGCTGGCGGCGTCACATACGTCCCTGTCCGTGGTATTTCTTTGTCCTCGCCTTGGCGTCTTTCTCCGCGGCGTTTGGACTTGTTCAGCAAGTCCTCCGTTACCTCTGCGTCCTCGTGTTAAGTCCGGCGGTGCTGGCAGGTGTCGGACGAGGATCCAAGCCGGGCTATTTGTTTGACCCGAGTCCCAGAACTCACTCGGAGCTCAAGGGGCAAGGGAATTGGGGGCAAGGGAATTTCAGAGGATGGCAATCTGTTGCCACTGGATCTTGCGGTGCCATCGACAAAGTTTTGCCGATGGTGGCCTGTGGTCCTACGGACGCCGGCACCGCTACGCCACCACGCCTTTCACCACGTGACCGCTCACGTCGGTGAGCCGAAAATCCCGGCCAGCATAGCGGTAAGTCAATCGTTCATGATCGAATCCGAGCAGATGCAGGATGGTGGCGTGCAGATCATGGACATGCACCGGGTTTTCCGTGGCGCGAAAGCCGAATTCATCCGTGGCCCCGTAGATGGTGCCGCCGCGCACACCGCCGCCGGCCAGCCACACGCTAAATCCGTAATGATTATGGTCGCGGCCATTGAGGGCGGGCAATTCGGCCACCGGGGTGCGTCCGAATTCACCGCTCCACAGCACCAGCGTGTCCTCGAACAAGCCGCGTCGTTTTAGATCGGCCAGGAACGCCGCGATGGGTTGATCCCACTCGGCCGCCAGCCGGCGATGATCCTTCTCCAGGTTCTCATGATTATCCCAGGGTTGACCGGCGCCACTCCACACCTGGATGAAGCGAACGCCGCGTTCCATCAAACGACGGGTGATGAGCAATTGACGTCCGTGCGTGCCGCGCCCGTAGGCGTCGCGCGTCTGCTCCGATTCGCGAGTGACGTCGAAGGCGTCTGTCGCCTCGCTCTGCATGCGATAAGCGAGTTCGAAGGTGGCAATGCGCGCCTCGAGAGCGGTGTCCTGCGGACGCGCCCGGGCATGTTCCTCATTAAGAGCACGTACTAAATCAAGCTGACGCCGCTGCTCATCCGCGGTGAGTTGATGATTGCGAACGTTCGCGATGAGTTGGTCGATCTCGGTGTGTTGCGTATTGATGTAAGTGCCCTGAAACGCGCCCGGCAGAAAGGACGAACGCCAATTCTGCGTGGAAACGATGGGATAACCGCCCGGACAAAGCACGATGAAGCCGGGCAAATTCTGGTTTTCACTACCGAGCCCGTAGGTAATCCAGGCGCCCATGCTCGGGCGCGGCAGCCGCGAATCGCCGCAATTCATGAGCATGAGAGACGGTTCGTGGTTGGGCACCTCCGCCTGCATCGAACGGATGATGGCCATGTCATCGATGTGCAGGCTGGCCGTTTTTGCAAACAATTCGCTGACCCGGATGCCCGACTGCCCATAAGGCTGAAACTTGAAGGGCGAGCGCATGGCTGCGCCGGTCTTGCGTTCGGTGCGCAGGTTATTCAGAGGTAGCGGCTGTCCATGATAACGATCGAGCGCCGGCTTGGGATCGAACGTATCCACCTGCGACGGGCCGCCGTTCATAAATAGATGCACCACACGACGTGCCTTTGCAGTAAAATGCGGCGCGCGCGGAGCCAACGGAAAGGCGGCGCTCTCGGCCCGCGCCGGGCCAGTCAGCAAGCCGGCCTGGTCAAGCACTGAACCCAACGCGAGCACGCCGAAGCCAGTCCCACAACGCGCCAGCATTTGGCGGCGGCTCAAAAACCGCTCTGACGGCCAGGGTGAAACAATCTTCGTCATGAGAACCCCAGTTCAGTCCACAAACACAAATTCATTTGCCATGAGCAACGCATGCACATACTGAGTCCAGAGTTTTTCGTCCGGCGCTGTTCCCAGAAAGTCTTCCGCGTGCCGCAGGTCCGTTGCGGTGGGCGGCCGCCCGTAGAACAGGGCATAGAGACGTTCGGTTCTAACCGAAATCATCGCGGCGCCGGCGATCTCGGCGCGCTTCAACACCGCCGCCACCGCTTTTGCCACGGAGTCGTTGTTCATCAGAAACAGCGCCTGCGGCGCCACGGTGGTGGCGGACCGTTGCGGACAACTCGCCGATGGACTTGGAAAATCGAAAGTGGTCATCACGGGCGGAACGTCCATCCGATTGACGAAAGTGTAGATCGTCCGCCGGTTCGAGCTCAACTCGGCCGGCGGCCCGCCGGTTTGCGCATCCAATTGCCCGGCCACCGCCAGCAGCGCGTCTCGCTGCGTCTCGAAATCGTGGCGCAACCGCGGAAATCGGCCAAGCCAACGGTTCTCGGCGTCCACCGCTGGCAAATCCGCGTTGGAGGCGCCCGCAATGAACGTACCGCCATTGGTTAAAATCGTCGACGACCGTGATGGCGACGATGGCGGCGCCTGTGCCATCGAACTTTGCTGGTAGACTGCGCTGCTCATGATCAATCGGTGCAAACGCTTCACTCGCCAGCCGCCCTGGACGAATTCGCGGGCGAGCCAGTCGAGCAACTCCGGGTGCGACGGCGCTTCACTGCGGGTGCCGAAGTCGCTGGGGGTGGTGACCAGGCCGGTGCCGAAGTGATGCATCCAAATGCGATTGACGAAGACACGCGCGGCCAGCGGATCGCCGGGATCGATAATGGCCCGCGCCAGTTCCAGTCGGCCGCTGCCCTTGGTGAAGGCGCGCCGCTCGGGATCCAACCATTGCACAAACCGGCGTGAGACTGTTGCGCCGGGCCGATTGGGGTTGCCGCGCAGGAAAACACGAGGCTGATAGGCAACCGGCAGATCCTGCAACACCATCGCGCGTGCCGGCGCCGCCGGGCCGTGCATCAACCATTGCTCGAGGCTGGTGAGGATCTTCTGAAACTCGCCCTGACTCGCCCGGTCCGGAAGCAAGGACAGAAAACCCCAATCCATTTGCAGCGGCACCTCGGGCGGCGCATCGGGTCCATAAAGAATCTGGCGCAGTTCTTCATCTTCAGGCCGCGGCAACCGTTCGGGAGCCGGAGCCGGCTGAGCCGTTTGGGCCAACGCCGCCTGCCACTGCTCGTTCACCGATTTAAAGAGCGCCGCGTAACGATCGGCCACATCCTTCATCGACCGGGGCGCGGCACCGGAAAACGCTGAAGCCACGCGCGGATTCACTCCAGGCGCGCTCGTGGTCCAGGCAACCTGCACCCGGGCGGCTTGCTCAGCGAAATGGGTTTCCGCCTTTCCTTCCTCGATCGTGGAAAACTCCAGCCACGGACGCCAGACCGGATGAGCCGGCCCCACCCGATCAAGATACGCGCGCCAGCGGGCGATGACGGCCGGATTCAGATCTTCCTTGTCGGCGATGAGCATGAAGCTTTCGGTCGACGGCTGATTTCGTTGGGCGTAGGCGGCGAGCAGATATTCCGCGAGCCGGGTGCGGGCTCCCTGCACGATCGCGCGATGTTTGGATTCCACGAACTCCTGGAGTTTTTGTTCACGCCGAATCAGTTCCAGTTCAAACCCTTCATACGTCTCGGACAAGACCGGCGCCTCGATCGCGGGCGGCACCATCGGTTCTGTGCAGCTGCGAAAAACCCCATACAACGCATAGTAATCCTCCATGGTCACCGGATCGAACTTATGATCATGACAACGCGCGCAACCGACCGTCAGCCCCAGCAAACCGCGCGTGACCACATCGATCCGGTCATCCAGAATATCGTGAGTATTGTTGGAGAAATGATCGCCCACAGTGAGGAAGCCCAGCGCGGTCAAAGTTCGGACATCCCCGAGCGGATCGAGTTGGTCTGCGGCCAGCTGTTCCAGGACAAATTGGTTGTACGGTTTGTCCTCGTTGAAAGCGCGCACCACATAGTCGCGATACGTCCACGCCCATGGGAACGATTTCTCTTCGAAGAACACGTAGCCCTTGTTGTCGGCGTAACGCGCCACATCCAGCCAATGGCGTCCCCAGCGCTCGCCATAATGAGGTGAGTTCAGCAACCGTTCCACGACCCGGTCGAACGCATCTGGCCTGACATCGGCCAGAAAGCGTTCCACTTCCTCCGGAGTAGGTGGAAGACCAAGCAAATCGAAGGTGGCCCGCCGAATCAACGCGCGGCGGTCCGCGGGCGGAGCCGGCTGTAACTGGTGTTGTTCAAGCCTGGCGAGGATGAACCGATCAATATCGGTCTTAACCCAGGCCGTGTTCTTTATTTCCGGAGGTTTGACCGCCTCGACCGGTTGGAAAGCCCAGTGCCGTGCCACGTTCGTGTTTGCGGCCGCGCCAGCGGACGCTGCGAACAGCGTCGCCGCGGCCACCGCCATGGTGGCCGATCGACGTATGGTTATGCTTCTAGCAGGGTGTTGAAAAACTCTGAGCGTCGCCGCGGAGATGGATTTGGCTCCAAGCCGAGGCGTGAGGAGGGAGCATATCCGACAGCGATCTGTGACCGAGGAACAACGAAGGCTTGGAGCCAAAGACGCTCCGCCCGGATGGGTTGAGCCAGAAATTGGCCATCCGCGTTGTTGCTCCTCCCTTACAGATGCACTAGGGATATGCTCGGTCGTCGCGCCTAGCGTCTGGCCAATTTCTGGCTCAACGGCGATGCTCATAGTTTTTCAACAGCCTGCTAGCTCGCATCCGGCGCACCGAGCAGGAATTAGGACTCCTGACACTGGACCAGTTTTACGAGCCGGAAACAAGCTCGGAGCGACGGCCCTTCCGCACGGAAGGCAGCGGCCGAAAGTTTGGCGCCCTCAGCCACTTGCGGCTCCAGCGCTTGAGGAGTTGAAGAAAGCTGCCGATTGTGTTATTACATTTGTAGCTACGTTAAGGGCACGCACATGATACTCAAACTCAAGATTCGCCGCGTTGGAAATTCGCTTGGCCTCGTTCTTCCCAAGGAGGCGCTCCACCAACTTAATGTTGGCGATGGAGATCAGCTCTACATGACCGAAGCGCCAGGCGGCTTTCGTCTGACGGCTGCAGACCCGGAATTTGCAAAGCAAATGGAAGTCGCGGAGAAGGGGATGCGGCGCTATCGAAACGCACTTCGTGAACTCGCGAAGTGAAGCCGCCGAAATGGCTCCGAACGGATGTCGTGCTCGCAATGCACGACCGCCTTTTGGCTGAGCACGGAGGGAGCGCCGGCATTCGAGATGCCGGGCTCCTTGAATCAGCACTCGCGCGGCCACAAAACCTCTTGGCTTACGGAAAGCCTTCGCTGTTCGACCTCGCCGCGGCTTATGCCTGCGGCATGATCAAAAACCATCCGTTTGTTGACGGAAACAAGCGAACGGGGTTCATGGCTGCCTTCGTGTTTCTTGGGATCAACAAGATCCATCTCGCGGCGGCTGAAAGTGATGTCGTCGTCCAGACTTTGGCCGTCGCTGCCGGAGAGTTAGACGAAGCCAGTTATGGAAATTGGCTCGAAGAGAATTCCACCGGCCAAAGACGCCGCACCAAGTAGTGCCCACTTCTCCCTGGAATTGCTAGCCTAGTCTAGAGTAGACTAGACTCGAGCTAGCTCGCATGCGGCAGGAAATTCTCAGACGCGCGGTGCAATCCGATGCAGAAGAGTTGGCGCGACTTACTTCACAGCTCGGTTACCCGTCCTCGGCGGCAGTGATAGGGTCACGGCTGGCCCGAATGCTTCCATCTTCAAATGACTGCCTGCTGGTGGTCGAAAGCTCCTCTGGCGAACTGGTGGGTTGGATACACGGTTTTCTCTCTCAGTTCTTGGAATCGGAGTACCGCGTGGAGATCGGCGGTTTGATCGTTGACGATCGATTGCGGCGGAAAGGGATTGGACGGCGATTGGTGCGGGCGGTTGAAGTTTGGGCGTTGGAGCAAGGAGCGGTCGAGTTGTCGGTCCGTTGCCGGGAAGACCGCGCGGAATCACACCGGTTTTATGAGAGCTTATCCTTTACGCATACGAAGACGCAGCGAGTATTCCGCAAGCGAATCCGGAACTCAGCTTAGCGGTCTCAATGGGCAACTCGATCAATTGCGCTTCGAAGTGTTTGAGAACAATATTGCTGAGAGAGCGCTATGTTCGGGGACTTTGCTTGAACCGTCAGGTTGTGATCTTCCTGGTTCGTGGCAGGATCTTCAAGGGGTCCACTGCCCCCCCGGGGCGCGGCCTTCAGGCCGCATCACCTCGGACGACATGAGTGAGAGCAACGATCCCCGGGCGTTCTAACGGGCTTGCCCTTCGCTGATCTCCTGCCACGCCGTTGGCGTGGCTCTGAAGTTGGACATTCTGGCTCGTCCTTTTGTCGACAGTAGCTGGGACAATGCCGACAAACGTTGCCAACATATCCAATCGACAAACGCCGATTCGGGAATTCCCTTGCCCCCAATTCCCTTGCCCACTCCCCTTGGCGCCAAAGGAACTAGGCCACAAGTCAGCGGTTCGGAGCCATACGGAGGGCATGGGCCGGATCCCCCGATAGGGGTAGGAGCAGGGATAGAACCTCGCCCCTCCCTCCGAACCGTACGGGCGGTTTTCCTGGGACCAAGCGCGCATCGCGCGTGCCTGGGCGGTGCTGATGAAGCTTGGCCATTCCGGGGCGAATTCTCGCTGTTGTTTGTGTGGGCAGAATTAGACCGCATCAAAGTGCGTATTAGTCGAAAGCGGTGGAACAAATCTGCCATACCAAAATCAAAACCAAACCAAACCAAAAAATATGAAAACCAGAAATCAAATTGAAACCACTTCAGGTATCACATCGCCGCGGCGCATCACAGCGAGAACAGCTGTTTCATTGCTCGTCGTCCTAGGCGCGGCTGGCAGCCTGTTCGCCGCGATCGCATCCGGCCATAGCGCGAAAGAGATCCGCGGTGCCACACCGTACGTCGAAATCGAGAACGAGCCTCCGCCAATGTTGATCGTAGATCCCCCTCTTACGAACCTGCTGGCTCAGGGCATCGTCTGGATCCAGTGGCGAGTGGAGAACGTGCGCATTTTACCGGTGTTCGGGAAGGGCGCCCTCAACGTATCTCCACGGGTGGGGCATTTTCACATATGTGTGGATGACCTGCCTTGGTTGTGGGCGGACGCGAGCAATCTGAATACGATCGACCTGGCCGGGATGCCTCCCGGCCCGCACAAGGTGCGGATCGATTTGGCCGACGCCAACCACCAGGTCTTTCCCGGACAGTCCAAGACCGTGACGTTCACAGTGACTGGCACTGGGCCTCACACGCACTGATGAAGGTCACCCAAGGAGATTGCAATGAGAGTTGTTAAAGCCGCTGCGGTCCAAGTGAGTCCGGTCCTCCATAGCCGCTAGGGAACTGTCGAAAAGCTCGTGCGGAAGATCTGAACCTCTCCGCGGCCTCGCCTGCCCGAGTTTATCGGGCAGGACGCCCCGATCGAAACTACATATAACGACCACACAGATAGGACAAGAAAGGATGAGTGCGAGTGCCAATAAAAAGCAGGTTGCCATCGTCACCGGCGCGTCCAGCGGCATTGGACTGGGCATAACCAGGGTGCTGCTCGAACGCAGCTACCATGTCGTTGCAAATTCGCGCACGATCAGCAAATCGAACGACTTAAACCCCTCAGCGGACCTCATTCTGGTGGACGGTGACATCGGCAAAAAGGAGACGGCCATCAAAGTGGTTGATGCGGCCATGAAACACTTCGGTCGCGTCGATCTCCTGGTCAACAACGCAGGCATTTATCTGCCGAAGCCTTTCATCGAATATACGCCTGAGGATTTTGAAACGATGATCAGCACGAATGTCGCCGGATACTTCTTCGTAACGCAGCAGGCCGTTGCTCAAATGCGAAAACAGAAGGCCGGCCACATCGTAAGCATTTCTACGGTTTTGACTGATCAGCCGTTGGCCGGCGCACCCATCTCGCTGCCGGTGCTCACGAAGTCGACGATTCCAGCATTTAGCCGTGCCTTGGCAATGGAATACGTAGCCGACGGGATTCGGGTCAACACGATCTCGCCCGGCGTTGTTGACACCCCCATGAACGCCAACGACGACCATGAGGTTCTGGAAAAGCTCAACCCTCTTCGCCGATTGGTTCAAGTTTCCGAAATTGTGGATGCTTTGTTGTATTTGCAGTCGGCGCCGATGGTGAACGGCGAAAACCTTCGAATTGATGGAGGAGCACATGCCGGCGCCAAGTGGTAAATCTGTGACGGGCAGACTCAGCTCGCGCCTTAGCGAGCTCCGAATCGTGCTCCCTGCGCCGCCGACACCATTGGGGTGCTTATGTGGAGGCTTCGGGCACCGGCAATTTGCTCTTCCTCAGCGGAACGCTTCCAGTCGCCAACCGAAAGCTCACCGTCGCTGGGCGGCTGGGTGAAAACCTTTCGTCAAAGACGGCCAGGAAGCTGCGGGCATCGCCTCGCTCAACGCGCTCGCGGCCGCAAAGGAACATCTTGGCGATATCGACCGGCTCGAAAAGCTCGTCAAGCTGACGGTGCTGATGGCGACGACGGAGCAATTTACAGAGCATGCCGCTGTGGCGGACAGAGCTTCGGATCTGTTTGTCCAGATTTTTGGCCGAGCTACCGGCCATGTGCGGCTGGTTTATGGGGTGCAGAGCTTGCCCATTGGAACGCCAGTAATCGTCGACACCATTTTTGAAATCGAACGGTTGAGCCACTCAGCCTCCAAACTGTGAAAATGACAGACCGCAACTATCCAAAGGCCACGAGAGCCGCGGCGTTGGCGCTGCGACTGGCGCTCGCCGCGGGGTTCCTATCTGCAGTTGCGGACCGTCTCGGTCTCTGGGGAAAACCAGGGGCGCCTGGTGTAGCGTGGGGTGATTGGTCGAACTTTATCTCCTATACAGCGAAGCTTAATTGGTTTTTGCCCCATCCACTTATCCAACCCGTTGGGATGCTGGCGACCCTTATCGAAACAATTCTCGCGGTAGGCTTGCTCGCCGGGTTTTGGCTGCGACGTTTCGCTTTGGCCAGTTGCGGTTTGCTCCTGCTGTTTGCGTTGAGCATGACCGTTGCGATTGGCATAAAGCCTCCGCTCGATTATTCCGTTTACACAGCCGCTGCTGGCGCAGCTTTGCTCGGGACAGTCCTTTGCGAGCATAAAATGCCCGATCCAAAGTCTTCCCTGACAAAACTCTAACCCTTTTCTTTCCGGAGGACTTGAAAACTCAACGTCAACATCAACAATCAACAAATTAGATTGGAACTACGATCAGCGATCGAGCAGCTATTGAGCAGAATTATGCCCAAGAATACGCCGGCTCGCTTCACCGTCCGAGGATGCGCTTGGCCTTCGCAAAAGCTTCCTCCACCGGGATGCCCTGGACCTTGCCGGATTGGATTTCCTCCAACCGCCGGTTGATCTCGGTTTTCCAGGCGGCCTCGGTCTCCGGGTCGCTGGCGTGCAGATCTTCGGTCAAGCGGCCAACCAGTTCGCCCACCTTCTCCGGCGGCCAGTGGCGCGTTTCTTCAAGGATTTGTGCCAGCGTTATCGGCACAGTGACCATCATACGATGTTTGGGGTTTGAATTCAACGTCTCTGACAGCGTTTGGGAGATCCAAAGTTCATTCCGCTACATCGCGAGCAGCGGATCGGCCGCTGGTGCCGAGGTCGTAGCGCGCCTCGATCAGGAAGGTCAGCAGATTGGCCATTTCCTGCAGGCTCAGCCCTTGCTCCAAGCCATCGGGCATCAACGATAGACCGGCACTGGTCATTTGTTTGATCCGCGAGCGCGGAATGGTTTGCTCCAGGTTCACGCCCCGCAGCGTTACCGCCGTGGTCAGATCGGCCGTGAGCAGACCGGACAACACTTCGCCGTCGGTTGTCTCGAGCTGATACTGCACGTAGGCCGGGTCCACTTCGCGATTGGGATCGAGGATGTTAGTCAACAGTTCATCCGGGGATCGGCTCGACGCCAGCGCAAGGTTCGGGCCCAGCTCATTGCCATCGCCCTGCAAACGATGGCACGAGCGACAAAGCCGTTGGAACACGAACTGTCCGGCCTGCGCGTCCCCTTTCAAATCGAGAGCCGGCCGATATTTCTTGATGACTTCCGCCCTGGTTCCCGCGCTGGATTGGCCCCAGAGCGCCTGAGCGCGTTGTTGAATGGAAGGATCGGCATGCCGCAACAAAGCGGCTCGCGTGGCGGCGTCCAATTCCCCCGGCGCCAGCCGGCCGCCTTCCAGCGCCGCCAACAGTTTCTCAGTTCGACTTCTTTGTCCGAGGAGCGTCGACAAAAGTTCGCGACGCGCTTCCGGGCTGACCACGCGCCAACGGCCCAATAACGCCTCTTCCCAGCCTGGCTCCCGCAACCGCGCGATGGACTGAATCGCCGTGACCTGGATGGGAGCTGGAGGAAAGCCGTCCAGCAACGCAAGCACCGCAGCGGCCGTTTCGTTGCCCGAGGCGTTCTCCAACAAACGCAACGCGGTCCTGGTGGATTCGGCATCGGTTGATGCTGCAGGCGTCTTGATCCGTTGCCGCGCAGACTCCAGGAGTTGGTCCCATCGCCGGCGCGCGGGCGGTTGCAAAGATTTTGCCAGGTCACGAAGTTGTTCGCCGGAATTCCGCAGGCCCTCGGACAAGCCGATCACCACGCGCTCGCCGAGTTCAACCCGCGGCTGGTCGAGCGCCGTGGTCAGCACCGAGAGAACCTCGCGCTTTTGTCCTCCCACCATGCGGGCGAGGTCTTGCAGCAGGCCCGGGCCATCTGCAACCGGAAGTTGATTCTGCAGCAAATAAGCTGCGAACGGAGCGGCGCAAGCCTGGGCTGAATTCAGCACCGCGGCACGGATGTAAGGGTCTGCCGCATCCTGTTGAGCGATGAGCGCCAGGTGGCGCACCTGCATGGGCACCGTGGATGAGTGGGCCGGCTCGGTCGATTCCAATTGCCCCAAGGTCAACGCCAATTGCAACCGCACGCGCGGAGCGGGGTCTCGCGCCAATTCCAGACAACGCGACCGCAACGCCTGGGACGTTGCCAGCCTTGCCGTCGCCAGACGCAACGCGTGCTCTCGGACCGCGGCGGATCCGTCCCCCAATCCAGTCAACAGATCGCGCTCAGAAAGGAGCCGCAGTCCTTCCAACGACCACAACGCGTGCAGACGCGTGCGCCCTTGCACGGAATCCTGCAGGAGTCGACGCAAGGCCGCTTCCGCTGATCGATCCTGTCGCTCGTAAAGCAGCCGGTGCGCGGTATCCCGCCACCAGGCATGCGGATGTTCCAGACACGCCACCAGCTCGGCGGTCGTGAGCCGGCCGGCTTGCGCAGGCGCAGGCCGCTGGAATCCCTTCGGCATCACCCGGTAAATCCGGCCTCGATCCCGACCGCGAGTCAGGTCGAGATGCGCCACGACGTCCATGGGAATATGCACTGCCTCAAGGATTTCCCGGGCCAGATCCAGAACATAAAGAGTGCCATCGGGTGCATTGACAAAGTTCACTGGCCGAAACCAATTGTCGGTCGAACGCAGGAATTCTGTGCCGGCATCCAATCGTTCGGATCGGAACAGCACGCCGTCTGAAATCAGGCTGCGACGATGCACGAGATTATTCTGCGCATCGCCACAAAAAAGGTTGCCGTAGAAATTCGTGGGAAAGGCCCCGCCGCGGTAAACCGTAGCGCCCGCCACTCCATCCAGCACGTAATGGGAAACGCCGCTGGCGTCCGGCGATCCCTTTTGGGCCAGCACCCGCCGGCTGGATCGCACGGCCCGCCAGTTTTCCACCGGACTGATCCGGAAGATCCTTTCGCCGCCGGGCACCAGTCTTTTCGGGTTCTCGGGCAGAGGAATAAACGGATGCGCGCGCCGTTCCAGCCAGCCTTCCGGAAAGACGACCTGATAAACCGGCGTGTCTTGGGTGCACAAAAAGCGATCGCCCCAATCGTCGAAGGTGTTCCCGAATTGTTTGCCTCCCGCGATGCTTTCGAATTCGCCCGTCACCGGGTCAAACCGAAAATCCTGCCGGGCCAGCGACACAGAGCCGTTGGGCGGATTGGAAGACGCACTGGAAGTGGCGGTGGCGCTTGATTCCGTAACGTTGCCCATCACGCCCGGACGAGAGACCGCGCCGCCGTTCCCTGCCACGGACGCGTAGATCTTGTGGTCCAAACCCCACTGCAAATTGTTGAGAATATACTGGGAGCCGGCCGTGCCGAACCCGGTGTAAACCTTCTCCTTCACATCGGCTTTGAGGTCGCCGTTGGTATCCTGCAGAAACCAGATATCGGGCGGCGCCGTGACGAACACGCCGCCTTTCCAAGGGGCGACGCCGGCCGGCCAGAGCAAACCGTCCGCAAAGAGCACGCTTTCCTCGTAAAAACCGTCTCCGTCCCGATCGCGCAGCACGCGGATGCGTCCGAGCGGGCGTTTGCCTTCTTCAGGCCGGTACGGGTAATCGGCGTCCTCGGCCACATAAAGCAGGCCATTCTCGTCAATCGCCGCGGCGACGGGATCGAGCACGAGCGGTTCGTGGGCCACAAACTCGACGGAAAAGCCGTCGATGACCTGCAAGCATCGGATGGCTTCGGCGGGTTCCTTGACTGGGATCGGTTTCAACAAATCCTTCAAAGCCTCGCCCCGCAAGGAGCCGATCGGAGTTTCGGCAGACAGAACGGGCGAACCCGGCAGCGCGATGAAGCTCGCGTAGAGCAACACCCGCCACGCCAGCAACACCGCCCGTCTCATGGGTAGTTTCCACGTGCTTCTGCACGCGCATTGGGACCATGAACCTGGGGATTGCTCATTGCTCATTGCTCATTGCTCATTGCTCATTGCTCATTGGGACTAGAGGATTTTGATTTTCAACGTTCAACCCTGATCAACTTTCAAC
>DATLUX010000430.1:0-15470 GCA_035577805.1 Verrucomicrobiia bacterium
TTCCGGACGGGGTCCAGGTCGGCAGCTTGTCGGCGGCCTTGGCCGAGGCGCCCGCGTTTCTGCAAACGCAGCTAGGCCGTTGCCTGCACACGGAAGACAACGCGTTCGCGGCGCTCAACAACGCCTTCTTCCTGGATGGCGGTTTCATCCATGTGCCGGCCGGTCAAACGGTGCCCGAGCCGATTCAACTTCTCTACGTCTGCACCAGCCGCGAGCCTGGCGCGGTGATTCATCCGCGCAACCTGATCGTGGTCGAGCGGGCTGGGCGTGTCACGATCCTCGAGAGTTACGTCAGCCTCGCCGGCGGCGCCACCTTCACCAATGCGGTCACCGAATTCGCCCTCGGCGACCAGGCCGTGGTGGAACATTGCAAGTTCCAGGACGAAAGCCCCGAGGCCTACCATATCGCCGCCCTGCACTCGCAGCTTGGCCGGGCCGTGAACTTTTCCTCTCACTCGATCGTGACCGGAGCCAGGCTTTCGCGAAACAATATCCGGACCACGCTGGACGGCGAAGGCATCGAGTGCGTGCTGAATGGTGTGTATCTTACCGATCGCGATCAACTGGCCGATCACCACATGATCGTCGACCACGCCAAACCCCATTGCGCCAGCCACGAATATTTCAACGGCATTCTCGCGGGGAAATCAAAAGGGGTCTTTCATGGACGTATCCTGGTCCGGCCCGGCGCCCAGAAAACGGACGCCAAACAGACCAACAAAAACCTGTTGCTGTCGGATGACGCGTCGGCCGACGCGAAACCGCAGCTGGAGATTTACGCCGACGACGTCAAGTGCACGCATGGCGCAACGATCGGGCAGTTGAACGAGGAATCCATTTACTATCTGCGCAGCCGTGGGATCGGTCTGGACACGGCCCGGCGCATGCTCATTCATGCCTTTGCTGGCGAGATCATCGATCGAGTCAAGCATGAGGCGTTGCGTGAAGAACTCGATCGGTTACTTTGGGATCGGCTCGAACAGACTAAAGGCCTGGCCCAGCAAGCATCATGACGCTCGACAAAGTCATCTCCAACTTCGAGGTGCTTCCCGATTGGGAAGAGCGTTACGCCTATCTCATCGATCTGGGGAAGAAGTTCGCCGGATTGCCCGAAGCCGAAAAAACCGAAGCGCACCGCGTCCACGGTTGCCAGGCCATGGTCTGGATGAAGATGGAGGCCGACCCGGCCCAACCCGGCGCCGTCCGGATCCGGGCCGATAGCGACGCCTTTATCGTGCGCGGACTGATCGCGGTTCTCCAACTGCTCTACGAAGGCCGCACTCCGGCCGAAGTGCTCGAGACGGACGCCAAAGCTGTCTTTTCCCGGCTTGGCCTCGATCAACATCTCAGTCCCACCCGCAAGAATGGATTGTTTGCCATGATCGAACGCATCCGGACGCTGGCCCGCGGCGTGGCGCGTGCCGGAGTTCCGGCGTCACCTTGACTGTCTTATGCATGCTCCCGAACCCGTCCAGCTCACTCGCGATGTCGAGGCGGCCATCGTGCCGGTCGGCACCAAAGTCACTTTGCTCAAAGGCGAAACTGCTCACATCACTCAGTCTCTCGGCGGCAGCTACACCGTCGTGGTGAACGGCAATATGTTCCGCATCGACGGACGGGATGCCGACGCGCTCGGCCGGGAAGCCACGGCCGAGCCGGCCGCGCTCATTCAAGGCCCGCGCACCCTGGAGCAGGTCGAAAGCGAAGCCTGGGCACAAATGAAAACCTGTTATGACCCGGAGATCCCGGTGAACATCGTCGATCTTGGATTGATCTACGATTGTCACGTCACGCCCCTACCCGAAGCCAATCGCTATCAGGTCGACATCAAAATGACTTTGACCGCCCCCGGCTGCGGCATGGGACCCGTCCTGCAGCAGGATGTCTCAAACAAGCTGCTCTCGATCGAAGAAGTCGATGAAGCCAATGTCGAACTGGTCTGGGACCCGCAGTGGAACCAGGGCATGATGACCGAAGCCGCCAAGCTCCAGTTGGGCTTGCTTTGAAATGAACCTGCCGCAGATTGGGTCATGACGGCCACGGCTCCAGACTGGGCGGCCCTGCGAAAGGATTTTCCGATCCTTGACCAATCGATCCATGGGCATCCTCTCATCTACTTCGACAACGCCGCCTCCAGCCAGAAACCCCGGCAGGTCATCGATGCGCTGGTCCGTTACTACGAACACGACCACGCCAACGTCCACCGTGGCATCCATGAACTGAGCAATCGCGCCACTGCCGCCTACGAGGGCGCCCGGGAACGCGTCGCCCGCTTCCTCAACGCCCGCCAGGCGCAGGAAATCATTTTCACCCGCAACACTACCGAGAGCATCAATCTCGTGGCGGCCACCTGGGCTCAGCAGCATCTTCAACCCGGCGATATCATCCTGCTCAGCGAGTTGGAACATCACAGCAACCTGGTTCCATGGCAGATGGTGGCGCAACGCACCAAAGCCAAACTCGCCTTCATTCCCATCACCGGCGATGAGGGCATCCTGGACCTGAGCGGGCTCGATCAACAACTCGCCCAGGGCGTCCGGCTGCTGGCGCTGACCCACATCTCCAACTCGATGGGCGTGGTGAATCCAGTGGCCGAAATTTGCGCGCGCGCCCGCCGGTTCGACGTCCTCACCGTAATCGACGCCGCTCAGAGCGCCGGCCATCTTCCCCTCGATGTCCAGGCCATCGGCTGCGATTTTCTTGCCTTTTCCAGCCACAAGATCTGCGGGCCCACCGGCATGGGCGTTCTCTATGGGCGGCGTGAGATCCTCGAGAACCTTCCGCCTTACCAGGGCGGCGGCGAAATGATCTCCAAAGTCGAGTATCATCACACCACCTACAACGTGCCGCCGCATCGGTTCGAGGCGGGAACGCCTCATATCAGTGGGGCGGTTGGCTTGCACGCGGCCGTTGAGTACCTCGATGCCGTCGGGCGGGACCCAATCTTCGCTCATGACCAGGAGCTGGCCAATTACGCCGAGCAGCGTTTGCAGGAGTTCGAAGGGATTCGAATCTTCGGGCCCAAGCAGGGCCGCGCCGGCCTGGTCAGTTTTGTGTTGCCAAACGCCCATGCCCTGGATGTGGCGACCTTGGTGGACCAGCGTGGGGTAGCCTTGCGGGCCGGTCATCACTGCAACCAACCGTTGATGGCCAAGCTGGGCGTGCCGGCCACGCTGCGCGCCAGCTTCTACTTTTACAACAGCCGCGAAGAGATCGACCGCTTCATCGAGATTCTGCAGTGGACCGTCAAACTCTTCTCCAGGTAACAACTGTCCCATGACTGAAACAAATCCGCCCCCCGCGCTGACGCCGCTGACGACGATGGAATCCGTGCTGGCCCGGTATCCCGGAGCACGGCGCGCCCTGTTTCGGAAGTATCATTTGGGCGGCTGTTCCAGCTGCGGGTTTGCCCTCGACGAAACTTTGGGCGATCTCTGCGCCCGGAGCGGGTTGCTCAACGTCAATGAGGTGATCACCTATATCCGGGCCAGCCATGACATCGACCGGCAATTGGAGATCAGCCCCCAAGAAGTGGCCGCACGACGCGCGCGCGGCGAGCCAACTCGGCTGCTGGACTTGCGAACACGCGAAGAGTGGAATGCAGTCCGGCTGGAAGGCGCGGAATTTGTGAACCAGGAACTGATGCAAGGCCTCATGGGACAGGCTGGATGGCCGGGACTGATTGTCTTCTACGATCACACTGGCCAAAGCAGCTTGGACGCTGCCGCCTACCTCGCGGGGCACGGTTTCACCAATGCCCGTTACCTGCGCGGAGGCATCGACGCCTGGTCCCAAGAGGTTGACCCCGCTGTCCGGCGTTATCGTTTGGAACCCACATGAACCCACTTGAACCCACATGAACGTCGACTCATCCATGCACGATGATTTCCAGCGCCGGGTCGAGGAAGCTCGGCGCAATCCCCAAAACATGGGCGAACTGGCCAATGCCGATTCTGTCGGCACCGTCGGCAATGCCGAGTGTGGCGACATGCTCCGCGTCTGGGTGAAGTTTAAGGAGGAAAACGGACGGAAAATTATCGACAAAGCGAGCTTCCAAAGCTTCGGCTGCGAAACAGCTATCGCCGCCGCCAGCCTCGCCATGGAACTGATTCGCGGAAAAACTCCCGAAGAAGCTCTCCAGCTCCGCGGTGAAGAGTTCGCCCGCGAGCTTGGGCCGCTGCCGCCCACCAAGGTCCACTGCACGCAGCTGGTCGAAGGCGCCATCCGGTCCGCATTGGCGCCGCCGGGCGCGCCCCCTGACGCCCAGTCGCCCGTCGCGTCTCCGCCCTCCAGCCAGACGGCGGGAAATCTCAACGAGAGTTTCCAACAACCACGCCCACGCCCGGAAGGCTCGGTCCGCATTGTGTTCCTCGACGAACGGTGATCGACGACGGTAGAGCGGTCCTTCGCCGAGGCCGCAAGTTATAGCACTTTGCACGACGGCACTGCCCCCATGTGCAGGGGTCGGCGGTCATAGACCGCCGCTACAGTTGATGCATCGAGGGCAGTGCTCGAATGCACCCACCCACGTACCCAGTCCCAGCTGCCGGAAAAAACCTTTACCGCCATATTCCGAAGTTCATCATGTGGGTTTGTTTCGGGTCGATGCGATGCCTGCATGACGGACGACGCTTTGGTGTAAGCCGGGCAATAGGGAATCGGCTCGGTTGGATCGCGGAACAGGCGTCTTGCTCAAATGGTTCGAACATGCTATTTAGCGGTATTCCCAGACGACCCACCGATTGTTTATGGTGTTCGATGCAGCAACTTCATTTCGCCTCGTGCGCTGGTCCGCACTAGGCGTCGCCTTTTGGTTCGTGGCCTGGACCGGCTCTTTTGGCGCGACCCTGATTCCAAAAGGAGCCGGGTGGCGCTATCTCGATAACGGGGTGGACCAACTGACGGATTGGCGGGAGCTGTGGTTTGATGACGACAATTGGGGTTTTGGACATGCTGAACTCGGTTACGGCGACGATGTGGACGGCCGGCCTGAGGTCACTCCGCTCACCACCGGCCCCGACCCATCTACCCGTTATCCCACCTACTATTTCCGAAGGTTTTTCTACGTGGCCGACCCGACTGCCTTCACCAATGTCGTCGCAAGAGTGCTCCGGGATGACGGCGCGGTCGTCTACCTCAACGGCACGGAAGTGTTTCGGACCGGGATGCCGGATGGGCCGGTTGATTTCAATACGCTGGCGGCTCCTCCCGGGGCGACCGGCAATGACGAACGTCGATATTTCATCGGCGTGATTGATCCGGCCCGGCTGATGAGCGGCATCAACCTCATTGCGGTGGAAGTGCACCAGGACGCCCTGGACAGCCCGGATCTCAGTTTCGATCTCGAATTGCTGACCGACGTTGATCCCAACGCCGAATTCATAACTCTGTTGCGCGGCCCGTACCTTCAACTGCTGAACACCAATTCCATCACGATCCGCTGGCGAACCCTCGACGACACGTCGAGCCGCGTCCGGTTCGGCACCAGCCCCGATAACCTGTCCGCTGAGGTCGTCGACCCGGCCCTGGTCAGCGAACATGAGATCGCTCTGGCAGGTCTGGAGCCGTCCACGCGTTATTATTACGCGATCGGCAGCGCCCGCACCCAGGTGGCCGGCGGGCCGGATTATTATTTTGTCACCGCTCCGATGGCCGGAAAACCCACGCGCATCTGGGTCATCGGAGACAGCGGGACAGCCACTCCCCAAGCGCGAGCGGTCTACGAGCGTTACCATGAGTTCACGCAGGATCGGTATACCGACGTTTGGCTGATGCTGGGCGACAACGCTTATGGGATCGGCACGGACCTAGAATATCAGCGGGCGGTGTTCGACATGTACCCGGAGCTGCTGCGCCAAACGGCTGTCTGGAGCACGATCGGAAACCATGAAACCTACTCGATCGAACTGAATGGTTCTCATGCGTACTTCAATAACTTCACGTGGCCGACCGCGGGCCAGTGTGGCGGCGAACCGTCCGGCACCGAGCACTATTATTCGTTTAATTTCGGCAACATTCATTTCGTTTGTCTCGACTCGGAGGAATCCGCCCGTGGGCCCGAGGCCGAGATGGCGACCTGGTTGGAAGAAGATCTGTCGGGAAACACCAACGACTGGCTCATCGTCTTCTGGCACAGCCCCCCTTACACGAAGGGTTCTCATGACAGTGACAGCCTGATCGACAGCGGTGGCAACATGGTCCAGATGCGGGAGAACATTCTGCCGATCCTGGAAACGCACGGCGCCGATCTCGTGCTTTGCGGGCACAGCCATGATTACGAGCGATCCTACCTGCTGAACGGGCACTATGGCTATTCAACGACGCTCGACCTGACCATGCTCCTGGACGACGGCAGTGGTCGTCCCGAGGAAGGCGGCGCGTACCTGAAACCGGGCTCCGGCCCTGCTCCCAATGAAGGCACCGTCTACGTCGTGGCCGGCAGTTCCGGCTGGGCCACGTTCCAGGTTGGGCGACACCCGGCCATGCATACCTCCTTGCTGCGCATGGGGTCCCTCGTGCTGGATATCGACGCCCAAAGGCTCGAGGCCAAGTTCATCCGTGAAACCGGCGCCATTGACGACTCCTTCACCATCGTCAAAGGCGCCCAACCCGAGGCTGTCCGTTTAACCAGCCTGCACCTGCAGGATGGTCTGATCACCATCAAATGGAGATCGCGCCCCGGCAAGGTTTACGTTGTGCAGAAAGCCACCACGCTGGATGCACCGGATTGGGCCACCGCCAGCGATGAACTCCAAGCCAGCGGCTTGAATAGTTCCTGGACGGATATCGCTCTGCCCGGGGCCGAGAAGTGTTTCTTCCGCGTCGCGGAAATACGTTGACGCGCGCAGGACCTTTTATCATTCGGTCGCAGGCCGCACTCGTAGCCCTAATCGCTCGGGCGTCTGAGCGAACGACACCAGCCCGCCCTCTGACGTCGCGCCCCGGTACGGGTCATTGCTGATCAGCAAGTTGCCGTCAATATCCAGGTGGTCGGTCAAGTCGGCCAGGTGCGCGGCGGCCGTGATCAGCACGCTCGATTCGATCATGCAACCGATCATCGTCTGCAAGCCGGCCCGCCGGGCCGCTTGCAGAGCCTCGTAGGCGCCGCTCATGCCTCCTGCTTTGACCAGCTTCACGTTCACGCCGTGAAAACATTCGGCCGCTTTCGCAATGTCTTCGGCCTGATGATAGGATTCATCTCCAAAGATGGGCATGGGCGATCGTTGTTTTAACCAGACCCAGTCCGGCACGGGCGTGCCGTCCGGCATGGGCTGCTCAATGAATTGCACGTGGCCATCGGCCTTCAGCCATTCGATCTGGCGAAGCGCTTCTTCCTTGCTCGTCCAGGCCTCGTTCGCATCCACGCGCACCGGCTTGCCTGGCGCTGCTTCCCGCAGCGCAGCCAGGTTGCGCCGATCGTCGGGGCTCCCCACTTTCAACTTCAAAACCGGATAACCCGCTGCTTCCCGCGCTTTCTCGCGAATCACGTCCGGCGTGTCGATGCCAATGCTGAAACTTGTGACGTGCCTGTTCTCCGTAAAAGTCACCCCCAACATTTGTCCGATCGATTGGTTGGCCGCGCGCGCCGCCCCGTCCAGCAAAGCAATGTTGATCCCGCACTTGGCCGACCCGTGGCCCGCGCTCACCGAATCCAAATAACGCATGCTGCCGGCGACGTCATCGAAGGAAAGCCGGCGAGGATCCACCTTCTCGAGGAAACTCTCGATCACTTCCACCGGCTGCTGATAGCGCCCGGTCGAGGCCGCTTCTCCCAAACCGCGCCGGCCGCTCTCGTCCGCCAGTTCCACGAACACCACCGGGTAATGGGTCGTGCCCTCCATGCCGCTGGCGATCCGCCAAGTCCGCCGCAACCGCAAATCAAACCGTCGATAACCGAGCTTCATGCCTCAGGCATACGCGAGTATCGGAAAAGCGGAAAGCGGAAACAACCAGCTTAGACCACAGTCCGCCGGATTTGGCCGCGCCAGGCAAACCAGAAGGCGGCCGCGCCCCCCAGGCTGATCATGATCAAACTGATCGGCTTCAAATCCAAAAAGTGCGCCAGGAAATATCCGAAGCTCGGATCCTTGATGAACGGAAACTGCGCCCATTCCGAAAACACCCCCAGGCCTAATCCCAACACGCCGCACGCCAGGGCAAACGCGGTTGAATTGCCCCGCCCCAGCCAGCCCGCGCCCATTCCCAACAGCACTCCGGGCAGCGCCACGGCGTAGAATCCTTGTCCAGTCAGCCAGCCAAAAATGAAATAACCGGCCGCCCCACCCAGCACCGCGCCCATCAAACCACGTCCCCAACTCGAGAGCCCGTTCGGTTTCTGCGGTCCGGTCTGCTCTTCCATATCCACACCTCGCTGAGGTCAAGGGCGCGGCTTCAACTTGAGAAAGTTCTGCATGATGGTCCGCCCACTCTCCGTCAAAATGCTTTCCGGATGGAATTGCACGCCCCAGATCGGATGCTCCCGGTGGCGGATCCCCATCACTTCTCTTTCCTCAGTTTCGGCCGTGACTTCCAGGAAATCAGGGATGGTATCGCGTTGCACCACCAACGAATGATATCGTGTGGCCGCGAATGGGTTGGGCATGCCGACGAACAGATCCTGGCCGTTGTGTTTGATCAAGGAGGTCTTACCATGCATCATGCGATAGTTCACCACCACCTTGGCTCCAAACACATGCCCTATACATTGATGCCCCAGGCAAACCCCAAATAATGGAATGCGCGGCCCGAACTCGCGGATGATCTCATTGGATAACCCGGACTCCCGCGGTGAACAGGGCCCCGGCGAAACCAGGATCCGCTCCGGATTTAACGCCCGCACCTCGTCCAACGTGATTTGATCGTTGCGATGGACCTGCAACTCCACCTTCAACTCGCCCAAATACTGGACCAAATTGTAGGTAAACGAGTCGTAGTTATCGATCACCAGCACCATAACCGCTCGACGCTATCCAACTGCTCCCTCGGAAGAAAGACTATTCAAAAGCGGAAAGCGGAAAGCGGAAACACGGGCCGTGAACCGGCGCCGATGAACTTTAACCTCGATCAGCCTGGAATGACCCGTAAACATGCGCTCATGGCGAAAGCGGCTTTGCAGGACATCGTGCGTTATTGCGACAAGATCCTGCGCACCGACCAAGTCGACGACTATCCCGGAGCGCTCAACGGTCTCCAGGTGGAAAACCGCGGCGCCGTCACGCGGATCGCGGCCGCCGTGGACGCCTCCTCTTCCACCATCCGACTGGCCATGGCTGCTCGGGCTGACTTGTTGGTGGTGCATCACGGGCTGTTTTGGAGTTCGCGCCAGCCGTGGACGGGAAAGACCTATGAGCTCTTGCAGCTGGTTCTCGACGGCAATCTGGCTGTTTACAGTTCGCATCTGCCGTTAGACCTTCATCCCAAGCTGGGCAACAATGTCCAACTCAGCGCCGCGCTCGGTCTTCGCCGTCTCGAACCCTTCTTCTATTCCCGCAAGGAACATCTGGGCGTGTCTTCGCGAACACGCCTGCCGCTGCGAGAACTCCAGAAACGCTTGCGTGCCGCCGTCGGCACCAAACCTCTCGTGGTCCAGGGCGGGCCCAGCCTCTGTCAGCGCATCGGCGTGGTGACCGGCGGAGCCGGCAGCGAGTTGAAGTTGGCGGCCGCTGAAGGCGTGGACACGTTTGTCACCGGCGAAGGTCCCCATTGGACCTACGCCATGGCCGAAGAACTCGGCCTGAACCTGCTTTACGGGGGACATTACGCGACCGAAACATTCGGGGTCAAAGCATTGGCGGCCCATTTATCGAAGCGTTTCAGGGTGCCTTGGTGCTTCATCGATTATCCAACCGGGCTATGACGGGATGATGGCGTCCAGTCTCCTTGAGCCCCGCTTCAGGTTTACTCAGGCAAGTTGGCTGGGACTTGCTTGAGGAGCAGGTCGATGAACCGCTTGGCCTGAGGCGTGATCACCTGGCCTTTGCGCAAGACGACTCCATACGTCCGGATGGGAAAAAATTCGCCGGCCGGAATCACCTCCAGGCGTTGTTCTCCGGTGATGCCGATGCTGATGATGATGGAAATGCCGAGGCCGAGCTCGACGTATTTCTTGATCACTTCCCACCCGCCGACCTCCATGGCGACCTGATAAGCTAGGCCATGCTTCTTGAAGGTGCTGTCCACCATTCCCCACGTGCTCAGATTCCTGGGGGGCAGGATGAGTGGATACCGGCTGATCTCCTCCAGAGTAAGCTTCTTCTGGCGCGCTAACGGATGGCCCTGGCAGGTAATCACCACCGCTTCGTACGACACCATCGGATAAAACTCGATATCCGCCGGCACCTGCATGAGCGGCCCCACTGCGAAATCCACCAAGCCGGTCCGCAGTCTCTCGAGCCCTTCAACTCCAGTAACATTATGCAGACGCAATTCGATCTTGGGATAGGTTTGGCGGAACAGACCGACATAATCGGGCAACACATAGAGAATCGTGGACCAACCGGCTGCGATCTCAATCCGGCCCTCATCCACTTCCGCGCGGCGTTGCTTGAATTGCTTCTCCAGATCCTCCAGCCCCTCCACCAAGGGCCGCGCCATCTCGAAGAGCAGCTCGCCGTCATGGGTCAGCTGCATTTTGGCCCCCCCACGCACGAAAAGCTTCACGGCCAATTCATTCTCGAGACTTTGGATCTGTTGCGAAACGGCGGGTTGGCTTAAGCCCATGCGTTGGGCTGCCTTGGAAATGCTGCGGCTCACCGCTGCATAACAAAAGCCGCGCAATTGCTGGGCCCGATTCTGCTTATACCGATAACCCGCTTCCCCCATAATTGGCTTAGACTCGAATCTGTTCCAAGAGGCTGTTCTCGGGAACGTCGTCACTCGACCGACCTGTCCGACCACGACCCACGCGCCGGATGGCTGGCGGTTCGACCAAGAAGACCTATCGGACATCTTAGGCGCAAGCGTTAGCCTGAAGCTGAAGGCCCTACTCAGCCCTCTAACGAGGCGGGGCCTCAGAGCGGCAAGGCACTCCAAGGCCCCCAACGTTGCAAAGAATCGCCCTCGCCTTGCTGGTCTGAGGCTCTGCCTCGTTCGACTATTCACTCGGTTAATTCGGACTATTGAAGCTTCCGATTTTGCGCTTCAACGATCCAGGAGTATCAGTGTCAAGTAGCCTGAATGAACCAGCGCATGACGACGATTCAACTTCCCGAAGGACTGAAAGTGCAGGGGCCAGTCACCCCCCAGCAAAGCCAGATCTTCAGTCCGATCGCCCTGGAGTTCTTCGTCCGGTTGCAGCGGGAGTTTAATCCTCGCCGGCTCGAGTTACTTCACCAAAGAACCGTTCGGCAACAGGCCATCGACAAGGGCGCCTGGCCCGATTTCCTGCCCGAGACGAAATACGTGCGCGAGGGCGACTGGCAGGTCGACCCGGTACCGGTGGATCTGCAGGACCGGCGGGTCGAAATCACCGGTCCAGTCGATCGCAAGATGGTGATCAACGCCCTGAACTCCGGCGCCAAGTGTTACATGGCCGACTTCGAAGACGCCCATTCTCCGACTTGGGCTGCCACCTTGGATGGCCAAATCAACGTGCGCGATGCCGTGCGCGGTTCGGTGGAGTACGTGAGCCCGGAAGGCAAGCCTTACCGGCTTAACCCAAAGGTCGCCACCCTGCTGGTGCGTCCGCGCGGCTGGCATTTGCCCGAAAAGCATCTCAGCGTGGATGGCCAGCCCGCTTCGGCCAGCCTGTTCGACTTCGCCATGTATTTCTTTCATAACGCGTGGCATCGGGTGGAGCATGGGTCGGGCGTTTATTTCTATCTGCCCAAGCTCCAGCACTACCTGGAAGCCCGCCTGTGGAATGATGTCTTTATTCGCGCTCAAGAACTGCTCGGCCTGCCCCAAGGCACCATCAAGGCCACCGTCCTGATCGAACATATCCTGGCCGCATTTCAGATGGAGGAGATCCTCTTCGAGTTGCGCCACCATAGTGCTGGGCTCAATTGCGGTCGGTGGGACTACATCTTCAGCTACATCAAGACTTTTGCCCAACGCTCGGAAGTTCTGGTGCCCGATCGCGCCCAGGTCACCATGGCGACCCCCTTCCTCCGCGCCTATACCCTGGCCTGCATCAAGACCTGTCACCGCCGCGGCGCCTTCGCCATGGGTGGGATGGCTGCCTACATCCCGGTCAAGACCGACCCGGTCGCCAACCAGAAGGCCATGGAAAAGGTCCAGGAAGACAAACGCCGCGAAGCCGGCGATGGGCACGATGGAACGTGGGTGGCGCATCCCGGCCTCGTGCAAATCGCCACCGACGAGTTTGGTCGCGTGCTGGGAACCAAACCCAACCAGATCGATCGCCGGCGTGACGACGTCGTGGTTTCCGCCGAGCAACTCCTGGAAGTGCCTCGCGGGACCATCACCGAGCAAGGCCTGCGCAGCAACATCCGCGTTGCCATCCAGTACCTCGAAGCTTGGCTCGGCGGATTAGGCTGTGTGCCGCTGGACAACTTGATGGAGGACGCCGCCACGGCCGAGATTTCACGCAGCCAGGTCTGGCAGTGGGTCCATCACCCCCGCGGGATCCTGGACGATGGCCGCAAAGTCACGATGCCGTTGGTTCGGGAACTCGCCCAGCAGGAATTGGAACGGATCCGCAGCGAACGCGGTCCGGAACGTTACGAGCGCGGCCATTTTGAGAGGGCCTTCCAATTATTTGCGGATCTCGTGGCCAACGAATCCCTCGAGGAATTTCTTACGCTCAAAGCTTACGCCCAGCTGGATTAGTCAGAACCTGTCACCTTTCTATGAAGAACTCAGAAGTTGCCCTGGAGGAATTGGAGCTGAAGGAACACCGTCAGCCCCGCCAGGAGCCCACGCCCAATCGACCGCAAGATCTGCTCAATGCCGAAGAGCTTCGCGCCCTCCAAGACGCCTGGCGCCATGACCCGCGCTGGCAGGGAGTGACGCGCAAATACACCGCGGACAAAGTCCTGCGCCTGCGTGGCAGTGTGAAGATCGAACACACCATCGCCGATCGCATGTCGCGCAAGCTCTGGCACCTGCTGAACACCGAACCGTACGTCAACGCGCTGGGCGCTCTGACCGGCAACCAGGCCGTGCAAATGGTCCAAGCCGGACTCAAGGCCATCTACTTAAGCGGCTGGCAAGTTGCCGCGGACAACAACCTGTCCGCCAGCATGTATCCCGATCAAAGTCTTTATCCCTCCAACAGCGTGCCGCAGGTGGTGCGGCGCATCAACAAGGCTTTGCAACGCGCCGACCAGATCCAGTGGCTGCAAGGTCAACACCAACACCCAGGCGAGATGTGGGCCCCCATGATCGCCGATGCCGAGGCGGGCTTCGGCGGCGCGCTCAACGCCTACGAACTGATGCTCCAACTGATCGAGGAAGGCGCCGCCGGTGTCCACTTCGAAGACCAGCTCGCCTCCGCCAAAAAATGCGGGCACATGGGAGGCAAAGTGCTCGTGCCCACCTTCGAGTTTATCCATAAATTGACCGCCGCCCGCCTGGCGGCAGACGTGGCCGGAGTTCCCACCGTGCTGGTGGCCCGGACCGATGCGGATTCCGCCCGGCTGTTGACCAGCGACTTCGATGAACGCGACAAACCGTTCCTGACCGGCCAACGCACCGAAGAAGGATTCTTCCGGATCCGGTCGGGCATCGAGATCGCCATCGCCCGCGGCCTGGCCTATGCCCCCTACGCGGATGTGGTCTGGTGCGAGACCAGCAAACCGGATCTCGCCTACGCGCGCAAATTCGCCGAGGCGATCAAACGCGCCTACCCGGACAAGCTGCTCGCGTATAACTGTTCCCCTTCGTTTAACTGGCGCGAGAACCTCGACGAAACAACCATCGCCCGCTTCCAAAACGAACTCGGAACGATGGGTTACAAGTTCCAATTTGTCACCTTGGCCGGCTTCCATGCCCTCAATCTGAGCATGTGGGAACTGGCCCGGGACTACAAAGAACGGCAAATGGCAGCCTACACCGACCTGCAGGAACGTGAGTTTGCCGCCGAGCTCGACGGCTATGGCGCCGTCAAACACCAGTCCTACGTCGGCGCCGGTTACTTTGATGAAATCACTGCCCTCTGTGGCGAAGCCTCAACCCTCGCTTTGAAGGATTCAACGGAGGAAGATCAGTTCACTAAGCAACGGATGCATCACGAACATTTGTAGAACGGAAATGGCCGACACCGGCCCTCTCCCCCAGGGAGAAGGATGGCCAGTAGGCGCGTGGAGTGATTCCGTAAGCGCGCCTGCCTCGGACAGCGGGTCTGCTGCTCCCCGCTCCTGACGGAGCGGAGCAACCTGCGAACGCGTGGAGTGATTCCTAAGCGCGGCTCGCACCGGAGCACTAGAGCCGCTGTTCCTTCTCCCTCGGGGGAGAGGGCCGGGAAAAAGCAAAAGCGGAAAGCGGAAACGGAGCAACCCGGAGGGTTGCCAGTACGTAGCCGGGGGTTGAGGAGTTCCGCGGCAGCGGAACGACGATACCCCCGGATCACGATGTCAAACATCACGACCCCGGAGGGGTCGCAGCAATTTCGGATTCACATTGGGACCATGAACCCTTCGTCCTCGTTCTCGTCCCTCGTCCCTCCTCAGTAACTTTTCTCCTCAGTCCGCATTCGGCATTCCGTACTCCGCATTAGAATGAGCCTCCTTACGTCGGCTCCTACCAGAGGGGGGGGGTCATGGACCAGGAACCAGCAACTAAGACCCCGCCGCTCAGCGCTTCGACACGTACTTCTGCGGCTTCTTCAGGAAGGCCGCGCGACAGTCTTCGCTGCAAAAATAGTAAGTCGTCCCCTGATACTCCGCGCGCGGGGTCGACTCGTCCACCTTGACGCAGACGCATGCGAGGTCGCGGTTATAACGGCAGACCTGGCAGATCTCGCCCCCGCCAGGCGTGGACACAACCACTCCGGAAGGAGACGCACAGCCAGCCAGCAGCGCCAACAGGGTCAGGGACGCAAGACAACTCATTCTCAAAATGTAGTGCATGGTTTTTCTTTAGGCGCGCAACCAACGCAAACTTTCGCGGCAATTGCGCAGTATTCAACTCTAGAAGCTTAGCGTCAATGCGCCATTGATCTTATAGTTGGTTTTCAGCTGGGTGCCGTTCAAGTCCTGTACGACCGGCAGAGGGGACGACACGGTAAAGCTAAGATTCTTGGTAAACCCAACCCGGAAACCGGGCGTCAGAAACAGCACTGTCCCGCCCGTGTTGGGATCGCGCTCGCCGTCTTCCTCACTTTTATACAGGTACCGCACATTGGCTTCGGCGAACGCGCTGACTTGAGGATATTTCTTAATATCCTCGGTGAAGCGGTACGCCACCGCGACTCCGCCATCCATCCGGTCGCCCAGCCGAAAACCGTTGGCCTCGGTCCGGAGGGTATATTGGAAGCTGGTGTCGAACGTCAACCGCGCCGTGAGAAACCG
>DATLUX010000431.1:0-33084 GCA_035577805.1 Verrucomicrobiia bacterium
CACGCGAATTGGGGCCTTGAACTTAAATCTAACGTAGCAGCCGAGGTAACGAGGCTCTGATCTCTTTCCCGACGAACGCGCCACGATAGAGTGAGCCTCCTTACGTCGGCTGCTACGAGACAGGAAAGGTTCATGGGTAGAACGAACGGCGGTCACAGACCGCCGCTACAGTAGACGGTGTATCTTGGAAGCGGGGTGCCTGCGCACTGCAGCGGTACCCGTTTCAGGCAGCGCTCGATTAATCGCTCACGGCAATGCCGGGCTGGCCAATCGATAAAACCGGGTTCCAGGAGCAATGTCGTTCGTGAACGAAAGGAAGCGCGGCACGAGGTTTGTCCCCACATTTGCAAACTTGACCCAGGGAGCGCCCGTTATGGCTTCGCTCGCCGACACCGAATAAGTCCGTTCGTTGTCCGCCCAGAACTGGAGCACCACCTGACCGCCGCTCATAAATAAGCCCGAGATGCCGGGATGACTAGGCGCCATCGGGCAACCCACCGGGAAATGCGCGCCCAAATCCTCCCCACCGCGCCCGGCGCCCCGGACGGGCGAGCCCGCCTGCAGACGATAATCGCCCAACCGCGGGTCGCTCGGAACGGGATTCTCGAAGAGCGGATTGACATCGAGATTGGCGAAGCTGCCGTCGGTCGTCCAGTTGGTGTTACCCAGATCGTTGTGATCGCAGTAGAGCCGCCCATTGTTCCACATCGACAGGGTAATGTTGTTGTCCCAAAGAATGTTGTTGTAGGTATTGGTCAGAATCCCGCCGCCGTCGGCCGCGGTCGGGTTGATTTTGTTGTAATTGGTGAACCCCCACCCGTTGTTGACGATCGTGCAATGGCGCACGCTCACATCGCAAAGGTCCTTGGCCATCACTCCGCTCAGGCACTTGAAAATGAAACAATTGCTGACCACCGTGCCGTGGGATGACCCTTCGTCGCCGACCGACACGCCTTTATCGAAGGGAAAATCATACATCATGCAGTTCTCGATCTGCACACCGGTGGAGCCCGGAATATCCCCGGGCCCCACATCCACGGCGTCCACGTTGCCAAGATCACCATGCCGGAACGTGCAACGCCGGAGCACCGTTCCAGGTAGAGCGGAATCAAAATCAACACCGTCGCCCCGCGCATTCTCGAACAAACAATCTTCGATCGTCAGGGTTCCGTTGCGGAAAAGCGTTTCATAATAATTCCGGACGTGACAACGGCGCACGACGCTGGGAGCAGCAAAATGCGTCATGATGATGGGGGCAACCAGGATGCTGGATCCCGCCCGGACGTAGTCGTGGAAATAACAATCCTCCAGCATCCCCACCGCATTGCTATAAACCGTGGTTTGCGAGCCCACCACTTCGGCATGCCGCAGCAAAAGCGATGCCCCCGCAAACCGCGCCGATAAATCGCCCCACAACTGCCCGGGTTGAGCGGGGAGCAATTGCACTTTCTTTTCCGGGGTGCCTTCAGCGCGAATGGTTCCACCCGCAATGGCGCGGAGACTGGCCGAGTTGGTGACCATCACTCTGGTGCCGGCAGCCAGGGTCAAGGTCACATTGGTCGGCACAATGACGCTCCCCAAAACCAGGATCGTGCCCATGGCCGGACTCCAGGTCGTGTCTTGGTTGAGTGTCCCTTCGCGCACGTAGGTGATCGCATCCTGCCGCGCTCCACTGGAAAGGTTGGAATAAGCGGAATGACCAGAGTCATTGACCGCCCGAACTCGATAAAAATAACGCGTCGCGAGGGCGGCGGACGCATCGACGTGACTGGTCGTTCCTGCGGCTGTCGTCGCCAACGGTTCCCAGGTTGCACCATCGGGCGATCGTTGGATCTCAAACCCAGTCTCGTTATCGGCGTCCTCGATCCAACGCAAGGTGAGTTCGTTCGGGCCCGTAACTTCCACCGCCAAAGCCCGCGGGTCAGCCGGCAGGCCGCCCACCGGCAACGTGATCCCCATGGCGCCGCCGCCCAGCGCCGCATTCACCACCGGGGACCCTGCACTCAAGTAATAATCTCCCGCCAACGGCGCCACAAACAGCGGATCGACATCCAAATTGCCCGGACCAGGAAAACCCCCGCTGACATCGCTGAAAGTCAGTTCCAGGAACGCCCCATTGACGACGCTGATTTGGTTGCTGTTGCCCCAGACAATGTTATTGGTGGCAAACACCTCGGCGGGAATGCCGGCGTTGGCCCGCAGAAAGATCCCGGTCCGGCAACCCGAGATCGTGTTGCCGTAGGCCAGGCAGTTGGAGGACGCGTAAGCCGAAATGCCATCGCCGCATCCCAAAATCAGGGAATGCCGGACTACCGTGCCATCCGAACGATCGGCAATCGACACCGCCTTGTCCGGAAAATCGCGAATCAGGCATTGCTCGACCGTCAGGCCCACGTTGTGGCCGGTATCGACGGCGTCCGTGTTAGCGCCGATCCCAAAGCGATAGGTATTGCGGCGAATCAAAATCCCGGCAGGAGCCCCCTCAAAGTCCGTGGCGTCCGAGGTGACGTTTTCGAGCAGACAATCCTCGATCAACACGGGCGTGAAATCGAAGTGCATTTGGGCATATCGATTCAAGTGACACCGGCGAAAGGTCACTTGGGCGCCGTGATTCGCCTCCGAAATCTGCCGCACATGCATGTCCCGTAAAAGACTGTCTTCGACCAACACCGTCCCGTTGGTCAACGCGCGCACCTGCCCCGCCACCAATTCCACGTGGCGTAACGTCACGGAAGCCCCTGCCCCGTCGGCCGTGAGATCGCCCCAGGTCGTGTTGCCATCCAAAGGACCCAAAAAGATGGGCGCCGCTTCGGTGCCGATCGCTTGGAGGACGCCATTGGCGCCGACTCGAATGGAAGCGCCCGCGGCCAACAGGACGCTCGCGCCTCCGGTGATAGTGAGCGTCACCCCATCCGGAACGGTCACGGTGCTGGCGACATGGATCGCGCCGCCGTCCCAGGTCGTATTGACGGAAAGCAATCCGCCCGCGTCGGAGGTGTTGGTCTCGTAGATCACATCCCGCTCCACCGACGCCAGCAACTTCCCGGCCTGGTCCACCGCCGCCACAAAAAGATGATTCAAGCCAGGCGTCACCGAGTGCGTGCGCGACCATTCGCCCGTCTGCTCATTCCATAAAGCTTCCTCCCCATTCACCAGCACACGTGTGGCTCCGGCGATCGTGTTTGTGCCCGTCAACGGAATTTGGGCCGCCTTCACAATGGCGAAGAGCGACCCGCCCCCGGTGGTCTGGGTCTCAGCTCCCAGCTGCAAGTCGGCAATGAGGGAAAGATCACTGCTAGTGGGGCCGGCGTTCAAACCATGGATGGCCAGCACATGATCACCCTGGCCCAACAACTCGTCGGCCAGCCCCAAGTCGAACGTGCTCGGAGGATTCCCACCGGCTCCCGCCGAAGCTTCGTGGTTCTGGCCGGGAACCGTGGTTGAATCAAAAACCGGATCGGGCACATCCACATTCGATGAACGCGCCACCTCGACTCCGTCGATATAAGCCACAAAGCCGTCATCCCAATCCATGATCAAGGCCAGACGACGACCGGGCTCCGGCGCCGAGACGATCGTGAACGAACGGCGGATGTAAACAGTGGTGTAACCGTTGAACATGTCGGACAGCTCCGTGGCATCGTCTCCATCCCCATAACCGAATCCACCAGGGCCTGTCTGCCAGGTATCGTCCAAGGCCGCCTCCGCCGCAGTCTTCCAATCCGCCTGCGGTTCGTTGGTGCCCTTGCGGAAATGCCATGAATCGCCGTGATTCACCAGCGGTTCCGGCCCGGTGCCCGGAGAGCCAACCTCCACCGTCAGCACCTGAGCCTGCGCGCCCAGCACCAAACTTAATCCTAATGCTCCACTATAAACATGGATCCAACGTTTCATGATCTACATCGAGGCAATAAACCGAAACGGTCCAGGAAGCCGACTGCTCACATGGTGAATGCACAACCACATCTGCGACCGAGCGGGAACTTCCTACTAGTAACCGACCAGGCATGAAAAGAAAAGTCGGGAATTAGGTCGGAGTTCACCGACGTGCTTTACCGCACTACCCTGATACGAGCATTTTTCGCCGGTCTCACCCCTCACCCCAACCCTCTCCCCATTGAGGGGAGAGGGAGACTGTTGGGCTGCTTTCGGTTGAGGGCACAAGATGTTCGATCGAACCGTCCGCGTGTCAAACATGTAGAGCGTGAGGTCTCACGGACTGACCACGCGATAGAACCGCTGTTGGGCGTCTGCAGACGTGTCCTGGACGGTCACCGTGCGGGTGGCGCTCTGGGCGGGCACGTCGATCAGCCATGCCCAACCACTGGCCGCAGGCAACACTTCGCTGTAAACCACGGAATACGTCTTGCCTGCCACGGCGACGAAGCTGAGGTTCACCACGCCGCCGGGGCCGCGCGAGGCCACACAGCGCAGCACGCTGTCAGCCTGCCGAGGATGCGTGCCGGCCAGATATTCTGCCAGATTCGTCATGCCATCGCCGTCCGGATCCTGGGCCGCATCGGCCGGATTGTTTTTATCCAGGCCATACTGATTCTCCCAGCTGTCGGGCATGCCATCGCCGTCGGTATCGACGAGGCCGCCGGAACCTAAGGCGGGCACTGCCGCCACCCAATTGGTGGGTTCATCGGCGTAACCGGAAACACTCACTCGATGCAGAGACTGCCCAAGTCCATCGGCAGCCGGCGGCCAGGGCGGGCGGTCGGCATATTGCACTTGCTCGACCAACACGTACGGAACCGAGCCATCCAGGTTGGGCGGATCGGGTTTGAAGAGCCGGATCCGATCCGAGCTGTTATCGAGTTTGCCTGCGTAAGGTCCGAAGAGCACACCGCTCGAGCCATAATGCGCTTGGAACGCCGCGCGCGCGGCCACATCGGTTACCGGGTCGAAGCTCACCAGCACGACAAAACCGCCCGCCGCAATATAGGAACCGGCCGGGAAGTCAAAATCGACTGCATCTCGCACGCGCCAGGTATTGGTGGGCAACGCGGCATCATAAAGCGGAACGCGGACCGAACTTGAGTTGTGCAGTTCGATGAATTCATCCAGGACATTGTCGTTGGTCAGGCCCGATGTCACCGCGTCCACCGGATGGTACATGATCTGGCTGATCACAATAGGACCAACCTTGGGATATGGGTTGGGCGCCCCGGTTCCCTCACGGAACCGTTCCAACGAAGCCGGCGCGTCGATCCCAAAACTGCGCCAACTCATCCGGACATACTCCACATGTCCCACCGTGTTCTGATAACGGCCGAACGACACCCCATTTTCCGCCGGACCGAACTTTGACGTGGCCCGATAACCGGTGAGGGCCCCGTTGGGTCCGGCGGCGGAGAGATAAACTTGGTCTCCGGAGGAACTCAGCGCGAACGGGACTCCATTGGTGTCATTATTAAACTGTATTTCGTAAAAGACGACGTAGCCGGCGGCCGGAATGATGGTGGCGGCGGGAATCAGAAACTTGCGCAGGGAATCCTTATCGTCGCTGAGGAACCAGCCTCCAATATCAACCGGCAACGCGGTCGTGTTGCGCAACTCGATCGCATCTTCCAGCGGCGGATCGGTGTGCGTCAAAACTTCGTTCACCACCACATTACTGAGCGGCAGATAATTGCTGTCCCCCGGCGTCGGCGATTCTGAAAACTGAACCAGGTTGGTCGAACCATCCGGCAGGCGGCCTTCCGAAACACCGGTTTGTTGCGGACCAAACGACACCGCATCGAGCAGCGTGCCGTTGTCTGCGGCCAACAAATAGATCGAGTCCCCGCCTCGGCTCAGCTTGAAGTTGACGTGCTCCGGCCCCCGCGGTTCCGTCGGGTCATCCGCCACAAAACGCACAAAGGCGTTGGACCCGACCCCAATGTAGGAAAGCGCCGGAATCCGATAAGAGTCCGGATTCCCAAACACGTCGGTCAGACGCAAATCGCCCAACGCCACCGGCGAGGACCCGGAGTTGAAAATTTCAAACCAATCATCGCCCGACGATGGATCGGCCATCCATTCATTGATGCGCAACGCGCCCGGACCGCCCAGCGTGGCGGCCACATTGGGTCCGCGCGCCGTGGGCGCCGTGAGCATCCATTGCAGGGAGCCCGACGGCACGCGTCCGATCGAATAATCGGCCGTTTGCAGGCCGTATTCGATCCAGTCGAGGACCTCGTTGGACAAGGGCGCTTTTTTGAACAAATACACACCGCCGCCATTGGCCTTGAGCCCAAAGCCGGTGTTGGTCGACGAAGCAGGCCGGTCGCCATCGGCCTGGATCACCAGGTAAGCCCCGGCAGGGATCATCGACCCAGGCGGAAAAAGCCAACGCGCCGGGTTGTTATTCGGCTGGTCATTGAGGCTAAACCCAGTCAGATCCACCGCGTTGGTGGTTGGATTGTACAACTCGATCCAATCCGGCGTCCGCCCATCGACCTCGCTCACGGTGGCGTTATTCGCCAGGACCTCGTT
The DNA here is from genome assembly GCA_035577805.1 of Verrucomicrobiia bacterium. Lineage (GTDB taxonomy): Bacteria > Verrucomicrobiota > Verrucomicrobiia > Limisphaerales > JADJPG01 > DATLUX01. Next base: position 6,481 of record DATLUX010000431.1, read on the forward strand.
GAGAACCACATTGGTGGCGGTGGTGAGGACGCTCACCCCATCCAGACGCAGACCGAACATGATGTCCTGGCTGTTGGTGGCCGCCTGGTGAACCTCGACCGCCAGGACGTTTTCTCCGATCTGCAAACTCGTTCGCGGTAACGCCACGGGCCCTTCCCAGCTCGGATCAGTGACTGCTCCGGCCAGCGTATTGTAGGTCACGCTCCCGGGAGGCAAACGCAAGCGGCTGCCCGGAATCTCCTGTCCGTTCAGATAAAACACCGCCCCGTCATCGATGAAGGTTAACAGCTGCACGCTGCTGATCGAACTCAGCGAAGGCACGGTAAAGCGAGTGCGGAAATAAAAAGTAATCCGGGAGAAATTCGTCACCAGCGGAGTCCGCACTGGATCCGGTGGCGTAAATCCGTTGCGCGGACGGCCCAACAGCGCCGGGCCGGATGGCCATGCCGAATCGTTGTAGCCCGGCGCCCTCCAGTTCACCCCGTCCAGGTTCACCCCTTGCTGGTAGCGCCAGACGTTGGTCAATGAAACGATTGGCACCAGAGTGGGAGCGGTCGATGGGGCGCAAAGGTTCGATGCGTTGGGCGTTCGCACCGCTTGCGGGCCGTACGTCACCCCGCCGTTGGGACAGCGGCCGGTGGAAATGCCAGACCGTTGCGGACCGTAGATGACGAGGTCGATTCGGCTCCCATCCGCCGCGGTGAGCCCCAACTGCCCTTGATCGGCCGGCAGCTTGAAGTTGAGATGGTCAGCCCCAGCCCCAGCCGAGCCATCCGCCGTAAACGTTACAAAACCTCCTCCACGCACGAACGATAACGGCGCAATTGAATGCAGCCGCGGGGCGCCCAAGGGTTCGTTCGACAAAAATAGTCCGCCTAACGCCACCGGGAGTTCGTCCGGATTGTAGAGTTCCAGATAATCCTCACCGTCCGGACTCTCGCTGGCGGCGAACCATTCGTTGATGCGCAGGGAGACCGGCTCGCCGATGGGCGCGGTGAGGTTGGCGGCACCGAAGGTCGGCGGTCCGAGCGTCCATTCACCGGCGAGGCCCGAGCGGCCGATCGACAAATCAACGACCTGCAGCCCAAACGTCACGCTGTCCAACAATTCGCCGCCCCGGATCCTGGATTGATAAAGCTGCAGCGTGGCGCCGTTTTGGTTCAGCCCAAAACCAAGATGCACACCGGGCGACCCATCCGGATCATCGGCATACACCGTCAGATAGGCGCCGGCCCCCAACGCCATCGTAGGAAAAACAAATTTGTCCGGCTTGGTCGGGTCATCGGTCAGACGCAACCCGGAGAGGTCGACGCTGGCGGTGCCTTCGTTATACAGCTCGATCAGATCCGGGAAGGTCCAGTTGTGATTCACGGCGGAATCGTTGCGGGCAAGGATTTCGTTCAGGCGCACGGTGGGCCAGGCGGTCTGGACCACCCAGGCGGCCGACTGGGTGGCAGCGGCTTTGTCCTGATAAATGCCGCCGGCGTTGCGGCCCACGACCGAGACGATGTTAGTGCTGCCATCGGGCAGATCGGTCAACGTGATTGGAGTAATCGCCGGGACGTCCGCGCTCCACGGGCCATCGTTCAAGCGCCATTGATAGTCTGTGATCTGGTCGCCACCAACGGTGAGGGTGGCGGTCGTGCGCCAGGTGGGCGAGCGCGGTTCGCCTCTCACCGTGGCCACCGGAGAGTTGGTGGCGGGCGGGACGTGGCCGGCGATGAGCCCTTGGACGTAGGTCCGGCGTTGATTCATATAGTCCTTCATGCCCTCCGCCGCGCTGTTGAATTGAGGAAAATCAGCGAACACCTGGTCGATGATGACATTGAACTGCGCCTGAGAAAACGTGCCGTTCAACAAATCCTGGAACGTGCGGTAATAAAGCGGCTCGACCTGCGGATGATGCAGGAAAAAGGACAGCATGCGCCAAATGCCTTCGGTGTCGCCCGAGATCGGGCAGCAGGCCGGGCGAAAGATGTCGGTGGTGGTCGGGTTGAGGGCGCCGTATTGGGTGCGCAGGATGGTATCCAGGTCATGATAAACCAGGACAAACCGTGGATCCTGCTCCCCGCGATACAGGTAATAATCGTCGTTGTTGCCGGTGTTGATGCCCGACTCGTTGTTTCCGAATAGATTCATCACGGCCACATGCCGCAGCCACTGGTCCACATTCACTACTTGCCGCGCCGCTTCCAGCGTAAAGCCGGCCGTTTGATTTTCGCCCATCACCTCCAGCATGCCCATCAGGTCGCGCCAATCGTTCTCACTCACGTTGCTCTGCTTGAAATAGGTGTTTTGGTACGCGGTCGGGCTCTCCCCGCGATAATCAAAATTCGGCGGCGGAATGTCCCGGACCACCGAATAGATGTTTCCCTGGCCGTCCTCGGGAAAAGCGCGCTGCTTGGCCCAGTCGGCATCGACATCTTCGTTGATGGCGTAGAGCCCCGACTCCGGCCGGCCGCCGGGACCATCGCCATTATTCACGCGCAAAAGGCCAAAGCGTGAATTGTTGCCGGTGACACCGGCGGCTTGAGCGAGGGCGGCGCCGGCGACCTGGGCCGGCACGGCGCGCGCATTCACGTTTAAGGCGCTCACGTCCTTCCACGGCGTGGAGGATGGCAGATTGATCCGGTAATTGTGCGGCTGACCGCTGCGGCTGCCGTGCCCGCGGTTGCGAATGCCGCATTCATAACGATGCTCGATGCCCGTGCCGTCAATGCTGATGAAGGTGGCGTTCATCTGGGCATCACTCTCGGGGGCGCCGTTAAAGATATCGCCCATCTCGGTGATCTCGGCGGCTGTCAGGATCAGTTTGTGCATCGGCGGTGAACCCGAGTAGGTGGTGTCATCGACTTGAAACAATGCGTTGGCCAGTTGACCGACCACCGCGTTGCCCACGTCGGGTGCTTGCAGAGTTGGAGCGGGCCAGGTGCGCGCGTTGCCCTGCGCGTCGCGAGCTTCAAGGTAGAATTCCACCACCGTGTTGTTGGGCAAAGGCGCGAGCAACGCCCCATAAATGCCGTCTCCGGCCGCGCCGTCTCCATGCGCGCCGTCATCGAACATGCGATCCGCCCGGAACGCCGGCGGGCTGGCCGAATCGATCCGCCAGTGCAACGTCACCGTCAAGCCGGCGACCGATTCATCCACAATCCTCGCGCTGACGCTCACGGTGTCCGAAGAGCGCGGGATCAGCGGCAGGTGTTGCGCAGCGATGATCAACGGCGCACTGTTGCCTTTGAGCACAGAGTTGGGAGCCCCCGGCGTGCCGCCCACGTTAGTGCTCGCCCCCCAATTCTGACCGGAATCATTGGGAAGCGCCGGGTTGATCAATTCCAGCGATGACCCCAGTCCGTCATGAGCCGCATACCACATCCACCCGCGATGCCCGGAACTGGTGAGTCCCCGGCGGCGCACACCCCAATCGCCATCCTCTCCATAAGTAACGCTGTCGATCCGTTGGCCGCCGGCATCGTCCAGATGCACGTCGTCGCGGGTATTGCTCAAGACCGGACTGAAATTCGTGTAGGCACGACCATTGACGTTGGTGACGCTGTAGGTCAGCCAACCACCCACCACGTTAGTCACGCCAGGATAACGGTTCTGGAACGCGGGCAGATCCGCCGCCACGGCCAGATAGCGGTTGGCTCCCAGTTGTGTGCCGGAAGGAAACGTGAAACGGATCCCGCCACGGAGTTGCCATCCGGAGAGGTTCACGTTGGTGGCGGCGCGATTAAACAGCTCAACGAACTCTTCGCGAACATCCTGGGAGCCCGGATGATATTGGATCTCATTGATCACAACGGACTGGGCCGCGCTGAAGAAAGGCAAAACGATCAAAAGCGTTGCGCATGCCCAAAACAACATCCGTGTCAATTGTCTCATAGAGTTAACAAAATAGGCACAGAGCCGTAACCGGCGCAAATGTCATTAGTGTCATTTGAAGGGGCCCGCAGATGCGACGAAGGCGGCCCGCAGATACGCGTAAGGATTAAAGGAGGGGAAATTCAACCCCCTCCCCCTCCCCCCTCCGCACTCCGCACTAGAACGGCCCGCAGATGCACGCAGATAAACGCAGATGGATGGGCCGCAGATGGGCGTCTCCGCTGCAAAGTCTGCAGGCTAACGCAGCAGGTCGCAATAGGCATTCAAGGCGTTCTTGAATCGAGCGCGAAGCCTAACCGGACTCACCCTATGGAAGGTGCGATCGATCTTGGTTTGGCGAAGCCAAACCCTCTAACCGGGTCGAAGCGGCTCAAGAACTCCAATCAAGGGCTTACAGCGAATCCGCGAAGACCGGTTAGAAGTCATCTCATACATCTCATACATAGACAATGACGGCTCGCGACGGATTTTGGCCGTTTGCGAGGACTTAAGCCATCTGCGGGCACCTTCCCATCTGCGTCCATCCGCGGGCTATTCGCCGTCGATCCAGTGGGCTTGGCCGCTGCGGATGTAGTAATGGTACGCCTTCGGTCCCAGCACGCCGCGCACGGTTTTGTGGGTCTCTTCGCTGATGGCTTGCAGGGCGTCCTGGCGTTGTTGTGGTGAGACACTGGGATCGGCTGCAATCTGGGCGCGATAGCTGGCGGTGAGCACCTTGTAACCGTAGACTTCGGCGGCTTTTTCTCGCGGGAGTTTGAATCGTGTGACCAAAGCGCTGAGCAGATGATAGTCGTTATCCTGTCCGCGTTGGTAGGCGGCGAAGCGTTCGTCGCCCAAGCTGGCGCGGATCTTGGCATCGCGCTCGAGGCGGGCTTGCTGCATCTCCAGTTGGGCGTTTGGATCGAGCAAATCACCTTCCCGTTGGCCCCAGGCATCGTCGTAAGCTTTGCTGGCCTCGTATATGGTCAGGAACTCCTGTTCGGTGGCCTCCATCCCATAGGTGGCGTGGCGAACCTCGTTGGCAACCGGTGAAAGCCACAAGTCGTACAGTTGTTTCTCCTGCGGAGACAGCATCTCGCTCACTTCATGTTCGCGTTGCTGTCGGATGGAATGCAGTTGCTCGCGATCCGCTCCCGTCAGACCGCCGGCCTCGGTGGCTTCCTTGCCACGAATCTGTTGTTCGGCATCATCGAATTTCTCGAACAATTCACGAACCTGCGTCCGCTTCTGTTCGGGCAGGAATTTGAGCCGACGCTCATAATAATCTTCCTGGCCGCTCGCTTTCATCCGTTCTCGGGCCAGATCGGCGTTGACCAGTTCGCGGACGATTTCCCGTTTGCGTTTGTCCAGTTCGCGTTCGCGCTGGAAGACTTCGTTGGGGTCGACGTCATTGAGCATCTCTTCCTCTTCCGGGTACCAATATTTGAGCTGTGACCGCCGGCCGTAGGCATTCCGGAGTTCCGGAGCCAGCAGCTTGTCGAGGTCCGCAATGATGATGTCCCGGATGGTTTGTTCCGGGCAGCCAATGGTTCGCAAGCGGGCGATATAAGTTTTGTAATCTTCGGACTCCAACTGGCCCCAATGGAATGGCCTTGAACCGGCGGCAGACGGCGCGTCTGGCGTGAGCGAGGGAGGAATTGCCGGGGACGCAGCCGGGGCGAGTGCAGGTGACGATGCGGACACCGCTTCGGCTGGCTGCAGGGGGGCGCCAAGCCGCACCTGAGACACATAAGCCAGGATGCAGGCAAACAGCCCAAAATTCAGAACCAACAGGGCGGCAACGGTCTTGGACGACTTCACGCGACGTTCATCTGAGCAGATCCATGGCCAACCGGTCCGTTTGCTCAAGCGGCGCTGCGGATGTGCGCCCAGACATGCACGTGGGGATCACCGCGGAAGTACCAGACCATGGCCGGTCCCTCGATCTGCCAGACGTCCCAGACCCCGTCTTTACCCACATCCTGATTCTTGTAAAAGGCCATGTGCAGATGTTCAAAGCCGTTGCGCTCGATCAGTTTCATGGCTTCTGCGGAATCCGCCGGCCGGAACGGCGCCAACAAATCGGCCAGGACCTTGCGCACCAAGTCCCGCTGGTCCCGGCTCAGGGCAGTTATCGGAATACCCGGCAAACCCTTCTTACGCCCGGAAAGCTTCACCGTCTCGGTTCCTTTTTCCTCCCGCCCTTCTCCCAGAAGCGCTTGGGCCCGTTGTTTGCCATCCAACGCTTTGAAAACTTCGTTGGCTCGCAACGCCTGATACCAATAGGCGTTGCCGGGGTGGTCCGGTTTCTCATTGAAACCTTGCGCGGCGTGCCCATAAAAGATTGGGCCGCCAAACGCGGCGCCAGCCACCGAATCGCCATCGCAACGGCGCGTGCAATGACGTCCGGTCAGAACGAATTCAAACTTGCCGGTGCCAGGCTCGCCAAACAACGCCACCGCCGACCCGCCGAACCCGGCCTGGCCGCTATCATGTTCGACCTGCTTAAAAACTGTTTCGGCGTATTCAGGGCTGTGCAAGCCCAGGAAGATCTCCTTGATCATTGCCTGCTGATCGGCAGTGAAGAATTCACTGAGCTTTTTGTCGGTGATTTGCCAGTTGTTATCCACTTTGGACCGAAGCGGATGATCAAATGGAAAACACACCGCCGCCCGTTGCGCCGGAGTCAGACTGGAGTGGAAAGTGCCGACCAATGTTTCCGACCGCCCGGTGGCCGCGGCTGCCTTGGCGGGTGTCGAAGGTGACGCCGCCAATGGCCATGCAGCCAATCCAGCTGCCGCTCCACTGACGGTCGTCGCGGTCGTTTTGAGGAATTCCCGGCGGGTTACGATCCCGTCGTGGTCGCAATCAGGGCAGCGGTTGGTGTTCATACTGACTCCATACTGAATCCACCGGGAGAAGGCCAGCTTAGATTTAGGCTTGGCTCGGTTTCGATGGCTGCCCAATGTGGGTCGATGCGCATTGGTCTGTGGTTGGTTGCCCTGGTTATCCTGTGGCTGGTTCCGGCGGAGCCCGTCCGGCTTTCCGCCGCCGAAGCCAGCCCCTCCGCCAGGCCTGCCCCGGCCCCTGCCCCACCGCCACCACTCAGCCGCGCGGACCGCGCCGAGTCCACCAATCGCTACGAGGTCCGCACCAATCATAGCGCGGACGGCATCGGCAAGTTTTATATGGGCCGCGAGATTGCCCACGTTATTACGGGCCCAGGGGCGGCGAGCTGGCTGGAGCGGCCGGAACGCGAGGCGGAGGAGAACACCATCACTCTGGTCGAACAACTGCGGATTAAACCCGGCTCCACCGTGGCAGACATTGGCGCGGGCACAGGCTATCTGAGTCGCCGCTTGGCAGCGAAAGTGGGGCCGCAGGGCCAGGTGTTGGCCGAGGATATCCAGCCGGAGATGTTAAAGCTGCTCAACGAAAGTCTGGCCGCCAATGCCATCACCAATGTTCGAACTGTCTTGGGCACCATTACCGATGCCAAGCTGCCGCCGAATTCTGTCGACATGGCGATCCTGGTCGATGTTTATCACGAGTTTGATCATCCGTACGAGATGATGCGCTCGATCGTGGCCTCGCTCCGGCCGCAAGGCCGGATCGTTTTCGTGGAATTCCGGGGCGAAGATCCCGCCGTGCCGATCAAGGAACTGCACAAGATGACGGAAGCGCAGGTCAAACGCGAGATGGCCCCATGGCCCTTGCGCTGGGTGGAAACCATCCGCGTGTTGCCCATCCAAAACATCATCGTGTTCGAGCAGGCCGCCGCGCCTTGAACAGTTCCAACTGCGGGTCGCGGAGGAACTGGTAGTTCTTTAGGATCCATACTTCCGCTGCTGCCGGATGAAAAATCCGTGCAACTCGAAATATTCCCGAACGATGGTTTCACTGACTGCGGACATAATAACTTCGGCCCCGTCGGAGTAACGGGATGAGGGGGCGGCCGGGGACTGAAGCCCCGATCACAAAGCCTGGGGGCAAACCGTTCACTCGGCCACCTTGAGGCTCAACACCTCGTCGATGAGTTCATCTGGCACCCGCTGACCCCACCGCACTTGCCCAATCCGGTCTGCGAGCACAAAACGCACTTCGCCGCGGCTGACTTTTTTGTCGAGTTTCATCGCGGCGCGCAGACGTCGTCGTTGCGCGGCGTTCAGTTGCAAGCGCGTGGGCAACCCGGCCGCCACCAGCAGACGGCAGATACGCAGCGCTTCCAGCAGCGATAAGCGCGCCAGCACGGCCGACAACAACGTGGCGGCGACCTGTCCGATCGCGATGGCTTCGCCATGCAAATAGCGGCCGTAACCGACCGAGTTTTCTACGGCATGGCCGATGGTATGTCCGAAGTTCAGGATGGCTCGCAAACCGCTTTCGGTTTCATCTTCGCGCACCACTTCCGCTTTGATCTCACAACAGCGCGCCACGATTTCCGTCAGCACGGCCGGGGCCATCTTGAGGATCTTCGGCATCTCCCGCTCCAGTTTGGCGAACAACTCGGCGTCGCAAATGACCCCATACTTGATCACCTCGCCCAACCCGGACCGAAACTCCCGGGCCGGCAACGTGCGCAGAGTATCCAGATCGCACAACACCAAGCGCGGCTGATGAAAAGCGCCGACCAGATTCTTCCCTGCCTTCAGGTTGATCCCCACTTTGCCGCCCACCGAACTGTCCACCTGCGCCAGGAGCGTCGTGGGCACCTGCACGAACGCAATGCCTCTCAGATACGTCGCGGCCACGAACCCCGATAAATCTCCCACCACGCCGCCCCCCAGCGCCACGACGAACGATTGACGTTCCAGTCGATGCGCAGCCAGCCGATCATAGCAGTGCTCGACGACCTTCCAGCTCTTGGAGGGTTCGCCCGCCGGCACCGTGATGAGGACCGGCTCAAAATCCGCCGCGCGCAACCGCTTCTCCGCGGTTGCGCCGTAACAGGCTCCCACCTGAGTGTCCGTGATGATGGCGCAACGATTGCCCAAGCCGAGCTTGCGACATTCCTGCCCCAGCCGGGACAGCAACCCGCGTCCGATCAGGATGGGATAACTGCGCTCAGCCAACTCCACGTTCACCACTCGCATGCCGCAGCCTAAGGACAAACCAGTTGGGGGAAAAGCGGAAAGCGGAAAGCGGAAAGCGGAAAGCGGAAACCAGAAAATGGCAGAAAGATGGCCGGCAGAAAGATGAGGTTGGAGAGCTCCTAATCGCAACCAAGGCCCACTCGGCCCGAGCATTTTTCTGCCCCCCCCATTTTTCTGCCCTCCATTTTTCTGCCCCCATTTTTCTGCCGTCATCTTCCTGCCAGCCATCTTTCTGCCGTCATTTTCCCGCTTTCCGCTTTCCGCTTTTCTTTTTCCTGCCTATTCTCGCGCGCGCATGAATCCCGTGGCTCTCATTACCGGTGCGTCGCGTGGCATCGGCCGGGGCATTGCTTTGGAACTGGCTCGACTCGGTTGGGATCTGGTGATCAATTATGTGCGTGACCAGTCAGCCGGCGAGGAGACCGTGCGCCAGGCCAACGTTGAAGCGGCCAGTTTCGGCCAGACCATTCGCGCCGTCGCCGTGCAAGCCGATATCAGCCACGCCCAGGATCGCCGGCGATTGTTGGACCGAACGCGCACGGAGTTCGGACGCGTCGATCTGCTGGTCAACAATGCCGGCGTGGCGCCCCAAGCCCGGGCCGATCTGCTCGAAGCCGGCGAAGAAAGCTTCGACCGCCTCCTCAACATTAATCTCAAGGGCCCCTTTTTTCTCACGCAAGCGGTGGCGCGCTGGATGATCGAAGAGCTCCAAGCGTCCGCTTCCGCGAACCGACGGGCGCCGCGCATTGTGATCATTTCCTCGGTCAGCGCCTACACGGCGTCAGTCAATCGAGGCGACTATTGTGTCTCGAAGGCGGCGCTGTCGATGGTGACTCAACTGTTCGCAATCCGCCTGGCCTCATCGGGCATTAATGTCTATGAAATTCGGCCAGGCATCATCGCCACGGATATGACCAGTCCCGTGCAAGCTCACTATGATCGCCTGATTCGAGATGGACTCAACCCCATCGCCCGTTGGGGCACCCCGGCAGACGTCGCGAAGGCGGTGGGGGCCATCGCCCAGGATCTATTGCCCTTCAGCACCGGACAGGTCATCGATGTCGATGGCGGTTTTCATCTGCGCCGCCTATGAAGCCGCGTTGGGCATTCCCAAATCTCGGAGGCCAAATCTGGGACGCCAAATCTCCCAGCCCAAGGTCGCATGGCGCTTCATATTGATTCACACCTGACCGCGCGCCAGCTCCGTCGGCGAATCGAAAGCGCGTTCGAACTTTCAGCGCACAAGATCCTGGCGCTCGAAAAAAGTTGGGATGGCGCGGCGGGCAGCAGGACGCGGCGGGGCACGCCGGTGTTGACGGTGCGCGGCCGTTACACGACCCGGGGATGGACCGAATGGACGCAGGGATTCCAGTTTGGATCGGCCTTGCTGCAATATGATGCCACCGGCGAGCGGCGGTTTTTGGAACTGGGCCGGGAACGGACCGTGACCAGGATGGCGCCGCACCTTTCGCATGTTGGCGTGCATGATCATGGATTTAACAACATTTCCACCTACGGCAATCTGCTGCGGCTGATGCGGGAGGAGAAGATTCCGTTTGATCCCTGGGAACAAGACTTTTACGCGCTGGCTCTGAAGATGTCGGGCGCGGTCCAAGCCTGTCGCTGGGCCCGCATCGATGGCGGAGGCGGATATATTTATTCTTTTAACGGGCCGCAGTCGCTTTTCGTGGATACAATCCGCTCGCTGCGCTCCCTGGCCGTGGCTTATCGGCTCGGCCACCGGCTCTGGGCGGAACAGGACGAAGAAGTGCCGCTGCTGGAGAGGCTGATCGAACACGGCCTCGCGACCGCGACCTACAATGTCTTTTATGGGACCGGCCGGGACGTCTACGACGTGCGCGGCCGGACCGCGCACGAAAGTCTCTTCAACCCGGTCAACGGCCGTTATCGCTGTCCCAGCACCCAGCAGGGTTATTCTCCGTTTTCCACCTGGACCCGCGGGTTGGCGTGGGCCCTCTGCGGCTTCAGCGAGCAACTCGAATTCCTGGCCACCCTTACCGACCGCGATCTGCCTCGCGCCGGCCGACATCGCGCCATGGCCGCCTTCGAAAAGGCCGCCTGCGCCACTGCGGATTTTTATATGGAAAACTCATGTCGCGATGGAATCCCCATGTGGGACACCGGCGCGCCCAACTTGCATCGGCTCGGGGATTATCTGCGCCGGCCCGCCGATCCGTTCAATCGCTGGGAACCGGTGGACAGTTCCGCCGCCGCCATCGCGGCGCAGGGATTGGTTCGTTTGGGCAATTACCTGCGCGCAAACCGGCGCGAGAAAGCCGGCGCCCACTATCGGCAAGCGGGGCTGACCGTGGCGCGCACGCTCTTCTCAGAACCCTATCTCACCACGGATCCAAAGCATCACGGGTTGTTGTCGCATTCGGTTTATCACCGGCCCAACGGCTGGGATTATGTCGCGCGCGGCGAGAAAGTGCCTAACGGCGAAAGCTCCCTGTGGGGAGATTATCACCTGCGCGAACTGGGCTTGCTGCTGCTGCGCGAAGCACGCGCAGAACCGTATCTGACGTTCTTCGGGATTTCCTGATCTACCTGACAACGCGGGCACCAGGCGGTGGTGCGTCCGCCCACCGTGTCACGTTCCAGCAGCACACGATGCCGCGGACAACGTCCCCCGGGTTCCCAGCGATGCCGGAACAACCAGCTGGCTGGTGGATCCGCATAGTCCGGCGCCAGCAGCCGAAGCGCATCCCGGCACACCGATCGAACCGCGCGCCACAACACCGGCACATCATTCCTGTGCACACGCCCGGCCGGCTGGGCCGGATGCAACCGCGCCCGCCAGAGAATCTCGTCGGCCATCCAATTGCCCACGCCGGGGAATGCGTCCTGAGCCAGCAACACCGCCTTGAGCGGCGCGCGGGCATGACGAGTGAGATAATTCGCCATGCGCTCGAGCGTGAACGCCCGCGAATTTACGGCTGGCGGCAAGTTACGCCACCATTCCGGCTCCGCCGCGCCCTGATGGAAACGGATTCGCCCGAATTGGCGCGCGTCACTGAAGACGAGAGCGCGGCGGCTCAGAAACAAGACGAGATGATCATGTTTGCCAGGGACGAAGGCGGGCGGTTCGACTCGCAGCTCCCCGGTCATGCCCAAGTGAACGCCCAGCCACGCTTGCCGCGAAAACCGGAAGAGCATCTGTTTGCCGTGCGCGGCGGAACCCGTCATCCGGGCTCCGGTCAGGACACGCACAAGTCCAGGTGTGTGGACTCCGCGAAACAGGCGTTTGGTGCCGTGCACGGCGACTTTGCGGATGCGTTGTCCTTCGCCGACTGTCCAGCGACGACGAAAGAACTCCACTTCAGCCAGCTCAGGCATGGGCCACAGCCGGGCAGACGTTATTCATGGGCGCAGGATGACGGTTCCCCGTCTGGTTTCAACTCCTGCGAGAGCTCTCGCATGGGTGACCGAAGGATAATACGTGGATTCAGGCACTGCCCCGGGACCGCGGCCTTTAGGCCGCTTGAAGTTGGAGAGCGGAGGAAGCGTTGGACAGTTCCCTGGCTCTTGACCCGGCTAACGCTGAAGCGGCGTAAACGCCGCGCTCCAAACTGCGTCGTTCAGGGCAGTGGCTAAATGCGCCCGAGATAATGCAGGCCAGAAATGAGGATTTACAGGCCGCTGGAATTTCCGGAAGCTTTCGCATGCACGATTTCCCCGCAGAGCGCCCCACTCTGCCCACGTCCGTCGGCACGCTCGGGAAACCCACACGCACCCGTTACTGGCTGATCGTATTCGCAATTGTGCTGGCGGTGGTCCAGTACATCGACCGCGTCTGCATCGCCCAGACTATGCCCGACATGGCGCGGGAGTTGGGATTGGATGATCGACAAAAAGGAGCGGTGTTTTCGGCTTTCGGCTTGGCTTACGCCTTGTTCGAGATCCCCACGGGCTGGTTAGGGGACAGGGTTGGTGCGCGCAAGGTGCTTCTGCGCGTCGTGCTCTGGTGGTCCTTTTTCACAGCGGCGACTGGCTGGGTGTGGAGTTACCTGTCCTTGCTGGTGACCCGCTTCCTCTTCGGGGCCGGAGAGGCGGGTTGCTTCCCCAACCTGACGAAGGCGTTCAGCAATTGGCTGCCGCGAGTGGAACGGACGCGGGTTCAAGCCACCATGTGGATGGGGGCGCGCTGGGGCGGGGCTTTCACGCCGTTGTTGGTGGTGGCCGTGATGAGCGTCGCCAGTTGGCGCCAAGCGTTTGTCATCTTCGCCCTGCTCGGCGTCGCCTGGGCCGCCGTATTTGCCTGGTGGTTTCGAGACAACCCGCGCGATCACAAGGGAGTCAACGCCGCCGAGTTGGAGTTACTCAAGGAAAACGAGGAAAATCTTCCCGGACACGGCGCCGTGCCGTGGAGTTTTCTGGGGCGCCCGACGGTCTGGCTACTCTGGGTCCAATATTTTTGCCTGAGCTACGGGTGGTACTTCTACATCACCTGGTTGCCTGCTTATCTCAAAGACGCCCGCGGCACGGATCTGAAGTCGAATGCCTTAATGTCGTGGCTGGCGGGCATGCTGGAAGGTCCCATGCACCTGACCTCGGAGACCACCACGATGGTTCTGGCGGCGGCCCTGGCCGGCATCCCGTTGTTCTTCGGAGGCTTCGGGTCATTGACGGCCGGGTGGATCTCCAATCGATTGATTGTTCGAGGCGTGAATCTGACCCGGATCCGCCGCGTGTTCGCCTATGCCGGATTCACCGGCGCGGCCATCCTTTTGATGGCTTCGTACTACATCAAGGACCCTCTGCTGGCGATGCTGGCCATGGGATTCGCGAGCTTCTGCAATGACCTCACCATGCCCGGCGCGTGGAGCACCTGCATGGATGTCGGCGGCAAATTCGCCGGCACTGTCTCCGGCAGTATGAACATGATGGGCAACTTTGGCGGCATGCTCTGTCCGCTGGCGGTGGGGTTCATCCTGTATCACACCCAACGCGACTGGCACCTGGCTTTCCTCATTTCCTCCATTGTTTATCTGCTAGGCGGCTTTTGTTGGGCCTGGATCGATCCGGTCACCCCGCTGGAGGAACCTGAGCACGAACATCTCCCTCTCCCCTCAACGGGGAGAGGGCCAGGGTGAGGGGTGAGAAAGGCACAAAGTGCCCGCTTCTTCAGCTACTGGTTCCGGCTCCTTCTCATCCTCGGCGGTCACAGACCGTCGCTACAGCAAATTGCTTACCTTCAATTCAAGGAGCTGCTTGGTTCAAAGTTGAATCGGACCCCGAGCCGGGAACCCTGAACCGAGAACCGGGAACCGGGAACCGGGAACCGTTTACGGCAGATCCGTGTGGCCCATGAGCCAGCGATCGCATTCGCGGGCAGCGCCGCGGCCTTCGTTGAAGGCCCACACCACCAAGCTCTGGCCGCGACGACAGTCCCCGGCCGCAAACACCTTGGGGATGGACGTCTGGAAGCGGCCATGCTCGGCTTTCACGTTGGACCGCCCATCGCGCTCGACGCCCAATGCCTCCAACAACGGCTGTTCTGGCCCCAGAAAGCCCATGGCTAAGAGCACCAATTGCGCGGGCACCACTCGTTCGGTGCCGGGAACATCCTTGGGCACGAATTGGCCTTTCTCGTTCTTGCTCCACTGGATGTTAACCAGGTGCACCGCCTTGACCTGGCCGTTCTCGTCGCTCTCAAACTTCTTGGCCGTGCTCAGGTACACGCGGGGATCGGCGCCAAACACGTCCTTGGCTTCCTCCTGGCCGTAGTCGAGCCGGTAGATCTTGGGCCATTCCGGCCACGGATTGTCCGCGGCGCGTTCCTCGGGCGGTTGGGGCAGGATCTCCAGCTGAACCAGGCTCCGGCAACCGTGCCGCATGGAAGTGCCGACGCAATCGGTGCCGGTATCGCCGCCACCGATCACAATGACGTCTTTGCCGGCCGCGGAGATGTAGTGGCCGTTCTTGTGACCGTCAAGGAGGGATTTGGTGTTCTGATGCAGGAATTCCATGGCGAAATGGATTCCTTTGAGCTGGCGCCCTTCGATCGGCAGATCGCGCGGTTTGGTGGCGCCGGTGCACAACACGATGGCGTCGAAGTCCTCCAACAATTGAGCGGCCGGCAGATCCTTTCCAATCTCCGTGTTGCAAACAAAACGGATGCCTTCCTTTTCCATGTTCTTCAGCCGGCGCAGCACGACCTTTTCCTTGTCCAACTTCATGTTGGGGATGCCGTACATGAGCAAACCGCCCGGGCGATCGGCCCGTTCGAAGACGGTCACGGTCTGCCCGGCGCGGTTCAACTGGGCTGCCGCGCAGAGGCCGGCCGGACCGGACCCGACCACGGCAACTTTCTTGCCGGTGCGGTGGCTGGGGGCTTCGGCGGTCACCCAACCTTGTTCCCAGGCATGATCGATGATCGAACACTCGATGTTTTTGATCGTGACGGGCGGACTGCTGATGCCCAGCACGCACGAGCCTTCGCAGGGGGCGGGGCAGACCCGGCCGGTGAATTCGGGGAAGTTGTTGGTTCGATGCAACCGCTCCAGGGCTTCGCGCCAAAGCCCGCGATAAATCAAATCATTCCATTCGGGGATGAGATTATTGATCGGGCATCCGTTGGCCATGCCGCTGAGCAGCGTGCCGGTATGACAAAAGGGCACGCCGCAATCCATGCAGCGGGCGGCCTGTTCCTGGAGCTTCTGGTCGTCCATGTGCTCGTGGAACTCGAGCCAGTCTCGGATGCGTTCGCTCGCTTTGCGGTCTACCGGCAGCTCGCGCAGGTATTCAGTGAATCCAGTCGGTTTACCCATGAATGCTAGTTGAGTATCAGGTCGTAAAAAGTCCGGCAAGCACCAGCTCACTCCCTCTCCCCTCAATGGGGAGAGGGCCGGGGTGAGGGGTGAGTCCGGCGAAACATCTCCGCTCACCTGACCAGCCACCCGTGGGTGACTTGGCCGCCAATAGTCGATGTTCGATTGCCAATTGGGATGGCAAAAACGCCAGTTGAAAATCGGACATCCAAAGCCGGTGACGGTTCGTGGTCAAAATAGGGGTGACGCAGGTCACTCAGCTTCCACCCAAACGCGCTTCGTCGCGGGCATTGGCTTCGAACGCAGCCATGATCGCCTCGTCCCCGCTTAATCCTTGCTGTTTCATCTTGTCCAGAGTCTGCAGGACTCGCTTGTAATCGTTGGGCATGACTTTGACGAACTGACGGGAATACTTTTGCCAGGAAGCCAGGATCTTCCAGGCCCGCTGGCTGCGCGTGCATTCGGCGTGGCGTTCGATCATCTGCCGCACTTCCTCCACTTCCGCCGGGTCCTCGAATTTCTCCAAACCTACCATCTGCAAATTGCAACGGGTGGCAAAGTCCCCTTTTTCATCCAGCACATAAGCGACGCCGCCTGACATGCCGGCCGCAAAGTTCCGGCCAGCGGGGCCGAGGATCACCACTTTTCCGCCGGTCATGTATTCGCAGCCATGATCGCCCACCGCCTCGACCACCGCATGCACGCCGGAGTTGCGGACACAGAATCGTTCGCCGGCCATGCCGCTGATATAGGCTTCGCCGCCGGTGGCGCCATAGAGCGCCACGTTCCCCGTAATAATGTTGGCCTCAGGCTGGAACGAGGAACCCTGCGGTGGATAAAGAATAATCTTCCCGCCGGACAACCCTTTGCCCAGGTAATCGTTGGCGTCGCCTTCCAGCACAAACGTCATGCCCTTCGGCATGAAGGCCCCGAAACTCTGGCCCGCGGAACCTTTGAAATGAATCCGGATCGTGTCTTCCGGCAAGCCTTCGGCTCTGTGGCGGCGCGTGACTTCGCTGCCGACGATGGTGCCCACCACCCGATTCACGTTCTTGATCGGAACGGTGGCGATGACCTTCTCCCCTCGTTCAATGGCCGGCTTGCACAACTGCAGCAGCAACGTTTGATCGAGGGATTTGTCCAACCCATGATCCTGCGCGATCTGACAATAGCGGCCGACTTCCGGGCCCACGTCGGGTTGATACAGGATCTTGGCGAAATCAAGGCCTTTGGCCTTCCAATGTTCCACCGCCTGGCGCGCCTCCAGCCGATCGGTGCGGCCCACCATCTCGTTGAGCGTGCGGAAACCCAATTGCGCCATCCACTCGCGCACTTCCTGCGCGATGAACCGCATGAAATTCACCACGTGCGCCGGGTCGCCCGTGAAACGTTTGCGCAGTTCGGGTTCCTGCGTGGCCAC
This sequence comes from Verrucomicrobiia bacterium, assembly GCA_035577805.1. Classification (GTDB taxonomy): domain Bacteria; phylum Verrucomicrobiota; class Verrucomicrobiia; order Limisphaerales; family JADJPG01; genus DATLUX01. Next base: position 23,646 of record DATLUX010000431.1, read on the forward strand.
ACCCACCGGACAGGTGTTGAGATGGCACACGCGCATCATGATGCAACCAAGCGTCACCAGCGGCGCGGTCGCGAACCCGAATTCCTCCGCGCCGAGCAGGGCAGCGATAACCACGTCGCGGCCCGTCTTGAGCTGGCCGTCGGTTTCCACTGCGATGCGGCTGCGGAGATTGTTCAAGACCAGGGTCTGGTGCGTTTCCGCCAGCCCCAACTCCCACGGGATGCCCGCATGTTTGATGGAGGTCTGCGGCGAGGCGCCGGTGCCGCCGTCGTAGCCGCTGATCAAAACCACGTCGGCGTGAGCCTTGGCCACGCCGGCCGCAATCGTGCCCACCCCAACCTCCGCCACCAGCTTCACGCTGATGCGCGCGTGGTGGTTGGAGTTTTTCAGGTCATGGATCAGTTCGGCCAGGTCTTCGATGGAATAGATGTCGTGATGCGGCGGCGGCGAGATGAGCCCGACCCCAGGGGTGGCATGGCGCACCTTGGCAATCCAGGGATAAACCTTGGTGCCGGGCAACTGGCCGCCTTCACCCGGTTTGGCGCCCTGGGCCATCTTGATCTGAAGTTCGCGGGCGTGGACCAGATAAAGACTGGTCACCCCAAACCGGCCGCTGGCCACCTGTTTGATCGCGGAATTCTTGGAGTCACCCCGTTCGTTGCTCCAGAGGTAACGTTCGGGATCTTCGCCGCCTTCGCCGGTGTTGCTTTTGCCTCCGATGCGATTCATCGCGATGGCCAGGGCTTCGTGCGCTTCCTTGCTGATCGAGCCGTAGCTCATCGCCCCGCTCTTAAACCGCTTCAGCAGGCTTTCCACCGGCTCGACCTCGTCGATCGGGATGGGTGTGGACGGCTTGAAATCCAGCAGGCCCCGCAGGGTGTAATGATACTTGGACTGGTCATCCACCAGTTTGGAATACTCCTTGAAGATGTTGTAATGGCCGGTGCGCACCGCGTGCTGCAACTTGTGCACGGTCTGCGGACTGAACAAATGCAACTCGCCGTCGGCCCGCCATTGGTACTGGCCGCCCGCTTCGAGAGTGTGCCCGTTGACCGGCCGATCCGGAAAGGCGTGGCGATGGCGCATTTCCACTTCGCGCGCGAGCACCTCGATGCCCACGCCTTCCACACGGCTCGGTGTCCAGGTGAAGTACTTGTCCACCACCGAACGATGCAAGCCGACGGCTTCGAAGATTTGGGCGCCGCGATAGCTTTGGATGGTGGAGATGCCCATTTTGGAGATCACCTTCACCACCCCTTTGACGGCAGCCTTGACGAAGTTTTTGCAGCCGATTTTATGGTCAGCATTCTTGAGCAGCCCCTGGCTGATCATGTCGTCGAGCGTCTCGAAAGCCAGGTACGGGTTGATCGCCCCGCAGCCATAACCGATCAACAGCGAAAAATGATGCACTTCGCGCGGTTCGCCTGATTCCAGCACCAACCCGACCCGCGTGCGCGTGCCATTCCGAATCAAGTGATGATGCAACCCCGAGACCGCCAGCAACGACGGGATGGCCGCATGGTCCCGGTCGATCCCGCGATCGGACAGGATCAAAATATTGAACCCGTCCGCAATGGCCTGGTCTGCCGCCGCGCACAACGCGGTCATGCCCGACTCCAGCCCGGCGGCCCGGTCGGCGATCGGAAAAAGAATGGGCAACGAGGTGGACTTGTAGCCGGGAGTATCCAGGTGCCGCAGCTTGGCCAGTTCTTCGTTGGTCAGGATGGGCGACTTGAGCTCGATCAGATGCGCGCTCTCGGGCCGGGCTTTGAGCAGGTTTTTCTCGGACCCGATGGTGGTTTCGGCCGACATCACGATCTCTTCGCGGATGCAGTCGATGGGCGGGTTGGTGACTTGCGCGAAGAGTTGCTTGAAATAGTTGAACAACGACTGCGGTTTATCCGACAAGACGGCCAGCGGGGTGTCGGTGCCCATCGAACCGAGCGCCTCGACGCCGTCACGCGCCATCGGCACCATCAACAGCCGCAAGTCCTCGAAGGTGTAGCCGAAAGCTTGCTGGCGTTGCAGCACCGTCTCGTGGCTCGGCTCGGGCAGATGCGGCGAGTCCGGCAGTTTGGCTAGCTCGATCATGTGTTGATCGAGCCACAGGCGGTACGGATGTTCGCCCGCGATCTTATTCTTGATCTCTTCATCGGCCACGATGCGGCCTTCCTCGATGTCGATGAAAAACATTCGCCCGGGCTGCAGGCGTCCTTTGAGCAGGACTTTTTCGGGGGGGACATCCAGCACGCCGGCTTCCGAGGCCATGATGACCAGGTCGTCCTTGGTCACATAATAACGCGAAGGCCGCAGGCCGTTGCGGTCGAGCGAGGCGCCAATCTTTTTGCCGTCGGTAAATGCAATCGACGCCGGACCATCCCAGGGTTCCATCAAACAGGAATGGAACTCGTAAAACGCCTTTTTCTCGTCGCTCATCGACTCATGATTGCTCCACGGCTCGGGGATCATCATCATCATGGCGTGCGGCAGCGAGCGCCCGGCCAGCACCAGCAGCTCCAGGCAGTTATCGAACATGGCCGAATCGCTGCCGTCCGTGTTAATCACGGGAAAGAGTTTCTGGAGATCGTCCCCGAACAGATCGGATTCCATCATCGCCTGGCGGGCGCGCATCCAGTTGATGTTGCCCCGCAAGGTGTTGATTTCGCCATTGTGCGCCAGGTAACGGTACGGATGGCTGCGTTCCCAGCTCGGAAAAGTGTTGGTGGAAAAGCGCGAATGCACCAGCGCCAGGGCCGTCTGCATCGCCGGGTCGCGCAGGTCCGCATAATATTTGTCGACCTGTTCGGGCATGAGCATGCCCTTGTAGATGATCGTCTTGTAGGAAAGGCTCGAGACGTAGAAATACTGGCCTCCCGCCATGCCCGAGTAACGGATCGCGTTCTCCGCCCGCCTGCGAATAACGTAGAGCTTGCGTTCGAACGCCATGTCGTCGCCCAGCTTGCTGCTGCGCCCGATGAAGATCTGGCGCATGCACGGCTCGCTCGCCTTGGCCGTTTCGCCCAACGACGAGTTGTCCGTCGGCACGGTTCGCCAGCCCAGGAACCGTTGGCCTTCCTCCGCCACGATCGTCTCGAAGGCCTGCTCGCAGGCCCGACGCTCAACGGCGTCCGGCGGCAGGAACACCATGCCGACGCCATACTCGGACGCGCCCGGCAAACTGAAGCCAGCGGCTTTGACGGCGCCTTTCAGGAATTCGTGCGGCATCTGCAAGAGGATGCCGGCCCCGTCGCCCGTGTTGGCTTCACAACCACAGGCGCCGCGATGGTCGAGATTACGCAGGATCTGCAACGCCTGCTGCACGATGTCATGGGACTTGCGCGCCTTGACATTGACAAGAAATCCCACCCCGCAAGCGTCATGCTCGAACCGCGGATCATAGAGGCCCTGCGCCCCCGGCGCGCGCCGCAGGACGCCGCGGTTCCCGGCAAAATTCGAGGAACGGATGCTCTCAGTCATAGTGAGTCTGTGCTTGGTCGCCGGCTGTCATCCATCGGAACAATCAAATTTGAAGATCTTTTGCAAAGTCAGTCCGCAACTGCAACAGATCTCTGCGGGAATTTTCCTTCGGACAGGCCCGGCGCCCACGCGCTAAACCCTTATTTCAGGGCAGTTTTCGCAGATTTTCAGGGAACGGATAAGGCCCGGTGATGGGAGGTAACAGTTGGTTGAGCACGATTGATGCCCCGCTCGGAGATCACGTCCATGACCACCGGGCCCTCGTGCAGAAGGTCGGCGGTCGAATCGCAGACCGCCGACAGGGCCACCATGCTTCTAAGATCATTATGCGGCGGGCTTGCCGCAATCCGTTTCCACCTTGGCGATGCACAAGCGATAATTGCCCTACCAAATGCTCCGCGCGGTTCGAGGCTGGTTTGGTCTACCGTGAAACAGGCGCGGAAAAAGGTGGCGAGCCAACCCGTAACCCCCTAGGCTGTGGTCCGCAGGTCATATAGATATGATATCAACCGACCTTGCAGAGCGGCTGAAGCGGTTTGAGATTCCGGGACGTGTGACCATCCTCGAAGGTAACGGCGAGTTACCTAAGATTGAGATCAACACTGACTGGAGCACAGCCGAGGTCTACCTGCTGGGCGCGCAGGTGAGTGACTTCCAGAAGAAGGACGAGCCCCCGCTGCTCTTTACCAGTCGTTGCAGCCGCTTTGCCCTCGGCCAGTCGATTCGCGGAGGTGTGCCCATCATCTTCCCGTGGTTCGGCCCGCGCGAGGCCTCGCCTTCTCACGGGTTTGCGCGCACGACCGAATGGGAATTGCACGAGGCCACCACGGTGCCCGATGGGGGCGTTAGTTTGCGGTTCGGGTTCCCCGGCACGGCGGAGAGCGCCATGTGGCCGGCCTTTGCGGCCAATTATGTGGTCACGGTGACCGACCGGCTGGTGTTGGAATTAATCCTGACCAACTGTTCGGCGGATCACGAGCTTGGGATCGAGAACTGTCTGCACACTTACTTCGCCGTGGGCGATATCCGCGCCGTCTCCATCGCCGGGCTCCAGGGCGTGTCGTACCTCGACAAAGTCGATCATCATACCCAGAAGACCGAAGGCGCCGCCGCCATCCCGATCGAATCGGAAGTCGATAACGTTTATTTCGACACCACGGGCCCGGTGGAAATCCTGGATCGCGCGTTGCGACGCCGGATTCGCATCGAAAAGCAAGGCTCCGCTTCGACCGTGATCTGGAATCCCTGGATCGCCAAGGCGCAGCAAATGCCCGATCTCGGCAACGAAGAGTACCAAGCCATGCTTTGTGTGGAGTCGGGCAACGTCGGCAAAAACAAGCTGATCCTGGCCCCAGGCAAATCATCCATCCTGCGCATCGAGCTCACCACCGCACCGCTGTAGGTCAGTGCGCAGTTCTTAGTCCACAGTCCACAGTTCTCAGTCCACAGCCCCCCGGCTACGTACCTGGCAATCCTTCGGGTGGCATTCGCCTGAGCACTTAACACTGGGCACTGCGCACTGGGCACTATTGATAGCACTAGCCCACTCTGACTACTTCCACACTGCAGTGAGCGCGAGCCGTCACGGCCGACGCCATCGTCCCCAACGCCAATCGCCCGCCATGCTGTCGCCCGCGCGCGCCCAGAAAGATCGCGTCTGCTTCCCAGGACTGCGCGTAACGCAACAGTTCCTGTTTGGGATCGCCGTGCAGAATCTGGGTGTCGACCTTCAGTCGCGCGGCACGCAGGACCCCGGCGGACTCTTCTGTCATGCGCCCAACGGCGTCGCGGACCGCCTGATCCTGCTCCAGCACCCAATCCGCACCGTAAATGTCCGGCCAGGCCAGCGCAGTCTCCAATCGGGGATCCATCACGGCAACGAGCTTGAACTCCGCTGATGCCGGCCAGGCACGGCCCGCCACCGCGCGCACTGCGCCCAGGGAATCCGGGGAACCATCAATCGCCGTCACGATTCGAAGCCGGTTCAGCTGCGGGTGTGGCCGCGGACGCGCGATACGGACTGAACAGACGGCCTCGGCGACCACCTTCTGCGAGACACTGCCGAGGAACAAACGTTCCAAGGCCGATCGCCCATGAGACCCCACCAGGATCAAGTCGGCCTTCCATTCGGCTGCTTTGGTCAAGATGCCCCAGGCGGGAGAGTCCGCGCAGGCCCACCCGGAGGTGTTCCATTTCGGGAAGAGCGTTCGCAACCGTTCGGCCGCGCCGTCCGCCTGCGCCTGCGCGCTGCGCACCGCCTCCAACGCCTGTTCCCGGGCTTTGCGAATCGCTGGCGACGGCGGAACCGGCGGCGTCACAGGTTGGGGCCCGGCGGTATTGATCGGCAGCCAAACATCCGCCACGGTCACCACCAGCACTTCCAGTTCAGCGCTCAACCCTGCGTAAGATAGATCCTGCAAAACCGTCTCGGCATAAGGCGAGGCGTCATCGGCGACAAGCAGGCGCTGCATAGTTTCTTCCATTCCTAACTCGTCAAGACGACGCCGGCGGCGCAGCAACACGCCCGGGCTCCAACGGAATCGCCTCATCCATCAACAGCACCGGAATGCCGTCCCAAATCGGGTAAAGATAAAGCCCGTCGCCGCGGATCAATCCGCCATCACAACGGCGCCCGACCGCCTGGCCCACCCGATTGAGCACTCCACCGGCGGCGATTCGCTGGTTCAATTTCTCCAGCAACTGCGGGTCCGCTGCCCGTAACGGTTGTCGCGTCTCCGGACAACAAAGTAACTCAAGAAACTTGGAATCGAGCATGAGGGGATGGTTGGATCTTAGTTGCTGGTTGCTGCTTCTTAGTTGCTCGTTCCTGGTTCCTGGTTGCTCGTTCCTGGTTCCTGGTTGCTCGTTCCTGGTTCCTGGTTGCTCGTTCCTAGTTCCTGGTTGCGGGTTGTGGGGCATTGCGCAATGCGGCTTCGTAGACACTTTTCAGCGGCACGCGTTTCTGTTCGGCGATGCGTCGGCACGACTCGTACTCCGGAGCTGCCTGCACCACCTGCCCGTCCAACCGACCCAACTTCACTTCCACGGGGCCATACGGCGTTTCCACTGTGATCTGTTCCCGGCGAAGTTTTCTGCGTTCAACCTGATGGCGTCGGACGCCAAAAGCCGTGGTTTCCCGAAGGATTAACGCGCAAAACTGATCGGCCTGAGCGTCGGCGCACAAAATGGTCAGCAACACGCCGGGCCGGTTTTTCTTCATCTGCGCGGGCGTGCAAACTACATCCAGCGCGCCTTGGGCCAGGGCTTGCTCCGCCAAGTTGCCCAACCACTCCGCATTGGTGTCATCCAAGTTCGTCTCCAAGACCGTCACCGTGTCCCTCTCCCAGTCATGGACCTCGGCCCCAGCTTCCGCCAGGACAGCACGGAGCACGTTGGGACGGGTTTGGTTATCGCGGGAGCCCAGTCCGTACCCGACTCGGAGCAATTTCAAGCCCTGCATGGGCCCGAAACCTTCCGCGAACTCCGCCAACAACGCCGCGCCCGTCGGGGTCACCAACTCATGCGGCTCCGCGCATTGGGTGATCGACACGCCGCGCTCGGCCAAAATCTCCAACGTGGCCGGCGCGGGCAAGGGAAAGCGGCCATGCGCGCAATGGACCCAGCCGGTGCCCTCCACCACCGGACCGGCCAATACCCGCGGCCGGTCGAGCAACTCCAGACCCACGCAGGCTCCCACAATATCAACGATGGAATCCACCGCACCGACCTCGTGGAAGTGAACTTGTTCAGCCGGGTACCCGTGGATCTTGCCCTCCGCGTTGGCCACGCGCTGGAAAACCGCAATGGCTTTCTGTTTCACCCAATCCGACAGCCGACTGCGCGTGATCAGGTCCCGGATCTCCGCAAAGGTTCGACCATGTCCATGTTCATGTTCATGTTCATGTTCCTGCCCGTGTCCATGATCATGTTCATCTGCATGCGCGTCTCCGTGCCCGTCCGCTCCCGCAGCGTGCGCATGCGCATGGGAATGTTCCGCGTGCCGATGCTCGCCGTGGCCGTGATGCTCGTGCTGCTCGTGCTGCCCGTGCTGCCCGTGCCCCTCCTGCTCCTCGTGGCCATGGTGCCCGCCGTGGTGCTCATGATCCTCGTGCTCCAATTCCACATCAAACTTCGTCCCTGCGATGTGGGCCCGTTGCTGGCGCGAGACGTGAAGATGAAATTCATCCAAACCCAGCCGACGCAGTTCCTGTTCGAACCGTCCGTAGTCGACCCCCAGGTCCAGCAGGGCGCCAATAAACATGTCGCCGCTCACACCACTGAAGATGTCCAGATAAAGCGTTTTCATGCGTCAGTCCGCCTCTCGGAACGGGTGCGGCGCGCGGCCGCCGATCGACCACGCCGCCCACGCCGGCCATCGGTGCCGGCGCCAGGCTGGGGTGCGGCCCCCGGTCGTTTAGACAAGTGGCCGTCCCGGGCCAAAGGAGGCTGACTGCGGTCCGATCCGCCAGCGGCAATCATCGCGTTAATTTGGCTGGCGGCGTAACCGGCGCCAAAGCCGTTGTTGATGTTCACCACCGTCAGGCCGCTGCTGCAACTGGTGAGCATCCCAAAGAGCGCAGTTAACCCGCCCAAATTGGCGCCATACCCAACACTGGTTGGCACCGCGATGACCGGGCATCCGACCAACCCCGCCACGACACTGGGCAGAGCCCCTTCCATGCCGGCCACGGCGATGATGACATGGCAACGTTGGAGAGTTTCCAAATGGGCCAACAACCGATGCAAGCCGGCCACGCCCACGTCATATAACCGCAACACGAGGTTGCCCATCACTTCGGCTGTAACCGCGGCTTCTTCCGCCACCGCCATATCGCTGGTGCCGGCCGAAAGCACCGCGATGATGCCCGGCCTGGAGCTGGAAGCGTGGGCAGGGTCCGAGCCGCGCGCTGGGCCCGGCGCGCTGACGCAGCGGGCCAACTCATGATGCAGCGCCCCAGGCAATACGCGGCGGATGGCCCGCACATGGGCTGGAGTGATGCGTGTGACCAGGAACCGTTGCTCGCGTCGCGCGATTTCCCGCACAATCCCAGCCACCTGCGCCGGAGTCTTGCCTTCGCCATAAACAACTTCCGGAAAATTCTTGCGCAACGAACGGTGAATATCGACGCGCGCGTACCCGAGATCAGCCACCGGAGCGGCTTGAAAAGCGCGCAACGCCTCGTCGGCGGTGATCTGGCCGCCCAGAAGTCGGTCCAGCAAGGCGCGCGCTTCGTTGGTCGTCACAAGCCAAACCTGCCGTTCTGATGTTCAATTTTCAATTTCCAATTTTTCCAATTTCCAATTTCCACCAATCGAAAATCGCCAATATCGCCAATCGCCAATATCGCCAATCGAAAATTGCTAATACTGGGTTTCGCCGCGCGGGGCTTGCCCGGCGGCATTAAAGGCAAAGGCGAATTCGCGCACCGGCTCGCCGTTAATCAGGTGCTGTTGGATGATGCGTTCCAATGTCTCCGGCGTGCAGGAATGATACCAGACGCCGTCCGGATACACGACCGCGATCGGGCCGCGCACACACACCCGCAGACAATTGACCTTGCTGCGGTAGGCCAGTGGTTGGGGTCCGACCTGGTTCAATTCTTTGAGGCGCCGCTTGAGGAATTCCCAGGAGACCAAGGTTTGTTCGCGCGGGGCGCACTGGGGCTCGGTTTGGTCAGCGCACAGAAAGATGTGCCGGGAATATTTCTCCAAGCCCAGGGCTGCCACCACATTTGCCAGTTCGTCTGCCATGAAAAAAGCACGCCACACGACGACGCATCGAGGGGTAATGTGCTTGTAATTAGGCGCGAAACTTCAGGGCGCGTCTATCCTGAAGTTGAACACATTCATGAGCACTCAAAACACGTACCGGTCATAAACCGCCGCTAGTGATGTGTCTCACAAATAGCTGGTGTTTTGCCGCAAGGGATTTTGGCCTCCCGCTAGGCGCGAGCGACGAGCA